>JBEKQS010000150.1:0-12787 GCA_049519475.1 Bryobacteraceae bacterium | reverse complement strand
CGAACGCCACGGAGTAGGAAAACGAGTTGGAAATGCTGCTGATGCTCATGTTGCCGGATGCGCCGATGGTAAACGTGATGGGGACGTTCACGAACTGCGGGATGGTGTTGACGGATTGTATTACCAGCGTAGCGATATAGGCGCCCGGGGCCAGGCTTCCGCCGGTAGCCACCAGGTTCACTGTGCCGGGGCCCGTGCCGGATTGCGGATAGACCACCAGCCAACTGGTCTTCTGATTGTTGGGGAACAGCGAAGCGCTCCAAGTCTGTCCGGAGGCAATGTTGACCCCCACACTTGTGGTAGCCGACCCTCCCGCGGCCACGTTGAGGCTAACCGAATTCTTGGACGCCGCCAGCGTTCCGCCGCTTTGCGTCGCGGGAAGATTGAAAACCACCGAGGCGGTGGTAGTGATGGTATTGCCACCCGTATCCACGCCATCAATCTCGTAGGTAAGCGTGGCCGGTGTGCTGTTCAACTGCCAGCAGATGCCGGCTTGCAGCGCCCCCAAAGGAGCCAGCCGCAAGGACCCGAACCAGCCGGCAATCCCCGAGGAAAGATCGTTGCCGCCCGCCAGAAACTTGGTCAAATACACCTCATAACCGTTCTGTTCTTGCAGATCCAATTCCTGAAAGAACGGGTAGTCGGAGCTGCAATTGGGATCCCCCTTCGGATTCTCCACTTCCGTGCCGGGTAAGCTCGCAAGCGCCATGGAGGCCGATACCTGCGCGGGATAGAATGGCACGACGATCTGCTGGGTCCATGTCTGCCCGCTCGCATCCTGGCCGCTGAACCCCAGCGTGAGCGTGGTAGGGACCGTTTGGACCGTGGCGCACAATGCGGCCGAAAGCGTTCCGTGCGCAGGCATATTGGCGGTGCCGAAAAACGTCGGAATGGATGTCGCGTAGTCGTTGCCGCCGAACGTAAAGTCGGTGAGAGTGGTCGGGACGCCGGCGATCTCAGTAAGAATGACCGTGAAAGCGAAAGGGCATCCGGTGACCGCCTGCTGATACACCGGATTGGGCACCACCGAAGGGATGACGGCCGAAGCCGTGGTGGAGACCGTCACGGTCACCGTCACGGAGCCCGAGGAGTACTTGAAATTCGTGCTTCCGCCGTATGAAACCGTGATGATGTTGGCGCCCGCCGCCAACTGGCTGCCATAGACCTTCAGCGACGCGCTGCCAACCGAGCCCGAGCCCGTAAGGGTCGCGGTCCCCAGGTTCTTCGTGCCGGCGTTGAACGATACCGAGCCGTTGGGCGCAACCGAGCCGGAAGCTGCCGTGACGTTGACCGTCACCACCGTGGTGCCGCTAATCAGAATGGTGGTGGGATTGGCGCTAACGGTAGTAGTGGTTGCGGTGGCGCCCGCACCCTGCCCCGGCAGGCCCGGCCAGTGCGTGAACAGATTGTTGATGTCGGCCGAACCCCATCCGGTGACGAGGTCGTATCCCGGCCCGGTGCTGTAACCCATGGTGGTGCCTGGGCAATTGGGAGTGCCGTACTGGCAGGGCACAATGTTGTTGGATCCCGAGAGTATGTCGTGAAAGACATTGTTGGTCGGGGTTGCAGCCAGGCTGTAAAGCGTAGGGTTGATGTTGCCCAGGCCCGGTTGGGACTGGACGTGATTGTTGATCAGATATTGATTTAGCAGGCTAACAACCCCGGCGAATATGGGCGTCGATACGGACGTTCCGCCAGTCGTGAAGGTGGCTGCTCCGTTGAGATAGACGTAGTAGGGATCGTGATAGTCGGACGCGGAGAAGGCAACGTCGGGCACGTCCCGTGCGCCATCGTTCGGTACTCCCGTCCCGGCCTGCCATGCCGGCTTGGGGAAAAAAATGCTGGCGCCGCCTCCGGTCGCGGAAAGGGTGCCACCGTTGGCAATGGAAAGCTGCGTGTCGTTCCATGCAATCTCCGGAATGTAGCCCAACGCGGAAGCCTTCGTGGTGGAATTGTTGGTGGCGCTCCAATACTGGCTGAGGTTGGCGCCCTCGTTGAATTCGGTTCCTCCCACGGCGGTCACTTCCGGTATGCTGGAGGGGATTTCGACTGCCAGGCCGTGAGTCGCTATCTGAACCCCGTTATCGCATTCGGCTGCGCCCGTGTCTCCCGTGGATGCCGTCCAGGTGATGCCTTGCGCGTTGGCCTGTTGCGCGAAAGAGCGATAGGCGGTGGCGCTCGACGGGCTCGAAGAGATCGCTGGTTCACACTCGCCGTAGCTCAAGGTCATCACGGGAGCCAGATTCTGGTCGATGGCATACTCCTCCGAAGTGACGACGCTTGTGGAATACACGAACAGAATGCTGGCGTTCTGAGCGATGCCGCCAGCGTACTCCAGATCCAGCGTGGATTCCCCCTGATCGCCCTTGACGATCCCAGGATCGGCGGATCCCTTCACCAGCACCATCTGGGGAGGGTTATTGGAGAGCCCGATGCTGCTGCGGAAGGTTGCGATATCGGACAGATTGATGTTGGACTGGCCGATGACCGCGATTGGGACCCCTCCGGTGATGCCCGCCGAATAGATCGGGTTGATGTCGTAAATGGTCGCGATATCCCCCGGCACCAGGGAGTGGGTCCCGTTGGCGGTGTAATTGGGGCTGAACTGGTGTACGGGAGCCTTCGGACGGAAATCATCGAGCCCCTGGATCACCAGCACCACCGGCTCGAGCGCCGTGGGAATCGAGGGATCGGAGCTGTTGGCGAAGTGCGTTTCCCCATCCACCTGGTAGCGGTGCAGCTCCGTGTGGAAAGCGGCTTGTACTTGCGCGGCCGTGCCGCTGCTTGTCACATACGTCCGGCTCCGCGCCTCGTAAGCTACGCTGAAACCCTGCGATTGCAACCATCCCGTAACCTTGGCCAAATCCACCGAACTGAGTCCGAAACGGTCTGAAAACTGTTCCGGAGTGAGCCAGTTATGGTAGTTCGGTGAAGTGGGATCCTGCTGCTGCGCAAGCAGTTGGTCGAGTGCCGCCTGCTGGCTGGCAGTCCGCATGAACACCAGGGTGACGCCGTTGATGAGTTGCCCCGGGTCCACCGGGCCGCGATCGTACGGCGGCAACGCCCTGGAACTGCGGTTGCCATTGAGAACGGCGGTTCGAGTGGTATCGATAGGACCGGTGATTCGGTCCTGTTGCGCGCAAGCCGCCCACGCAGCCAGGAACAAGCAAGAAGATCGCAGAGCCAAACGCATCGGAACACCTCCGGATAGACTATCGGTGAAGTCCCAGTCAGTATCTCGGTCCGGCCGGGTTTTGTCAAGCCGGAGCGTCAGGCTGCTCACGCTGCCGATCCGTCAGAGAGCCTTCCCGATTTATTAGCCCACCTATTGCGTAGAATAGCAGGGAGGAAGACTTATGGCTGCCCTTCCGGATCTGATCACCGTGGCGCAATTCCGGCAACTGCCCGAAGGCGGCGAATTCGCGTATGAACTGCATCATGGCGAGGCGGCGGTCACGTCGAACGCCGCTCCCCAGCGTGAAAAACCGTACAGCTTTCGCCGAACTGCGCACTGGTGAAGTGCGACCCTCCCTCCGCGATCCTTCTCGGTTCGTGCAACGCGTGAATCGCCGCCAAACCGTCGAACTTCCGTGAGGGGGCGCGGCGTTCAAACCAGGTAGCTTCGCTAGTCGATCTTTACGGGTTCCAGATTCACTTGCGCCGCCGCACTGGGAGCAACGTCTACCTCTTTATATCGGTTGCGCGATCTCCACAGTTTGCCGATGCTTTCCACCGTGGCATCGTAGGAGTCTTCGGTCGCCATCGCGTAGTATTTGCCCGGAGCGAGAGTTGTCGACGTGTATTGGCCCGTCTGATCGGTCTGGCCCTGAACCATCCGCGCTGCCAGTACGCCCTCGGACCGCACGTCGGCGGGTATGAGCAGCACGTGCATATCGGCGCCGGGCTTCCCGTCTTTATCCGCAACACGCACGGCGAGCGTCGCGCCGTCCTGCCCGACGGTCACGCGCACGCGCCCCGAGCCCGCCATCGCGCTGCCCAGCCGCAACGGTTCGTACAGCACGCTTCGGTCTGCGTAAGTGATGTCCTTCACGTAGAGACCCGGAGTCATGATTAAAGCCGACACCCGGTAATCGTCCGGCAGTTTTGCGGGAAAGGAAAACGTGCCCGGAATGTCGGAACGTCCGCCGCCCAGTTCACTCGCGTACGGGGTCCGGAGCATCGGCGTCAGCGAGACGATTACCTTTGCGGTGAGCCCCGCCGCGGGCGCTGCGCCGTCCAGCACCACCTCACCCTCCACCGGGATTCCTCCGGAAACCGGGATCTTCAGGTTGCGTTGATCCTGGTCGGTGATGGTAATGGGCACGGCCGCGAAGTTGGGCGCCTGCGTGCTCAGGCTGGCCGCGCGTTCCATGGCCACAAACCGGTACGTCCCCGGGTAGAGATCGCAGATTCGGAATTTCCCACCCTCGCCGGCAGGCCCACCCGGCGCCACGGAGAACGACCCGCCACCGCTCGAAATCCCGCTCGAAGGCTGCAGGGGTTCAATGCTGAAGCTCAGACCTTCCGGGCCGTTCGGGCCCGTCAGGCTGCCCTCGATGCAGTACGACGGCGACTTCTTCACTTCGATATCCACGCCCTCGCGGCGCTCGCCGGGCCGCAGCACCACCGCCGCGGCGCTCTCCTTCTCGGGCGAGTCCGGATAATAGGTGCGCATCGGCACGCGCTTCCGTAACTTCGGGTCGAGTGGCGCTTCGGAAAACGCCGGCAGCGTCCGGTCGCGCTTCTCCGCCAGGATCAAGTAAGGGTGGCCCGCCTCCACGCGCTCCACCGTGTACTCGCCCAGATCGTTGGTCCGCCCGTGGCCCTTGACGTAGTAGCCCACGTTGCCCATGAAGTATTCCCTGGATACCAGCGAGATGGTCATCCCCGGCACAGGCTCCTTGTTTTCATCCACCACCTTGCCTTTGATGGCGCCGTCCAGCTTCACCAGAAAGTCGATGCCCTCAATATCCACCCCGGCAGTCGTGATATGCCTGGTGGGTGCGGGCCCGAAGTGCTGCGCGTCGTGCGCCTCAATGCGGTGCTCGCCCGGCGGCAGATCGAGGAGCTTGTATCGCCCCGAGGAATCGGTGGTCGCTTGCACGTTCCTGGTGGCTTGGGTCTGGAGCATGTTGTCGCCGATGTAGCTCGCGTTGATCCATGTCGATACGGTGTAATTCGCCAACGGTTGCCCGGTTACCTTGTCCTTCACCACGCCGCTCACCGCGGAATTGGTGGCCACGGCGCCTTGCGCCATCAGGACCCCGACTGCCACCAGCCCGGCCGCCAGCGACTTCAATCTCATCGTCCGCCTCCCTTCACCACCGAAACCGGCAGGTCCAGATCGGTGGGCACACCGCCCGGAACGTCGATCTCGACCATATGCATCACGTCCGCAACCCACCGCGCCCGGGACGCTTCCGTGGCGGGTTGAGCCGCAATCCGGTAACGCCCGGGGCGCAATCCATCAAACTCGAAGTGTCCTTGCTCATCGGCAAACGCCAGTTGCGCCGGGGTGCCGTCGGCAGCTTCGGCGTCCAACAACACCACAGCGAAATCCTTGGCCGGTGCTGAGCCGGCCCGCAACACGCCGCGAATGGAGCCCGCCGGCGCCAACTCCACAGGCACGGCATTGGTGGCGTCCCCGCTCAAGTCCGCCACCGGCAGATTCACTTGATAGCACCCGCCGCCCAGTCCGCTGGCCGTCACGCTGTAACGCGCCGGCGGGAGGTTCCGTAAGCTCTGTGCTTTGCCAAAGCCCGCGCGTACCGTGTAACTGGTCAGTATGCCCCACGGTTCCAGAAGTTGCAGCGTCACCGTGGCGCTTTGCGGACAGCCGTCCGGAACGGGCCCCGAGCCTTGCGGACGCAGGATCACCTCGACCGACTTTCCGGCGCTCAGCGGAACGCTGATTCCCTCCACGTTCTGCCCCACCACCTGGACCCGCGTTCGCCCAAAGAGCGGATCGCTTCCCTGCGCCAGCGAACTGTCGAACGCCCCGTAGCCGCCCACCGGCCCCGCCACGAAGAGGTCGTACGTGCCGGATGGAATCTTTTCAAAGCCGAAGCTGCCGTCAGGTGCCGTCAACGTTTGCGCGATGGGCAGCGCCGGCTGCTCCGGCAAACTCAACGCAAGTGAAAAGGAGATATTCGGCTTGGGTAGATCGATCTTACCGCTCACCGAGTACGCCGCGCCCGGCGCCACCAGGAAATCGATGTCGCGGTAGTCTTCCCCGCCCGAGATCGTGAAGAACCGCGGATGCGCATTGTCGGGGTGAAGCTGCACGCCCGAGCCGACACTCAGACCCGCATACCACAGTCCCAACGCATACTGCCCCGGCGGGAGATCGAAGATGCGGTAGCGGCCGCCCTCCTCAAGAGCCACTTGCCGGACAGCTCGCAGTTCCTCGCTGCCGGCCTGCTTCACCAGCACCGCAATGCGCGCGCTCCCGATGGTTCGGCCGCCCGGCGCCACTACCCGCCCTTCCACCGGCGTTCCCTCGGTATAGCGCACCTGTCCGCCGATCACGCCATAACGCACCAGCCGCACCAGCAGAGGCGCCGCCGGAATCGTCAATTTGAAATTGGCCGCGATGTAATTGGCCTTGGCGGCATCCACCGCATATTCGCCCGCCGGCAGGCCCGGCGCACGGAACCGGCCTTCGCGATCCGTCTCCAGATCCGCCGCCAGCTCCCGCATCCCGGCCTTGTGAAACTTCAGCTCGGCCGATGCCAGCGGATTGCCGGAGGAATCCTCCACAACGCGCCCTTCGAAATCCTGCGCGCAAAGGGCCGGCACCGCCAGCGCAACCAGCGCCGTATAGGCCACCATGGAACCTCCGGACGCTCCCTTCATGCTAGTTTTTTAGCACGTTCGGCTCTGGTTGTCAACGCAAAGGGCGGCCCGATGCATTAACGTACGCATTGCGGGTAGAATAGCAGGGAGGAAGACTTATGGCTGCCCTTCCGGATCTGATCACCGTGGCGCAATTCCGGCAACTGCCCGAAGGCGGCGAATTCGCGTATGAACTGCATCATGGCGAGGTGGTGGCGTTGACCCGGCCAAAGGCGCGTCACTTGGAACTGCAACATCGGCTGCTGTTCCGGTTGGGACCGAAACTAGCGGGCTTCGGAGCCGTGAGGATCGAATACCCCTACCGTCCAGTGGCCGAGTTCGATCTGCGCGCCGCCGACGTGGCCGTGATCTCGCTCAAGCGGTGGGACGCCATCGATCCCGATGACAACCTGCGCGGTGCGCCCGATCTCGTGATCGAGGTCAAATCGCCTTCCAACACCCAGCGACAGTTACAGGAACTGGTCGCGCTGTGTCTGGCCAATGGCGCGATCGAATGCTGGATCGTGGACACCGAACGGAAGTCCGTATCGGTAGTGCGCGGCGAGGGAGCCGCGGTGGTCTACAACGCCGGCGCCGCGATTCCTCTCGCCTCGTTCGGCGCCGGCGAACTGGCCGTGGACGAAATCTTCGGGTAACCCGCCGCTCCCGCCTTTACGGGTCCGGTTCGATGGCGGCGAACTCGGCGTTCACTCGCATGCTCTCTTCTCGCACCCGCTTGGACACCTCCGCCAGCCGTTCCGCCCGCAATTGTGCCGCGGCCAAGCGATTTACTTCGTGGACGTCTCCGAAGGTTTTGTTAACGTGATTGTCCAAATCGATACCTCCATCCATTATCCGCGATTTTCCGCAACTCGGCCTCGCTGAACCCGAATTGTCGCGCCGCCAGCCGGTATTCGCCCGCCAGCGTGCATCCGAACATCGCCGGGTCGTCGGTGTTCAGCGTGATCGGCACACCCGCGTCGAACAACTGCCGCACCGGGTGATCCTCCAACCGCTCCACTACTCCCGTCACCAGGTTGCTGGTCAGGCAGATCTCGAGCGGAATATCGTGGTCGCGCAAATGCCGCATCAGTTCCTCGTCGCGCCCGGCGGCAATCCCGTGGCCGATGCGTTCCGCTCCCAGTCGCAACGCCGCCCACACCGATTCCGGCCCCATGCTCTCGCCCGCATGCGCCGTCAGGTGCAGTCCCGCCGATTTGGCGAACTTGAACACCTCCGTGAACCACTCCGCCGGCCCGCGCGCTTCGCTGCCCCCGATGCCGAACGCCACCACCTGGCGGTCCGCCCGTTCAGCCGCCAGTTTCGCCACCGCCATGGCGTGCTCCACGCCGAATTGCCGCACCGCATCCAGGATCCAACGCGCTTCCACCGGCGACCCTGCCGCGGCCTCGTGCACGGCTTCGAAAATCGGCCCGAACTCTTGTCCCTTCCACAGCACCACCCCCGCCGCCACCGTAATCTCGGCGTAGCGCACGTTCTCCGCCGCCAGCCGTTCCAGCAGGCGGCGCGTGATCAGCCCGTAATCCTCCGGCCTGCGCAGCCGCTTTCCCACCGCGCCGAAGGCCCGCAGAAAGGCGTCGAAATCGTCATAGCGATAGAGCCCGCGGAACTCCTCCACGGGCGTCGCCGGGTCCAGTTCGTGCAGCGTCTCCGGCTCCACCGAGCCTTCCAGGTGCAAATGCAGCTCGGCTTTAGGCCATGGCAGCGCGAAATCGTCCATACTTGATTATTAGACTCTCATGACAGTGGAAGAAATTGAATCCATCGTTGGCGGCTACCATGGCGACGCCTTTCGCATCCTGGGCCCGCACAGCGTTCGCCGCAAAGGCAGCCAGGCCCGCTGGGAGATCCGTGCGTTTCTTCCCCAGGCCGAATCCGTCGAAGTGATCGTCGGCGCCGACCGCGCCGCCATGATCAAGCAGCACGCGCGCGGTTTTTTCGTCGCCTCGCTCAACGGCGATCCGGCGCCCTATCTCTTTCGCGCACACCTCTTTGACGGCCGCGAAATCGAAATCGACGACCCCTATCGCTTCGGCCCGCAACTCTCCGACACCGACCTCTACCTCCACACCGAGGGCACGCTCCTCGAAGCCTGGCGCACCCTGGGCGCTCACGTCATCGAAGCCGAAGGCGTTCGCGGCGTCCGCTTCGCCGTCTGGGCCCCCAATGCCGAAGCCGTCGCCCTCACCGGCGAATTCAACGATTGGGATACCTGCCGCCACCCCATGCGCCGCCGCAACGGCGGCATTTGGGAAATCTTCGTCCCTTCGCTCGGCGAGGGAGCCGCCTACAAGTACTACATCCGATCCCGCTTCGCCGGGTATCAGCAGCTCAAGGCCGATCCTTACGCCTTCTATTGCGAGACCCCGCCGAAATCCGCCTCCATCGTCTGGGACACCGGCAAGCACCAGTGGCACGACGACGCCTGGATGCAGGCCCGCCCGCAAACCGACTGGCTCAAATCGCCCGTCTCCATTTACGAGGTCCACCTCGAATCGTGGCTGCGCGGCCCGCAAGGCGAGATGCTCACCTATCGCGACCTCGCCGTCAAGCTCGTCGAATACGTCCAGCAGATGGGCTACACCCACATCGAGTTGCTGCCCATCATGGAGTATCCTTTCTCCGGCTCGTGGGGCTATCAGATCATCGGCTATTTCGCGCCCACCTCGCGTTTCGGCACGCCCCAGGATTTCCAGTTCTTCATCGAAGCCTGCCACCGCGCCTCCATCGGCGTCATCGTCGATTGGGTGCCCGCCCACTTTCCCAAGGACGCTCACGGCCTGGTCTTCTTCGACGGCACCGCGCTCTACGAGCACGCCGACCCCCGCAAAGGCGAGCAGCTCGACTGGGGCACGCTGATCTTCAACTACGGCCGCAACGAAGTCCGCTCGTTCCTCATTTCCAACGCCCTCTTCTGGCTGAAGGAGTACCACATCGACGCCCTGCGCGTGGACGCCGTGGCTTCCATGCTCTACCTGGATTACTCGCGCAAGCCCGGCCAGTGGGTCCCCAACCAGTACGGCGGCAACGAAAACCTGGAAGCCATCGATTTCCTCCGGCGCTTCAACGAAGTGGCGCATTCCGTTCCCGGCGCTTTTACCGTCGCCGAGGAATCCACCGCGTTCTCCGGCGTCTCCCGGCCGGTCTATCTCAACGGCCTCGGCTTCACCATGAAGTGGAACATGGGCTGGATGCACGACATGCTGGATTACTTCCACACCGATCCGCTCTACCGCAAGTATCATCACAACCACATCACGTTCAGCCTGCTCTATGCCTTCACCGAGAACTTCGTGCTGCCGGTCTCGCACGATGAAGTGGTCCACGGCAAAGGCTCGCTGTTCAGCAAAATGCCCGGCGACGAATGGCGCCAGTTCGCCAATGTGCGCGCCTTCCTGGCTTATATGTGGGCGCACCCCGGCAAGAAGCTGTTGTTCATGGGCCAGGAAATCGGCCAGCGCGAAGAGTGGAACTCCAATTCCGCCATCCGCTGGGAGCTATTGGAATTCGACCTGCACCGCAAGCTACAAACATTGATGCGTGAGCTAAACCGCCTCTACCGCGCCAGCCCGTCGCTTTACCAGGTGGATTTCCATTACAGCGGTTTCGAATGGGTGGATTTCCGCGATTCGGAAAACTCCGTGATTTCTTTCCTGCGCCGCGCCGAAGACCCGTCGGACTTCCTGCTGATCTGTTGCAACTTCACGCCGGTGCCGCGCCAGGGCTATGAAATCGGCGTCCCGGAAGAAGGTTTTTACGAAGAGGTTTTGAACACCGATTCGGAACTCTTCGGCGGCTCCAACATCGGCAATGGCGGCATGGTTTCCAGCCGGCTGAAACCCTGTCACAACCGCCCCTACAGCATTGCCGTGACGCTGCCGCCTCTGGCCGTGGTGATCTTTCGGAAACGGTGAGGGGTCAGGGCGCAGGACCCGAAATTGGGTTCGTTGGGGCTCCATTGCCCGAGTAGTATTTGTTTCGGTTTCTTAGGGTTGCCTGCCGAATTGGGTTTGCAGGCGTGGGGGGCGGGTTCGGCGCGAGGGTTGGCGACGGGGCGAGGTGCCGGAAGCGGGGATTGGGTTCGTTTCGTGTAACAGGGTGCGCGTGGACATGGCACCGGTCCTGCGGCCTTGCCGGCGGCGATAGCGAGATGTGTCGGCGGGTGCGCATTCCTTCTCTATTTCTATTGTAGAACCGAGATACAAGCGAAACAGACGTAAGTGTCTTATTTTAAAAGAGAAGAATCTTGTGAATGAAAAAGTTTGCCCGGTTCCGCTAACGGGAGCGCAGGGAGTCTTGCTTCGATAACAGCCTTACGTGTGACGGCGAATCAATTCAGAATGTCCTCGACGTCCCGGATTTCGTGCAAGAAACGGATGATTTGTAAGGGTTGGTCTCGGGATCATAAACGACGAGATAGGAGTACATGGGCCAGAACTTCACCGGCCTGGTTGTCAGGCGCTTTGCTACGCTCAATATTTGCCACCACCAAATTCGAGGGGCTATGGATTTTGCAGAAGTTCGAAGGCTCACCATCGTTGCACTCTTTTCCGACGACCGGCTCTTTGAACAGATCGTGCTCAAGGGCGGAAACGCCTTGAGCCTCGTTTACGGCCTGAGCTCTCGGACCTCTCTTGACCTGGACTTCTCGATTGAGAAGGACTTCGTCGACTTGGACGACACCCGGAAACGCATTTTCCGTGCGGTAAAGCAACATTTCTCCTCCGCCGGATTTGTGGTCTTCGATGAGAGTCTTGAACCGAAGCCCCAGGTCCTCGGCCCCAACCAGCAGGCGTGGTGGGGCGGCTACGAATTCAAGTTCAAGCTCATCGAAGAGGCCAAATACAAGGCCCTCGGCGGAAGTCTTGAGACTCTCCGCCGAAATGCCCTCTTGGTGGGACCCGAGCAGCAGCGCAGTTTCTCGGTGGACATGAGCAAGTACGAGTATTGCGGAGGCAAGGTTGAGCGGGAGTTGGACTCCTATACGATTTACGTCTACAGCCCCGAGATGATCGTCGTCGAGAAGCTCCGGGCCATCTGCCAGCAAATGCCGGAATACGCCCTGCGCAGTAAGCCGAGTCCGAGGGCACGCGATTTTTACGACATTTGGCGCGTCATGACAGCAACGAGCCTCAATCTGACAGCGCCAGAGATTGTCGAACTGGCCAAGCACATCTTTGCCGCAAAGAAGGTGCCCTTGGCGTTGCTTGCCAAGGTGAGCGACCAACGCGAGGTCCACAGGCCAGACTGGCCGGCAGTTGTGGCGGCAGTTGCCGAGACTCTGAACGACTTCGATTTCTACTTCGATTTTGTGGTCGAACAGGTGGCGGCGCTAAAAACCCTTTGGGTAGAATAGCCGCCAGTCTGCATCGAATGCGGTCTGGCGCATGTCGTGGCCGAGGTAAAAATCAAACTTCAGCCCGAGCTTTTTCAGGCGGCTATACTGCTTCTCGTCATAGCCGGAACGCTGCATGTAGAAGCCGATGGCTTGATGGTAGGGGTAAACGTAGTCGAGCTTTTTGAGCGTTGCAATCAGGGTGCCCACAGAAAGCCGGTCTTTGGCGCTACGGTAGGCTTCAAGCACCTGGTAGACGCCGCCGCCGTAAGCCGGGCGCACGGCGATGTCGATGAGCGTCCGCTCCAGTTTCGTCACCTCAAGGCTCTCCCCGTCAACGACCACTGGGCCGACTTCGAGGTGCCCGGTGTGCTTGCCGTTGATGAGCACGAACTTCGAACCTTCGTATTGAATGAAGAAGTTCGACTGCCGCTGTTTCGCGGAAAACGCCCGCTTGATGCCCTCTTGGGTGAGATCGCCGCCCCGAGGCTTCTCACTTTGCTCTGAGTTCACGTAGATAGTCGTCGGAAGCTGCTCTGTGAGCGAATGCAGGAACACCGCGGTGCCGTGGCAGAGGTAGGCGTTGCGCTTGAGCGA
>JBEKQS010000149.1:0-12789 GCA_049519475.1 Bryobacteraceae bacterium | reverse complement strand
AGATCAACGACGCGAAACTGCCGGATTTGCTGGGGCCCTGGAGGTTCCGCGACCTGGGAGTCGAAAAGAAAAACGAAATCGGCGCGGCCACCGGCCTGGCGTGGACCGAAGTCGGCGGTCAGATCCTTACCGTGGAGTGCACCTTGATGGAAGGCAAGGGCAAGCTCACCATCACCGGAAAACTCGGCGACGTCATGCAGGAATCAGCGCAGGCGGCCATGAGTTACATACGCTCGCGTGCCCATACCTTCGGATTGCCGCGCGATTTCTACCGCAACCTGGACGTCCACATTCATGTCCCGGAGGGCGCCATTCCCAAGGATGGGCCATCGGCCGGAATTACGCTGGCCACCGCCATCTGCAGCGCGCTGACGCGGATTCCGGTGCGCTGGGACCTGGCCATGACCGGCGAAATCACGCTGCGCGGCAAGGTGCTGGGCATCGGCGGCTTGAAAGAGAAGTTGATGGCGGCCCACCGCTATGGCATCCCGGAAGCGATTATGCCGCGGGAGAATGAGAAAGATCTCCCCGATATTCCAGACGCCATCAAGCAATCCATGAAGCTGAATTTTGTGGATTCGATGGACGAAGTTCTGAAGATTGCGCTGGAGCGCGAGTTGGTGGCGATCCCACTGACGCCGCTGGATCTGGATATTAAGCCCACGCACGAAGAGAGCCGGGCGCACTAATGAGGCCTGCCGCTCCCGAATGGTCGCGGTTCTGTGCCTGACGCGGAATTTGTAGTGAGCGCCGGAAATCCGGAGATGTTCCCCTCGGACCGGCTGCCGGAAGTCGCATTTTTAGGAAGAAGCAATGTGGGGAAATCCAGCTTGATCAACGCCCTGGTCGGGCGGAGAGGGTTGGCTTTCACCAGCAACACCCCGGGCCGGACGCAAACCATTAATTTTTACCGGGTGGACGGCGCGACCTATTTCGTCGATCTGCCCGGTTACGGATATGCCCGGGTGCCGATCGAGCACAAGCTCGAATGGAAAAAGCTGATCGAGCAATATTTGGAGAATCGAGATACTCTAAGACTTTCCTGCCTGATTCTGGATACCCGCCGTGGATGGATGGAGAAGGATCTCGACCTGAAGCGGTGGCTCGAGGATCGCGGCAGACCGTACCTGGTAATCGCCACTAAGACCGACAAAGCAAATCAATCTGAGCAGGGGCGCGGTTTAAACGCTATTCGCAAAGAAGGCGTGGAACCGCTGCTGTTCTCGGCCCTAACGGGCCGGGGAGTGAGGGAAATTTGGCAAGCAATAGCGAAAACACTTCAAACACGGTAGGCAACAACCCGCCGCAGGAAAAACCCGAGAAAACCGAAAAGCCCGCCGACAAGCAACCCGCCCGGGAGAATGCGGCGCCCGCCGCCTCCGCCGAGACGGAAAAACCCGAAAAGCCTGAAAAGGCCGAAAAGGCCGCGGCCGCAGCCGGCGAGAAACTGGACGGCGAAAAGCCGGCGCGCGCCGCCAAGGCGTCAGCCGCTCCGCCGCCGGCATTGGAAGGGAAAACGCCGGAATCGAAAGCCCCGGAAGCCAAGGGCGGCGAAGCAAAACCGCCCGAGGCTGCGCCCGCGGAAACCAAGGCCGCCGAGCCGAAAGCCCCTGAGGCGCCGGCCGCCGCGCCGCACCCGGAACTGATGACCAGCCACCTGGGCCAGCAGCGCCGCAAACAACAAGCGGCCCAGAGCGTCAAGAACGGCACCCCCACGCTCGACCTGGTAGAGCTCAAGGATATGAGCATCCAGAAGCTCAACCAGGTGGCCAAGGACATGGGAATTGCCGGCGCCGCCGGGCTCCGCAAACAGGAACTGATTTTCAAGATCCTCCAGACCCAGGCCGAAAAGAGCGGCTTGATCTTCTCGGAAGGCGTGCTCGAATGCCTGCCCGATGGATTCGGCTTCCTGCGCGCGCCGGAGTACAACTATCTGCCGGGTCCCGACGACGTGTACGTTTCGCCGTCGCAGATCCGCCGCTTCGATCTGCGCACGGGCGACACGATCTCCGGCCAGATCCGCCCGCCCAAGGAAGGCGAGCGCTACTTCGCGCTGATCAAAGTCGACGCCATCAATTTCGAGCCGCCCGAGGAAGCCCGCAACAAAATTTTCTTCGACAACCTCACGCCGCTCTATCCCAACGAACGGATCAAGCTCGAAACCGTCCGTGAAAATTATTCCGGCCGCGTCATGGACCTGCTGACGCCGCTGGGCAAGGGCCAGCGCGGTCTCATCGTATCGCCTCCGCGCACCGGCAAGACCATGCTCCTGCAGAGCCTGGCTAACTCCATCACCACCAACCATCCCGAAATCACGCTGATCGTGCTGCTGATCGACGAGCGTCCCGAGGAAGTCACCGACATGCAGCGCAGCGTGCGCGGCGAAGTGATCAGCTCCACGTTCGACGAACCGGCCACGCGCCACGTGCAGGTGGCGGAGATGGTGATCGAAAAGGCCAAGCGCCTGGTGGAGCACAAACGCGACGTGGTGATTCTGCTGGATTCCATCACGCGCCTGGCGCGCGCCTATAACACCATCGTGCCGCCCTCCGGCAAGGTGCTCTCGGGCGGCGTGGATTCGAATGCCTTGCAGCGGCCCAAGCGCTTTTTCGGAGCCGCTCGCAATATCGAAGAAGGCGGGTCGCTGAGCATCGTGGCGACGGCCCTGATCGACACCGGCAGCCGCATGGACGACGTGATTTTCGAAGAGTTCAAGGGCACCGGCAACATGGAAATCCACCTCGAGCGCAAGCTGGTGGACAAGCGCGTTTTCCCGGCCATCGACATCAACAAGAGCGGCACCCGCAAGGAAGAGTTGCTGCTGCCCAAGGAAGAGCTCAACCGCGTGTGGATTCTGCGCAAGGTGCTGAACCCGCTCTCTCCGGTGGAAACCATGGAGCTGCTGCTCGACAAGCTGAACAAGACGCGCAGCAACGCCGAGTTCCTCAACTCAATGAGCGGCTAGCGGGCACACACCCCCGGACAGACGGCCGGCCGACGCCATCCGCTGGCATAGTATACTGTATAGTATATGGCCCAGCTCACCATCTACCTGCCGAATGCCATCGAATCCAAGGCCCGCAAGGCGGCCAAGGCGAAGGGTAAGTCCGTCAGCCGGTGGATCGCCGATGAGGTATTGCACTCTCTCGACGATGCGTGGCCGAAAGCCGTGCTGGATGCGGCCGGAGCGCTTCCCGGCTTTCCCAGCCTGAAAGAGATTCGCGCACGCTCCGGCCGCGACATTCCTCGGGAGCCGCTCGGGTGATTCTACTCGATACCAACACCCTGATCCACTACCTCAAGGGCATTCAACCGGTTGTTTCCCGCTGGCAGGCCTCTTCCCCGCGCGAATTAGCAATACCGAGCGTGGTCGCTTACGAAGTCCTCTTCGGAACGCTCAAGGCCGGCTCCTCAAGCCGGCGCGCCGTTGTCGCACAGCTATTGGCTGCTCTTCGCCAGATTCCGTTCGATGCCGAAGCAGCGCAGGAAGCCGCGAAGGTGCGCTTCGAGTTGGAATCGCGCGGTTTAGTGATCGGTCCCCTGGATCTGCTGATCGCCGGTACGGCTCTCAGCCGCAGTGCTACCTTGGTAACCAACAATACCCGCGAGTTCTCCCGCGTCCGCGGCCTTCGCCTCGCGGATTGGAGCAAGTGAGCGGGGCCGGCCGACCTCACTTCCGCGGCGTCCCCAGCGACGTCTCCAGCGCGATCCGCACCAGTTGACTTCTTGTCCGCACGCGCGTCTTCTGAAATAGTTGTTGCAGAGTTGCCTTGACCGCGCTCTCCGATACGCCGATCTGCGCGGCGATTTCCTTGTTGCTGAGTCCCTCGAAAATGCCGCGCAGCACTTCCTGCTCGCGCTCCGTCAGGACCTGGCGGATGCTCTGCTCTTCGCCATACCGCACACCGTCGGCCATGGCGCGGATCACCCGCTGATCCACCCACATCTCGCCCCCCGCCACCATGCGGATAGCCTTCGCCAGGTTCCCCGGCGAATTGTGTTTCAGGAAAATGCCGGAAGCGCCCATTTGCAGCGCGTAGGACGATTCCATGGCGCTCATCCCGGCCGTCACCATCAGGATTTTGCCCATATACCCCGCGCGCCGCGCCGCTGAAATGAACTGGCTGCCGTGGTCCTCGCCCAGATCGAAGTCCAGCAGGATCACGTCCACCGCCGCGCGCCGCAGCAACTCCAGAGCCTCCGCCGCCGTGCCGCAATGGCCGGACATTTCAAAGTCCGGTTCCGATTCGAGCAGCCGGCTCAGGCTCTCGCGGAACAGCACGTGATCATCGAGCAAGAGCAGCCGGATAGGTTCCATATTTCTCCGTGCGCGCCGCGCCCGGCGCGGCCAGCGCCAGCTCGATCACAAAACAACAGCCCTTCACCGTGGGGTCGTGACGCAGCTCTCCGCGGAATGAGCGCACAAAGGCGCGCGAAAGATACAGCCCCAGGCCCGTCGAATCGGCCCCCTTTTGGAACGGCTGGAACATTGTGTCCACGGCTTCGATTCCCGGCCCCGAATCCGTGACCCGGATCGAAACCAGATTGTCGCCGGCCGCGACCGAGACTTCGATGCGTTTTTCGTCGGCCTCTTCCAAGGCCCGCTCGCTATTCTTCGTCAGGTTCAGCAGCACCTGCAACAGGCTGTGCCGGTCAGCCCAAACCGGCGGAATCTCTCGCGGGATATCCCACCGCATTTCGATGCCGGCCTCCTGGCAGTAGGGTTCCAACACGATCCGCAGATCGTCCAGGGTCTCCGCCACGTCGATTCCCTGCATGTGCGAGGTGCTGGTGCTCTGCTTCAATTCGAGCGACGCAATCTTGTTGAGTGTTTCCACCAGCGCGCCCAGCGCTTCGAAATCCTTGCTGCCTTTGAGCGTGCCGCTGCGTACCAGGTTTTCGTAAATCACGGTGATGGCGCCGCACACGTTGCGCACTTCGTGCGAGACCGCGCCCACCAGAATGCGCGACCCCGTCATCAGTTGCTCCAGACTGGTCTCTTCGCGCTCCCGCAAATCCTCCGACGCGTCCACCACCAGCGCCGCCAGGCGCGGCCCCACCGCCGTCTGGTACGTGGAAAAGAATACGTTCGCCAGAAAGACGTCGCCATGTTCGCGCTCGCCGCGGCACTGCATTTCGGTGCGGAAGGCCTGCGGCGTGTCTCCCAGGAACGGCACGCGCCCCAGCGCAGGCACGTAGCGGCGGATACTTTTCCCTGGCAGTTCCCCCGGCGCCACCCCGAACAACCGGTGCGCCGCCGAGTTGGCCCGCAGGATCAGGCAGTCCGACGACATGGTCACGATGGCCGCCGGGCTGCTGTCGATCAGGAATTCCAATTGCTCCTCGGCCTCTCGCCGCGCCGCCGATTCCCGCTCCACGCGCTCCCGGCTCTCCCGCTCCAGTTGCCGGCTCCGGTTGATTTCGAATGCGAACAGCCCCGTTCCCGCCAGCGACGTGAAAACCAGGATATCCTGCGGCAGCGAATTGCCCAGCGTGAACGGCAGCGGCGAGAAAACATCCGCCAGCGCCGTACAGACCAGCGCCGTGGCCAGAATCTGCCAGCGCGGCGACACCGTTCCCACCAGCAGAATCGGGAATAAATACAGGAAGCCGAACGAGATGTTGAGGTCGACGCGCCAATCGATCAGCGCGATCACGGCGATCAGCAGCCCCGCGCGCGCCAGTACCGCACGCCTGGTTCCGTACAGGTAGCGGTAGATCATGGTCGGGTACCCCTCTTCGATAGTAAGAGCAATTCTGACACGCGCCAAGGCGCCCGGCCAAAAGATAGGTTGATTCTGACCAAAAGATGGGTTCCGGCGGCCGGCCGGAAACCGCTACATTCAAATTCTACGTTGTTTTCGCCGGAGGGACACATGCGGCGCCCGGTGCGTCGTCTAGTTTCGTGGCTTGTGTTTGCCGGGTGTCTGGCTCCCGCCGCACCTGCGCAGACCGCCGTGACCTGGGAACAAGTGCGCGCCCGTTTTGAATCGGCCAACCCCACCGTGCGCGCCGGCCAACTCACCATCGACGAAGCCCGGGCCACCGAAATCACCGCCTATCTTCGCCCCAACCCCGGTTTCGCCGCCAGTCTCGACCAGCTCCAGCCCTTCAGCGGCAACCCTTATCAGCCGCTGACCGGCGCTTTCCCAATGCTCTCGCTCAACTATCTGCACGAGCGCAACCATCAGCGCGAGTTGCGCCGCGACAGCGCCCGCGAGGCCACCGGCATCACCGTCCTGCAGCAGGAGGATCTCATCCGCACCCTGCTCTTCAGCCTGCGCAACGCTTTCGTCCAGGCCTTGCAGGCTAAATCCGTTCTCGCGCTCGCCAAGGATAACCTCGATTACTTCGATCGCGAGCTCTCCATCAGCCGCGACCGCTTCCGCACCGGCGATATCGCCCAGGTGGATCTCAGCCGTCTGGAACTGCAGCGCGTGCAGTACGAATCCGATTTCCAGACCGCCCTGGTGAACCTGCGCACCGCCAAAATCCAGCTTCTGCAACTGCTCGCCGACCGCACACCGGTGGACCAGTTCGATGTCGCCGGCCCCTTCGATTTCTCCGACCGCCTGATGCCCCTCGACGAGTTTCGCGCTCAGGCCATGGATTCCCGGCCCGATCTGAAAGCCGCCGCGCAGGCCATCCAGAAGGCCCAGACCGATCACCATCTGGCCGTCGCCAACGGTTCCACCGACCCCACCTTCAGTGTCGACGCCGGCCACAATCCGCCATTCGATGCCTATATTGGATTCAGCGTCAGCATTCCGCTGCGTATCTTCGACCGCAACCAGGGCGAGAAGCTGCGCACACAGCTCGAAATCACGCGCGCGGAACGGCTGCGCGAAGTTACTCGAACCCAGGTATTCGGCGATGTCGATTCCGCATACGCCACGCTTTCGAGCACCGTGGAACTGCTCAGACCCTACAAGGAAAAGTACTTGAAAATGGCTCTCGACGTGCGCGACATGACGTCGTTTTCTTTCCAGCACGGACAGGCTTCGCTGCTCGATTTCCTCGATGCGCAGCGCGACTACCGCCAGGTTGAGGTAACCTACTTGAATCTGGTGGCCGCCTATCTCACAGCAGCCAGCCAGCTCAATCTTGCCGTCGGCCGCGAGGTGACCCCATGAATGCGAAAAAGCTTTTCAACGCGGAGACGCGGAGACGCGGAGAAATCAGCAACAAGAGCTTTGGTTCTTCTCCGCGCCTCTGCGTCTCCGCGTTGATCCTTTTATCCTTTTGCAGCATGCTGGCCGGCTGTGGCGCCAAGGGGCAGACCGATTCGGCCGCCGGCGCGCCTCCGGCCACCGAAGTCGAGAAAGAAGGCGACGCCTCGCTGGTGAAAGTGGATCACCCCGAGCAGTTCCCGCTGGCCACCGCGACCCGGCGCGATTCCGTGCCGGAGCTGGCAGTGACCGGCGTGGTGGCCGCCGACGTCTCGCGCAACGTCCCCGTCATTTCGCTGGCTTCCGGCCGGGTTGTCGAAATTCATGCGCGCCTGGGCGACCAGGTCACCAAGGGCCAGCTCATGATGCGCGTGCAGAGCGCCGATATTTCCGGAGCTTTCTCCGATTACCGCAAGGCCGTCTCCGGCGAAAAACTGGCCCGCGCCCAACTGGACCGGGCCAAGCTCCTGTTCGATCATGGCGCCGTTCCCCAGAAGGATCTGGAAGTGGCCCAGGACGCCGCCGATAAGGCCCGCGTGGATGTCGAAACCGCCTCCGATCACATCCACGTGCTGGGCGGCGATCTCGACCATCCCACCGCCGCGGTCGATATCTTCGCCCCGGTTTCCGGCGTCATCATCGAGCAGAACGTCACCGCCGCGTCCGGCGTGAAGACGCTCGACAATTCTCCCAACCTCTTCACCATCGCCGATCTTTCCCAGGTCTGGATCCTCTGCGACGTCTACGAAAACGATCTCGCCGGCGTCCACGAAGGCCAGTACGCCGACATCCATGTCAACGCTTATCCCAACCGCGTGCTGCGCGGCCGCATCGATAACATGGGCCCCATCATGGACCCCAACCTCCGCACCGCCAAGATCAGGCTGCAGGTGGAGAATCCCGGCTTCCTGCGGCTCGGCATGTTCGTCACCGCTACCTTCCACGGACAGCAGTCGCAAACCCACGCGCTGGTTCCCGCCACAGCCGTCCTTCACCTGCACGATCGCGACTGGGTCTACACGCCCGCGGCCAACAACAGCTTCCGCCGCGTCGAGGTAGTCGCCGGCCAAATGGTGCCGCCCAACCTGCAGGAAATCATTTCGGGACTCAATCCGGGCGATCGCGTCGTTTCTAACGCCCTGATCCTGCAAAATACGGTGGAGCAATAGCGTAGCCCCATGATTCGCGCCCTGGTCGATTACGCCCTCGATAACCGCTTCCTGGTCACTCTGGCCGCCCTGCTGCTGCTGATCTGGGGCGCCGTCTCGTTCCACAATCTCCCCGTCGAAGCCTATCCCGACGTCGCCAACAACTACGTCCAGGTCATCACCCAGTGGCCCGGCCGGGCCGCCGAAGAGGTTGAGCAGCAGGTCACCATTCCTCTGGAAATTGTCATGAACGGCATCCCGCACCTGGATTACTTGCGGTCCACTTCGCTGTTCGGACTTTCCAGTGTGATGCTCATCTTCGACGACGAATCCACCAACGATTGGAATCGCCAGAAGGTCCTGGAGCGCATCGCCCAGGCCAGTCTCCCCAACAACCTCCAGCCCCAGATCGGCTCCGATTACAGCCCGGTCGGCCAGATTTACTGGTATACCCTCCACAGCACCAACCCCAGTTACGACCTGATGGACCTCAAGAGCTGGGAGGACTGGGTCCTCGAGAAGCAATTCAAATCCGTTCCCAACGTCGTCGATGTCGTCAGTTTCGGCGGCATCACGCGCGAGTATCAGGTCCAGGTGGATCCCGACAAGTTGATCTCCTACGGTCTCGGCATGAGCCAGGTGGAGCAGCAGTTGGCTGCCAACAACGTCAACGCCGGCGGCAGCTTTGTCGAGGCCGGCTTGCAGCAGATCAACGTCCGCGCCGTGGGCCAGTTCAAGACTGTTCACGACATCGAACAAACCGTCATCAAGTCGCAAAACGGCACCGCCATTCGCGTCAAGGACATCGCCACCGTCACCCAAGGCCCCAAGATCCGCCTCGGGCAGATCGGCAAGGCCATCCACCGTGCCAATGGCAAAGTGGTGGATAACGGCGACGTCGTGGAAGGGATCGTCCTTCTGCGCAAAGGCGCCAACTCCGACGAAACCCTCGACGCTATCCACAAAAAGGTGGACGAGCTCAACGATCACATCCTGCCCACCGGCGTGAAAATTGTGCCCTTCCTCGACCGCAGCGTCCTGGTCCACCTCACCACTCACACCGTCCTGCACAACCTCACCGAGGGCATCATCCTGGTGGCCCTGATCCTTTTCATGTTCCTGGGCAACGCGCGTGGAGCACTGATCGTCGCGCTCACCATTCCGTTTTCCCTGCTGTTCGCGGCCATCTGCCTCAACTTGAATCACATTCCGGCCAACCTGCTTTCGCTCGGCGCGCTGGATTTCGGCATGGTGGTGGAAGGCGCCGTGGTGATGGTGGAAAACATCATCCGCTACCTGGGCCAACCCCGGCCCACAGATGTCAACAACCTCGACACCGTGCGCAACGCCGCGCATGAAGTGCAGCGCCCCGTGGTCTATTCCATCGGCATCATCATCACCGCCTATATCCCCATCTTCACTTTGCAGCGCGTGGAAGGCCGCCTGTTCAAGCCCATGGCCTGGACGGTCTCGTTCGCGCTGCTGGGCTCGCTGCTCTTTTCCATGGCCATCGCGCCGGTCCTTTGCAGCTTCCTGTTCGGAAAGAACGTGAAGGAGTGGCATAACCCGGCGATGGCGTGGTCCCTGCGCGTCTATCGCGCGGCCCTCGGTCTGGCCATCCGTCTGCGCTGGCCCACTATTGCCGGGGCTGCCATCGCGCTGGCTCTCTCGGCGTATCTGCTCTTCAGCGGCGTCATCGGCTCCGAGTTCCTGCCGCACCTCGATGAAGGCGCCATCTGGGCGCGCGCGACACTCGCCCCGTCCACCGGCCCGAGCGAAGGGCAGCGTGTCATGGACACGGCGCGAGTCGTGCTGGCCTCGTTCCCGGAAGTCACCCAGGTGGTCAGCCAGGTGGGCCGCCCGGACGACGGCACCGACACCACCGGCTTCTTCAACACCGAATATTTCGTGGATCTCAAACCCAAAGACCAGTGGCGTCCCGTCTTCCACGAGAACAAGGAAGCCCTGATCTCGGCCATGGATCGCGAGATGGAGAAAATTCCCGGCGCTCTCTGGAACTATTCCCAGCCCATTGCCGACAACATGGAAGAAGCCGTCAGCGGCGTCAAGGGCGAACTCGCCATCAAAATCTACGGTGACGACCTGAAGACCCTGGAAGCCAAAGGCGACGAAATCGTCGGCGTCATGCGCACCGTCCCGGGCATCGCCGATCTCGGCCTCTTCCGCGTCATCGGCCAGCCCAACATGGAATTCCATGTCGATCGCGCCCAGGCCGCCCGCTTCGGCATCAACGTGGCCGACGTGCAGGACGCCATCGAAACCGCGGTCGGCGGCAAGGCCGTCAGTCAGGTCCTGCAAGGCGAGCAGCGCTATGACCTGATGGTCCGTTACCAGGCGCCCTACCGCGATACCCAGCAAGCCATCCAGAATATCCGCCTGCTTTCGCCTTCCGGCGAGCGCGTCTCGCTGGCCCAGCTTTGCGAGATCAAAGTGCTCGACGGCGCTTCCGAAATCTACCGCGAAGGCAATTCCCGCTACGTCGCCATCAAGTACAGCATCCCGGTCCGCGATCTCGGCAGCACCGTGGAAGAGGCCATGGCCAAGGTCTCGAAGCAGGTCAAGCTGCCCACCGGCTACCGCCTGGAGTGGGCCGGCGAATACGAAAGCCAGAAGCGCTCTTCCCGCCGCCTGATGTTCGTGCTGCCTATCACCGTCATGGTGATCTGCATGATTCTCTACACCATGTTCCAGTCCTTCAAGTGGGTGTCTCTGATTCTGGCCAACGTGGCCATGGCGCCCATTGGCGGCCTGTTGGCGCTGCTCTTCACCCACACGCATTTCAGCGTCTCATCCGGCGTGGGTTTCCTGGCGCTCTTCGGTGTTTCGGTGCAGACCGGCGTCATCATGTTGGAATACATCAACCAGCTTCGCGCGCGCGGCCAATCCGTGCTGGATGCCGCCCTCAATGGCTCCGTCGAGCGTCTCCGCCCCATCATGATGACCATGCTGGTGGCGAGCCTGGGCCTGGTCCCCGCCGCCCTGTCGCGCGGCATCGGTTCCGATTCACAGCGACCCTTCGCCATCGTGATCGTCGGCGGCCTGGTCGCCGCCCTGATCATCGGCGTCTTCCTGCTCCCGGTGCTTTACGTGTGGGTAGCGCGCGAAGGCGACAAGCTGTATTAGGGTCAAGCTGTTCACTCAGCCCGTTGAGTGGCGGCTCGGTGGACTCGTGTCCCAGAAGGGGACTTGGGGCCTCCGACGGGGTATTTCGGGGGGTATTTCGGGGTATTTCGGGGACAGGCTACGAAACTCCCAAACGCCAGCGGCTGAGCGATTAGGGGTTGCGTAGCCTGTTCCTGAAACGCTTCCAGAAAGACAAGGTATTGTTCTATGGCTTCTCCCGTCAGGGGCCATCTGGCCTGAACGTGAGGGTAGGTCACCACACGCTGTGCCTCGGCCAGAATAGCGGACGAAAGGATAAGCACATGAGGTCCCGATACGATGGTCAGAAGAAGATCGCGGGCGAGTCCTCGCGGTGAAACCTTCGGGTTGGTGCGGACAAGGATATTCGTATCAAGAACAACCCTCACGGTTGCCAGCTACGATGCGGCCGAACATGCGTCAGGGCTTCCTGAAGGGCAGCTTCCATCTCTTCGGGGGTCGTTTCCGGAGCAACCTGGGAGGCCATGTAGTCCAGGTGTTTCCCTAGGTTCTCGGCGTCCCGGCGGTGCTGGTGTTCAAGGGCTCGCGCGACGATATGGGCAAGGTAGCGCTCGGCCGGCATACGGGCGGCGCGCGCCTGGGCTTCCAGCGCGGCGGCAGCCTGCTCCGACAGGTCAATCGTCAGGTTCGTGGGCTTCTTCTCCAGGTCAACCTGGTTGCCAGTGTACGCGAAGCCGGCCAGGGATGTCCACGTCTCTTACTGGGCGATCGAGTGTATATCACCACACCCCCGATGCCACCAGGCACCCCCTTTATTCTATCTTCTGTCTTCCCCCTACCGCTTCCCTCCCGGCGTCGCCTCCGTCATCAGCCCCACGAACATCTTGCCGAACCGCGCCATGTCCACGTCCATCTGAACTTCCACTTGCGGTAAGTCCAGAGCCGGCTTGATGCGGTCGGACCAGGTGAGCGTGTCGCCATATCCCGATCCACGGTCCACGCTCACGTCCATGTAGAGTTGCCGCTTCCCCGTAATCAGCGTGGGGTCGAGCCACGCCGCCGCGGCCAGTTCATCCCATAGATAGCTGCGGTTGGCGTGCGAGTACTTTGCCACATACTGCGCCGCGGGAGTCTGCGCCCTGGCGATCTGGTCGAACATCTCCTGGCTCAGTTTGGTCTTCACCGAAACATCCACCGTGGTGCAGACAATCGAGGGCCAGTGCGCCCGCAGCACGATGTGCGCCGCCTCCGGATCGAACCAGAGATTGAATTCGCGGCGCGGATCGTTGGCGTATTCCGGGTCGTCGGTGCGCGGGCTCAGGCTGCCGCCCATGAAGACCAGCCCTTTG
>JBEKQS010000148.1:0-13626 GCA_049519475.1 Bryobacteraceae bacterium | reverse complement strand
AACCCCGACGATCAGTGGATCGGCCGCGTGGACTACGTCGTCAGTTCCAAGCAAACTTTTTACGGACGCTACTTTCTTTACGATTACCTGGCGTTGTCGCTTTTCGACGGTCACAACGCTCTGACCACCGGCACGGCGGGCAACAAGGATCGCTCGGAAACCATGACCATTGGCGACACCTACTCCCTCAGCCCCACGGCGGTCAACGCTCTCCACATGACCTTCGACCGGCGCCGGGACAACCGCGGCGTCGCACCCAATATGTTCAACCCCGTCAGTGTCGGCGTCAACATGTATAACGCCATTCCGGATTACACGCAGCTCGCCGTCAGCAGTTATTCGGGCAGCGGCTTCAACATCGGCTGCGGCACTTGCGCTCCCGGCGACTTCGACATCAACACCTATCAGTTGGCCGACGATTTCACCCTCATCCGCGGCAAACACCAGATCATGTTCGGCTTCGACGGCCGCAAAGACCAGTTCAATTCCGTCAACAATCAGCAGTCCAACGGCCAGTTCACCTTCAATGGCACCTTCACCGGCGACGGCCTGGCGGACCTGCTGACCGGCCAGTTCTCCGGCCTGACCGACGGCAACGTGATTTCCGACTACCTGCGCCAGACGGTCATCGCCGCCTACGTGCAGGATGCTTTCCATCCCGCGCCGCGGTTCACCATCAACTACGGGGTCCGCTGGGAGCCATCCGTGCCGTCTTACGATAAATACGGGCGAGGTAACCAATTCAGTTGGCCGCTGTTCCTGCAGAATTGGCACAGCACCGAATATCCCACCGCTCCGGCCGGCCTGATCTTCTCCAAGGACTCTCAGGATTGCTGCGGGAACGCCTTCACGCAAGCGCACTGGGCCACCTTCTCGCCCAGGCTCGGCCTGGTATGGGACCCCAAAGGCGACGCCAAGCAGACCATCCGCGCTTCCTTCGCCATCATGCACGATACCACCGAGCTGTTTTACCCCGAGCGCTGGACCACCAACGCTCCCTACACCTCTTCGGTGACGCTGGTTAGCGGAGCGAGCGCCGGACCGTTCTCCAATCCGTTCCAAAACTACTCGATAAACGGCGTCAAGGGCGACCCGTTCCCCGGGAACGCTCTCTTCCCGACCCAGGGCTTCTACGTCAGCGTGCCGCCCAGCATGAAAGTGCAATACATGATGAATTACAACCTCAGTTACCAGCGCCAGCTCAAGAACGACTGGCTGGTTACACTGAACTACCTGGGCAGCCTCACGCGGCACATCTGGGGCTCGACGGATGTCAATTATTCCATGTACACCGGCTCCACGACGACCTCCACGGCAGCCAATGTCAACTCCCGCCGCCTCACCTATCTGACGAACCCCACTACCGGCCAGTTTTACGGCGAGATCCAACAGAGCGACGACGGCGGCAATGCCGAGTACAACGGATTGCTGGCTTCGCTTAACAAGCGCTTTTCCCACAATTTCACGATTCTGAGCAACTACACCCTCAGCCACTGCATCAGCTCCTGGGATTTCGCCGGAGAACTGGCGGGTGTCATTTACCAGAATCCGCTCAACCGGGCCACCGGCGAACGCGGCAATTGCGGTTGGGACCATCGCCAGGTCTTCAACACCTCGATAGTGGTCAGCAGCCCCGGCCTAGGGACCGGCGCCCTCAAACTCGTCACTTCCGGCTGGATGCTGGCGCCGTCCGGCAGCCTGTTCACCGGTAACCCCATACAGCTCAGCGATGGCGGCAAGGACATTTCGCTCAGCGGCCAACTCCTCGACAGACCGAACGTGGTCTCGCCGACCACGGTCTACCCGGCTACAAGGACGCTTGGCGATTGGTTCAATTCGTCGGCCTTCGCAGTTCAGCCGGCGGGAACCTTTGGCAACCTCGGACGGAATGCGCTCTATGGCCCCGGCCAGATCAATTGGGATATGTCCCTCAGCCGCCAGTTCCACTTTAAGGAGCGGTGGAGGCTGGACTTCCGCGCCGACTTCTTCAACATCATGAACCACGCCAACTGGAGCAACCCGACCACCAGTAACACCAGCTCTACGTTTGGTGAGATCACGGGGTTCGGGTCGCCGCGCAACATTCAGTTGTCGACGAAGCTTTTCTTCTAGTTTCTATCTAGTCCCTCCCCGATGGGGGCCAGGCGAACCCTGGCCCCCTTTTTTATCAGTACCTCCCTGCAACCCCGGCCCGTCCGCAACCGTCTGTTAGACTGAAAGTTACAATCCCCCCATGCATGTGCGCGTGCTGTTCTTCGGGATGCTCAAGGAACTGGCGGGCGGCCCGTCCGACGAAGCCGATTTTCCGCCGGGAGCCGATCTGCGCTCCGTTTTTGAAAGCTACGCCAGCCGTTATCCCCGCATGCGAGAATTGGCCGGCAGCATTGTAATCGCCCGGAATCGCGAGTTCGCGGAAATTTCCACGCTCCTGGCCGAAGGCGACGAAGTGGCCTTCTTGCCGCCGGTCTCCGGGGGCGCCGGCGCCGCTTCCCACATCGCCGAAGCCGGCCATTACTTCGCTTTGACCCGCCACGCCATTGACACGCGCGCGCTGGCGGCCCGCCTGCTCACGGGCGCCGAAGGAGCGGTCGTCACCTTCGAAGGCACGGTCCGCAACCACACCGGCGGCCGCGCCACGCTGTGCCTCGACTACGAGTGCTATGAGCCCATGGCTCTCAAAATGATGGCGCAGATCGGACTCGGCGTGGCCTCCTCGCGCGAGATCGAGCGCATCGCCATGGTGCACCGTCTCGGCCGCATGCTGATCGGCGATACCAGCGTTGCCATCCTGGTAACCGCCGCGCACCGCCGCCCGGCGTTCGAGGCAGCGCTCGAAGCCATCGACCGGCTCAAAAAGCGCGTCCCCATCTGGAAGAAGGAGCATTTTCTCGACGGCGAAGTCTGGGTGGAAGGAGAGTGGGACCAAAATGTTCCGGTGGCCGGCTAATGCTCTGATCGCCAACAATCGTTCCGTCGGCCGGCAACCGCTCTCTTACGTTCGCGGCTCTGATTGGACCGTGCGCGTCAGTTCCGATGCGAGCCACGACCGTGAGGGAGTGGTGCCCGCCTGGCGAACATCTCCTGGCGGTAAGGCAGCCCGGTACGTTTTGGCAACAATTCTGTGCGCGGCCGCGCTCACCGCCCAGACCACCGTCTTCAAGACCAAGGTGCAACTGGTCCACGTGATCGCCACGGTGAAGAACCCGGATGGCCAACCGGTGGGCGCGCTCGAGAAATCCGACTTCACCATCTCCGACAACGGCGTGCGCCAGGAAATCGCCTTCTTCCAGCGCACCACCGAGCAGGCGCTCTCCATCGTGCTGCTGATCGATACCAGCGGCTCCACCGCCAAGGATTTGAAGTACGAGACGGATTCCGCCGCCAAGTTCCTCCACGTGTTGCTCTCGGAGGGCAACCCGCAGGATGCCGTGGCGCTCTACAGCTTCAACTACGAGGTGCGCGAGGAGCACGGCTTCACGCGCAATTACACGGCGCTCGAAAACCGTCTCAAGCTGCTCCACGGGGAAGCCGGCACTTCGCTCTACGACGCCATTCATCTGGCCGCGCGCGCGCTCGAACCGCGCGAAGGCCGCAAAGTGATCGTGGTGATCACCGACGGCGGCAACACCACCAGCAGCGTCGATATCCAGACCGCCCTCAAGGAAGCCCAGTTCGCCGACGCGGTCATCTATCCGGTGGTAGTGATTCCGATTACCAACGAGGCGGGCCGCAACACCGGCGGCGAACATTCCCTCATCTTCATGGCCCAGCGCACCGGCGGACGCACATTTTTCCCCGACGTCGGCAAGCTCGACAAGGCCTTCGCCGACATCATCACCGAGCTGCGCACGCAATACCTTCTCAGCTTTTATCCGCAAGGCGTGCCGCTCACCAAGGACCCGTATCATAAACTCCAGGTGGCCACCGGTTTGCCCGATTTGCGTGTCTCCGCTCGCGACGGCTATTATGGGGATGCGGAAGGCGCCGGCTCGGCCGACGCGCGAACCACCGTCAGTCCCAACGGAAGAAAGAAGCGGCCTCAGCAGTGATTGAATCACAACAGAGCGCAAAATCCGGGCGCGCGCCGGAATATACGTTTGAGGAAGCCAAATACCTCAAACAGTTGATTGAGAACTCGACGCCCATCCGCGTGAAGATGGAGGATGGCGAGGAAGTGGCCGGCACCATCGAGTATTACGACAAGTCCTTCATCCGTCTCACTCGCGCCGGCAAGCCCAATCTCTTCATCTTCAAACACGACATCAAGTACATCCAGGAAGAGGGTTAGCCCCGGGCAAGCCCATGCATCACCTGGAAACCGCCGTCGAAATCGCGCGCGAAGCCGGCTCGCTGTTGGCCAATTACCACGAACGCCACGTGGCCTTCGAAACCAAGGGTGAATTCGACCTGGTGACGGAAGCCGACCGCGCCTCCGAAAAGCTGGTGGTGGAGCGGTTGCGCTCGCATTTTCCCGCCCACGCCATCGTCGCCGAAGAAGGCGGCGGCCATGAGAGCTCATCCGACTATCGCTGGTTCGTGGATCCTCTGGACGGCACCACCAATTTCGCCCACGGCTTTCCGATGTTCTGCGTATCCATCGGCCTGGAACGCGCGGGCGAAGCCATTGCGGGCGTGGTCTACGACCCCATCCACCAGGAGCTTTTTACCGCCGAACGCGGCTCCGGCGCATTCCTCAACAGCCACCGCGTCCACGTCTCCGAAACCAAACGTCTGGCAGATAGCCTGGCCTCCACCGGTTTCCCCAGCCGCAAGCGGCATCACAATATCAACATCCATTTCTATTACCAGTTGGCCATGGCGTCCCACGGCGTGCGCCGCACCGGCTCGGCCGCGCTGGATCTGGCGTACGTCTCCTCCGGCCGTCTGGACTTCTTCTGGGAGTTTGGCTTGAAATCCTGGGATATATCCGCCGGCACTCTGCTGGTCTCGGAAGCCGGCGGCCGCGTCAGCGACATGACCGGCGCGCCACTCAACGTCACCACTTCCGACCACCTGCTGGCCGGAAATGGCGCGTTTCACGACGAAATTCTGGCGGCCTTCGCCGAGATCTTCCGCGGCCACCAGCGGATTCCGTTACCGCCGCTGCCGGCCGCTCACTAGAGAATCGTCACGAAGTAACTGTTCCAAGTGCGGGGCAGGCAATCCTGCCTGCGGACGCGTAAGATGGAAGGACACGCCGGCATGAGCATCCGTCCTTCCCCCGCTGACCCTGCCCGTCCTCATATCGATTCGCCCGGCACGCGCGCGCATCGCCGCCGCTGGCTCTGGGTTTTGGCCGCCGTTCCCGTCGTCGCCGCGTTCACGGCCGCCGGTTCCTGGTGGCACGCCCGCGCAGCCAGCGCCCAAATCCGTTCCATCGCGGTCCTTCCGTTCCTCGATATGTCCCACGCGAGCGACCAGGATTGGTTCGGCGACGGCATCACCGACGAAATCACCGACGGCCTGGCGCGCATCCCCGGCCTGCGCGTGGCGGCCCAAGCCTCAGCCTTCGCGTTCAAGAGCCAGCCTCGCGATCTCCACCGCATCGGCGAACAACTGGGTGTCGCCGCGGTGCTCGAAGGCAGCATCCAAAACGATGGCGGCCGCCTGCGCATCACCGCGCAGCTCCACCGCACCAATGACGGCTACCAGCTTTGGTCGGTCACCTTCGACCGCCCGGCCAATGACGCATTTTCCCTCCCGCGGGAGATGGCTCGCGCCCTCGCCGAGCGAATCCGCGCCGTCGTCAAGCCGCGTCCGGCGCCGCATCGGCCTTCACCCCAGGCCTATGATGCCTACTTGGAAGGCCGCGCCTGGTTCGGCCGCGCCGGCGTTGCTTCCGTCACCAAGGCAGCCGAACGCTTCGCCGAGGCCACGCGTCTGGATCCCGATTTCGCCCTCGCCTGGGCTTGGCAATCGATTGCCGGCGAGTACCGCGTCGATGACGGCCTGGTTCACTCCAATGAGGCCATGCCCGCGGCGCGCGACGCCGCCGAACGCGCCGTCGCCCTGGATGCCGATTCCGGGGAGACGCACCTCGCGCTCGGAATCGTGAAGCTGCAGTACGACTGGGATTGGAGCGCCGCCAAACAGGAATTCGATCGCGCCCTTCAGCTCAGCCCCGGCTCCGGCTATGCGCTTCACTGGCTGGCCCATTGGTATGAAACGCAGGGCCGCCTCGGTGACGCCCTCACTGGGATGCAGGCGGCGCTCACGCTCGATCCGCTCTCGCCCGAAATGCTCGGCGATGTTGTGAACGAGCGGCTGGCCTCCGCAAACCCGGCTGGCGCGCTTCCGTTCGCGCAAAAGGCCGCGGATCTTTTCCCCAATTATCCGCGGGCCAAGAGCAGCCTGATCGGCGCGCTCTTCTATGCGGGCCAGAAGGAAAAAGCGCGCCAGTTGACCGGGGAGCTTGGCAACTCCATGCAGGCGGCGCTGTGGTCGGCGATAGAAGGCGAATCCGGCGACGCCCGCAGTCTCCTCGACCAGGCAGATGATTTACATGTGGAACAACAGGTGCCCGCCGTAGCCTTCGCCGCCCTGGCCGCGGCGGTCGAAGATTGGGATCGCCTGTTCTATTGGCTCAATGTCGCCTATGACGAGCGCAGCGTCCATCTCCCCTATGCCCGCCTGGATCCGCGGATTCCCGCAGCCGATCCACGCTTCGTGGAACTGCTGAACAGAATGAACCTGCCGCCGGCGCGCTGAGCAGCGCACTCCCTCACGGTCGTGGCTCTGATAGAGCCGCGGGCGTCAGCAGGCGGTGTCCGGATACACGATTGCGCTTGGCCTTACTGCGGTTGAGGTCCGCCGCCGGGAGCTGGCGCGGGCGCCACCGTTTCAGGCTCGGTCTTCCCGCGATGGCAGGTGAAGCAGGTCACATAAACCTTGCCCTCGGCCGCGGGAAACTTGGCGTTGATGTCATGGGCCATGGTGATCATCGAGCGAGCCTGTATTTTTTTCGGGTTCTCGTCGCTGGCGAAATCCCCTCGCACATGGCAGAATTGGCAATTCTGTCCGAGGGCCCGAGCGAACTGCTGCATGATGCCAGCCTGCAACTGTTCGGGCGTCAATACTTTCAGATTCTTCGGTGGCCCGCCTCCGCCGCCTTTCCTTTGTTGCGGGGGCGCGTCCTGGGCGCAGAGCGGGATCAGAACTAACAGCATCGTGGCAAGAAGTCGCATGGAAACCAGCATACCCCATTCGCCCCCGGTCTGGAAGCGCCTTTCGGCCGCTCTTGTGGCCCCCGAAGCGAGACCGGGGCAATCCCGTTTCATGCCGCCTCAATCCGCGCGCCTGCTACCATATTGGTGATTCCCAATCCATGGTTGATCTTCGCGTGAAAGCGTACGGTACGGCGGCGGCAATACTCGCGCTCGACCGCTTCACCAAGTGGTGGATCGAGCGCCACGTCACGTTCCTCGAAACCTGGCGTATCATCCCGGGCTTCTTCGACATCATCCATTCGGAAAACCGCGGCGTGGCCTTCGGACTGTTCAATAGCTCCACTTCTCAATGGCGCACAACGCTGCTGATCCTGGGCGCGCTGGTGGCCGTGGTCGCGGTGAGCGCGCTGCTGTGGAAGCCGGATCGCCTGGATGCAGTGTCTCGCTGGGGCTTCGCGCTGGTGCTGGGAGGAGCGGCCGGCAACCTCCTCGACCGCATTCTCTGGGGACGCGTAACCGACTTCCTGCTCTTCTATGCCGGCCAGTATCAGTGGCCCGCGTTTAACGTGGCGGACTCGGCCGTGGTGGTGGGAAGCGGGCTGCTGGTGATCGATCTCATCCGGCCCAAGCGGGCGAAGGCGAATGTACCCTGAACTCTTCCATCTCTCGTTCCTGCACACGTACGGCGTGCTGGTGGCGCTGGCATTTCTGGCCGGCCTGTGGATCGCCACGCGGCTGGGCAAACGCGAAGGCCTGAATGCCGAAGCGCTCACCAACCTGGTGATCTACTGCGCGCTGGCGGCCATCGGCGGCGCCAAGCTCATGATGTTCGTGGTGGACCCGCGCTACCGCCAGAATCCGGCCGAAATTTTCACCGTGGACACGCTGCGCGCGGCCGGCGTCTTCTATGGCGGGCTGATCGCCGCGCTGGCCGTGGCTTTCTGGTACATGCGCAAGACCGGGCTGCCGGCATGGCGGACGGCCGATGTCTGCGCGCCGGGGATCGCGCTCGGCCACGGCATCGGGCGCCTCGGCTGCTTTTCGGCCGGCTGCTGCTGGGGCGTGGAGTGTCACCTGCCGTGGGCCGTCACGTTCCACAGCCGGGTGGCGGCTGAAATCGTGGGCGTGCCGCTCAACGTGCCGCTCCATCCCACCCAGCTTTACGAAGCCATCTCGGAGTTCGCAATTTTCGCTCTGCTCTACTGGCGCATCGGCAAACCGCATCGCCGCGGCGCCATCATCATGCTGTATCTGCTGTTGTACGGCGCGGTGCGATTCGTGGTGGAGTTCTTCCGCTACCACGAGCAGGGCAACCTGTGGGGCACGCCGCTCGATACCTCGCAATGGATCTCGCTGGGCCTGTGCGCCGCCGCCGCCGCATGGCTGATCATGCGGCGCGGCGCGCCAACGGCTTAGCCGGCGGCCAGGCGACAGGGCATCTCCGACGCTGGCCGCCGTTGCACTCCTGGCTTCTGACTTCTGACTCCTGACTTCTAACTTCCAAAATCCCGCGGGGATTTCAAAAGCGAAAGCCCTTCCTTGGCCTTCCCAACTCGGTAGTACCGGTGGCACTTTCCCGGTGATTCGGTACGGCCAGAGTACGAATTGCCCTTTTTCCTGAAGAGCTTTCAGGGCATCATGGCATCAAGGAAAAAGCTAGAGGGACATGCCGCAGATCAATACAAATTTCGCAAATTCGGCCGGGCCGCTCGCCATCTCCGCGGTGCTCGATTCGGGCACGTGGTTGTGGGCCAGGCTGGACAACGACCAACTGGAAGCGTGGCTCGGCGACTACCTCTGGTTTTCGGAGTTCGCCGAGGATGAGCACCGCGCCAATTGCCGGCGCACGCGCGATGAACTGGTGGTGGAATGCGCTCTGCGCGACCGGCACGATCTGATCCGTCGGGCATGGGCTCGGCTGGCGAGAAACTCGCGAGGACGAAGATAATGCCTGGAGCACCCATCCTGGTGGTCGACGATTCGCGCGTCAACCTCAAGCTCATGCGGCTTCTGTTGACCTTTGAGGGCTTCGAGGTCCGTACCTCCGAACGTGCCGAGGATGCTCTGCAAATGCTCGACAGCTTCCGCCCGGCGCTGGTGCTGACGGACATTCAAATGCCCGGCATGGACGGTCTGGAGATGACCCGGAGGATCAAATGCAATCGCCGCACCAGCGGCATCAAGGTTGCGGCGCTGACGGCCTACACATCCGAAGTCGACAACCAGCGGGCCATCGAAGCCGGTTGTGAAGACTACATCTCGAAGCCCGTGGATACCTCCACGTTGGCGTCGCGGCTGCGTGACCTGCTGGGTGAGAAACCGCCCGCGCGGCCCGCCCTTGCGGCGCCGGCGCCCCAGCCGAACTCGCCCGCGCCCGACGTGGGGACCTTGCGGCTGCGTTTCCTGCGCGAAGGCGCGAACCTCAGCCGGGAGTTTCTGGAGAGCCTGGATGCCCGCCTGGATTCGGTGCGAATGGCGGGCCAACTGCATGAGTGGGCCCGCAGCGGCGAAACCCTGGAGTTTCCCGCCATCGCCAACCTGGCGCAATTCGGCGAACAACTGCTGGCGGAATCTCCCTTGCGGGCCGAGGCCCTGCGCGAGTGCCTCACCGACTTGCACCTGACGTTCGTCGAACTGCTCCCCGGTGAAGATACCCCGGCGCCGGATTACTTCCTGCAGGCGCTCCGCGGGAAACGCATCGCTCTGGTGGGTCTGCCGGCCGACCGGTCCGAGGCGATCTGCTCCGCCCTGGCCCGCGTGGAAGCGCGGCCGCTGCTGTTTTCCCTCACCGACGAACTGGAATCGCAATCCATCCGTGAGTGCGACCTCACCATCCTGCACGTCGAGCCCGGCATGGATGCCGAACGACTGAGCGCAATGGCGGCGGGCGTCGGCGCGGGCCAGTTGCTGCTGGCCGGCGAGCGGGCCGATTTGATGAACCTGGCGCCCGGCATGCAAGCGGCGGCGGCCGAATACCTGGGCGCCTGGGAACCCGAGGAAGTCTTGATGCGGTTGGCGCTGGCCACTACGCGCACCACTTCCCGGCTGGTGGTGCAGGGTCCGAAGGCGGGACGGCGAGGCGGAGTGGCTTCTCCGAGCGTGCTGGTGGTGGACGACGACCCGATCGTTCTGGCGCTGCTGCGCTCCATCCTGCGGAACTACGGCATGCAGTGCCAGACTGCCGAAAACGGCCAAGCGGCGCTGCGCGCCATCCGCGAAACCAAGCCGCATGTGGCCGTGCTGGACGTAAGCATGCCGGAACCCGACGGCTATGAAGTGCTGACCGCCATCCGCGAGGAGAACCTGCCGACGCTGGTGGTGATGCTCTCGGCCCGACAGCAGGAGACCGATATCCTCAAAGGATTCCAGTTGGGCGCGGACGATTACCTGATCAAGCCATTCAATCCGTTGGAGCTGGTGGCGCGCGTGAAAAGGCTGCTACGCCAGGGGGTGCACGCATGAAGGGAACCGAACGGCAATACCATCGCGAACCCGCCGACTTCCCGGCGACTCTGAAGTGGGAAGACACGTCCGGGAAAGCCTCCACCCTGCGGCCCCGCGCGCTCGACATCTCGGAGGCCGGCATGTGCCTGGAATGCCCGGTGACCATCGCCCCCGGCACGCGCGTCCACATGGATGTGGCGCGATTCGCCTTCCCGTTGGAAGCGGTGGTGCGTTACTCTGTGGCGCGCGGCACGGTATTCCGCATCGGCGTGGAATTCTCCGACTGCACCAAGCGGATGACCAAGGGCGCGGTCGCCGGAACCGACTACTATGAGGCTCTGCAGCTCAGCCCCAAGGCCGACATCGAAACCATCCACCGCGTGTACCGGATCATGGCCACCCGTTTCCATCCGGACAATGCCGAGAGCGGCGATCGGGAGCGGTTCCTGTTGCTCTCGGAAGCGTACCACGTGCTCGCCAATCCGGACACCCGCGCGCGCTACGACAGCCTGCGCGAAACCGCAACACCGCGCCCGCTGCCCATGTTCCAGGCGCGGGCCTTCGTGGACGAGAAACAAGGCGAGCGAAACCGGCGCTTGGGCGTGCTGTGCCTGTTGTATGCCCAGCGGCGGCGAAGCCACGACCATCCCAGCATATCGCTATTAGAACTGGAAGGGCTGATGGCGATTCCGCGCGAGTACCTGGAATTCACGCTCTGGTATCTCAAGGAGAAGAAGTACCTGGAGATGAACCAGGGGGCCGACTTCAGCCTGACGGCGGGCGGCGTGGACTTCGTGGAAGAACACACGCCGGCGCACGCCATGATGCGTAAACTGCTGCAAGGGGGTGCGGGCGGCACGCGCACCGCCGATCCCGAAACGGGGCGGGCGGAGCAAGTCGAAATGGCGCAGGTGCAGTAGCAGGCTGTACCCCTGCCGCGCTCGCCAGTCCACACTGTGGGCCGCGGATGCTCTCCTCTGGTTCGCCTGGCTGCCGCTGGTGTGGCATGGCGCCAGTCGGCGGGCCCTCAGACGCGGTAGGTGTCCGGCCGCCACGTCTTGATAGCGCGCTTGATGGCATCCGATGTGAGGTTCTCGGCCGCCGCGCGTTGGGCCAGCGCGACGAATTCGCCATCGGACGCAAAGCGCAGGGCCACCACCTGGCGCACAGTGAGACGTGCGTCGAGCAACTTGCCGGTCATGGCGAAGTGGCGGAGGTTCTCTTCGGCACGGATGGCGCGGTCCTGCGCCTTCAGGGAGAAAACCCGGGCGAAGAACGCCGTGAAGAGGCCACAGACAGAGAGCACGACGATCAGCGAGGCGCTATAGAGACGCGTGGGATCTCCCCAGGACTCCACCAGGTTGACGATGGAACCAATGACGGTGAGAAAAAGGACCGGTAGCAGAACACGGTGAAAGATCGGGACGTACTGGCGGTGGTTGCTGTAATTTTGATCAGGCATGCAATGACTCCCTCCAGATAGTGTACGCGAGCCGCGGCGCCCCCTGGCGGCACGGTTCTCGGCTCCGGCGGCTCTGGTCTAATAATGTTAGATATGGCCATTGATATTTGGGGCTGCGCTCCGCTGCTGCAGGTCTTCGACATGCCGGCAGCCGTCCATTTCTACCGCGACGTTTTGGGCTTCGATCTGGTCAGCACATCCCAGCCCGGAGACCACTTCGACTGGGCGCTGCTCAGTCTGAATGGCGTAGGCTTGATGCTCAACACCGCTTACGAACAGGACAACCGGCCGCCCGTTCCCGACCCCGCCCGCGTCGCCGCGCACGGCGATACTTGTCTATTCTTCGGTTTGAAGGATCTGGACGGAGCGTACCGGCACCTGCGCGCGCACGGCGTCCATGTGAAGGAGCCGGTCATCGCTCATTACGGCATGAAGCAGTTGGGCGTCAGAGATCCCGACGGCTACAACTTGTGCTTTCAGTGGCCGGCATCGGGCAAGACTCGGGATCAGTGGCGCGAATGGTACGGTCTTGAGTTCGAGAAGCGCGATGCCACCGCGCCGAACTGGTGACACGCTCCCTGCTGTAGGAATCGACAACAGGCGACCTAACCCGCTCATTCCACGTCGGGTTACCGCGAAATTCAACAGGGGTGCCGTTGAATTCATCAACAGGTCAGGGCTGTTGAATAAAACCATAGCCCGTATTTGCTTGAAATCACAACACATACTCACCCGAAAATCAGCCGAGTTTGGCATCCGAAGTGCCCTTATGGAAGACAGAAAGGTTGGACGAATATGACAGTCATTCTGGTTCTTGCTACTTTCTTGGTCTTCATCGTATTGGATTATGTGTTGAATCGCCGCAAGGTGATGAACACGGTCGCGGCCGATGCCCCGCGGACAGTCCCGGCCCAGGCGGGCGGTGACTATGTGGACGGTTTCCTGGTTCCCGAAAAGCTCTCTTACCACCCCGGTCATGCCTGGTTGATGCGCGAGCGCAAGAATGTCGTGCGCGTGGGCGCCGATGAGTTCGCCGCTGCCCTGTTGGGTAAGCTGGAAAAAATTGAGCTGCCGAAACCCGGCCAGTGGATCCGCCAGGGACAAAAGGTCCTGTCGTTCTACCGCGACGGGCGCAAGACCGAAATGGTCTCCCCCACCGAAGGCGAAGTGATGGAAATCAACGCCGAGGCGCTCACCAACCCCGCCGTCATCCGGCAAGACCCGTACGGCAAAGGCTGGCTGGTGGCCGTACATGTCCCCGACGAAGAGAATACCGGGCGCAATCTGGTCCCCAAAGGCCTGGTGAGAGAGTGGATGCGGGAAGCGGTGGAGCGGTTGTATGCGCGGCAACCGGCGCTGGCGGGAGCGGTAGCGGCGGATGGCGGGCGGCCGGCCGAAGATCTGCTGGAAGCCATGCCGGAAGTGGGCTGGAGCGAAGTTACTAACGAGTTTTTCCTGACTGTCTAAGGAGCGGCACCGCACCACCAGCAGCCGAAGTTGATTCGTCCAGAACCAGAAACCGGGACCAGAGGCGCATTCCTCTGGTCCCGGTTT
>JBEKQS010000147.1:0-12864 GCA_049519475.1 Bryobacteraceae bacterium | reverse complement strand
GCAATAGGCGCCGGAGGGCCGGAGACTCGCTACTGGGTGTGAGAGAATCGGAAGACAGTGCGCCGCGAGGAGCGTGCCAATGAGGAGCCGCGAAGAGCGAGTCGAACCGGAACGGGAGCGCTCGATCCTCTGCTCTCGGACTGCCAAGTATACGATACGCGCATTTGTCCACTTGGCCGGACTCCGTAAAGGTGCCTTCGCGACAAACAAGGACATTGCCCGATTAGAAAACCTTCCGGCCCCCCACATGTCCAAGATTTTGCAGTACTTCGCCCGGACAGGGGTCCTCCGGTCGGTTAAGGGGCCGACGGGCGGATTTGCGTTAGACCTCGATCCAAGCGAGATACGGTTGCTTGACATCGTTGGCCCGCTCGACGGATTGGTGATGTACAGACGCTGCATCACAGGTCTAGCAAAATGCTCCGAGGACATGCCCTGTTCCATGCACGATAGTTGGGCGTCCTTGCGATCTGAAATCCTCGCGTACATGGAGAGGACTACGATCGCGGACCTGGCCCGCGCATTAGAACTGAAGCGCAGGGCAATTGGCAAATCGCGACCAGCTAAGGGCTGACGCGCTTCACGAAAACGGGTTACGTGATCTCCTGGAGTTCATCGATTTGCCCTTCGAGTTTTCCGCCGATCATCGTCAGCGCTTCCTCTGCTGCCTGAATGGACGGCCACGCTGAGAGAACCCGTAGAACCTGGCCCATTAAAATCACACGAACATCATTCCGGCTGAGCTTGCGCCCAACTCCACGGAAGCGAGCGATCTGCGCAGCCGCGCGCGACGCAGCCTCGCTCAAACCGCCCTCCGCTAGCACGGCGGCGTACTCCCTCTTGCGGCAGACGAGAATGATGTCAAGATCGATCGGCTCCTTCGCTTGGTGCTTTGGCGTCGCCACCGACATTTCTCCCTTGAGTGGCTGGGATGCGGTGATCGTGAACCCAGCCCTCATCAACGCATCCAACACTGACCACCATCCCTCCGGTCGAGAGTGGTGGTAGCTGAAGATCAACAGGCCCTCGGCCTTGAGGACACGGTGAGCCTCGGACCAGACGGCTGCGAGCCTTTCGGTAAACTGGCCCGAATCACCGTTCTGAACCTCCCGATCAGCCCGCGTGGTGACGCCTGCATGGTGGCCAACGTCGCCGAGGATGTGACGCTGCCAGACGTAGAAGAAATCAGCGAGCTGGCTGTAGTTCACGTTATCGAAGAAAGGCGGATCGGTGATGACAGCATCTACACAGCCATTGCCGATATCTGTAAGGCTAGAGTCACCGCACGAAAGGTACAGGTCCCGCTGTTCGGAGCGGAATTCGTCGAACGTCTCTGCCCTCTGCCGAGGCATCGGGACAGAAAGGCCGTAAACTTTTTCATTTCCACCGGCTACGACATCCAACTCGAACGGGTTCTCAGCATATTCGATGCCCCGAAGCAGTCTGCTCTTAAAGAGAGTAGAAAATGATGTGGCTTGGAGCACCAGTGTGCCTTCGGGACTATCCGGCTGTAACAATCAGGATCAATTACGTCAATTCCTCCAGCAGCTCCACATCCTTGATCAAGAGATCGCTCACGACGTCGCCGACATCGCGGCCCTTCTTCTGCGCGATGCGCTCCAAACGCTTCTGCAACTTGCCGTCCAGGTAGATAGGCAGGCGTATGCGCGCTTCCTTCCGGTAAAACTTGCCTCGCTCCGCCTTTGAAAAGTCGTAATGTGGCTTCATTGTTCAAGTCCCCGATATTGCGCGGCTTCTCTGCGGTCCGCCCGGCGCGCGGAAATCAAACGTATCTTTGCACTCGCCTCGCGACTGGATCCCTTCTCCTCGCGGAAGGTGTGGCACACCACCAGCAGCGCTCCGGCGCGATCCAATCCGAGAGTGATCCATCGCTCCTCTTTCTCGCTGTGCTCAACATCGAATATCGACATGGCTCTCGGATCGAGAAAAACCGTGGCCGCCCGCTCAAATGAAACCCTGTGTTCCCGGGCATTCCGAAGGGCCTTTGCGGGGTCCCACTCGAACTGATGTTCGAATTGCCGCTCCACCCAAGGATTATCTCACGAAGTCCGAGTTGCCTTGCCAGGACTGCCGTTCCCTCCCTTCCCTGAATATCGTGATCTTCGTCCGGCAGCAGGCCGCGCGGACGAGACGCCGCCTATCCGGAGAAGTGCTGACGGTTCGGAGCCCCAACTCGGTTGTGAGGAATGCACTTTGATCCCGCGAGACCGATGCGGCAGCGTATTTCGCCGCCTTGCACCGCGGACCAGCGGTCCGCCCAACCGCATCGCCACCGAACGCCCGTGAGAGTCTACTCCGCCCACATCAGGCCGAACAGCGAAACTTCGGCCAGTCCGAAGGACTTGGCAGGCGAAAGCGCCTGCCCCACTGGAGCCTCACCCGCATTCGCCGGGAACGTCAGACGCAGATACCGGATCACCGTGCCGGCCGGGAGATTGTCCGCTCTTTCCGCGTCCGTCACTCGCGACGCGCTTTGGTCCACCGCGGTATCCCAATGCTGGCCATCTTTCGAAACTTCAATCTTGTAGCCATGCGCCCCAACCGAAGGGAACCGGATCCTCGTCGAGTAGATCAGGTAGAAGCCTTCCAGATCCACCTGCCACCAGGCGCTTCGGTCGCCTTCCGCCGGCTGCCAGCTCGTAGCCGGGTCGCCATCGTTGGCGGAGCGGGCTGGATGATTCGGAGCTGCGCTGCTCGAACGGGCGGGACGATCCCGGCCGACGTCGGCCACCGATTCCACCGTGGAGCGGAAGCCAGCCCGGCTCGACGGCACATAGGCGCGCGCGGCAACTGGCGGCGTTTTGCCCTCAATATAGACGGGATCGCCCTCGGTCGTCACCGTAATGGTGGCGTCCTGTAGCCCCGGCGAAGTTGCCCGGATGAGGCTTCGGCCGCCGTAATACGAGCGGAACTCGATGGCCGCCTGGCCTTCCACAATCATGATTTCGGAATCGGCCGCAAACGTGATGGACGGCCCGGTTGGGAATTCGCCGGGCCCGGATTCCACGCGCAGAGTTACCGGCGGCGAATTGCTGATGCGCCGGCCCTGCGCATCGGCCACGGTGACCATCAACTGGCAATCGTCGGTGCCATCGGCGCCGTGGATCGTGGTCTTATCGGCCGTCAACTGGAGCTTCGCGGGCGTTCCCGGCTGCGGCCATGCCGGCGGAGGAATGTGGAGATAGGCATTCCGGTACCAATACCAGCTTCGTTTGGGCAGGCGGAAATAGTCGATGATCCCTTTGAAGCCTTGCTTGCCCGCGATGGTGCCATAGTCGAATCCGCTCCAGATGGCTTGCCCGCTGCGCCATGGGAATTCGGGCTGCGTCGCCAGATCGGCAAAGTATGGATCGTAATCGCCGGGCACGCCCTTGCCCAGCGCGCCATATTCCGAGACCATGTTCGGAATGCCCGGATTCAGGAACAGCCAGGAGCCATCGCCATTGTATCCCGCCACGTCGCCCAGCCGGTCGAATCCCTTTCGCTGCACGCCGCCCACTGCCGCCGGCCGCGTGGGATCCAGTTGATGGCTGAGTTCTACCAGGCTCCGCACCAGGTCCTTGGCGCGATCCACGTTCTCCGTGAAGAAAGCTTCGTTGGTCATGCTCCAGACCACAATCGAAGGACGATTGAAATTGATCCGGATCATTTCCCGCAGTTGTTGTTTGCAGCTTTCTTCGAAGGGTGCGAAGTCCTCCGGCCGCACCGGATAGGCGCTCGCATTCCAGTATCCGTCTTTACCGAAGCCGCCCTTGCCCCAGAATACGTTCTCCGACCAGAAGACCATGCCGAGCCGGTCGCAGGCCTCCGCAAACGCGGGGCTGTGCGGATAGTGCGAACCGCGAATGAAGTTGAACCCCGCATCCTTAATTAGCTTGACATCGCGCCAGGCGCCGGCCTGCGTAACAGCGATGCCCCAGCCCGCATGGTCCTGGTGCACATTGGCTCCGCGCAGATACAGGTGCTCCCCATTCAGGAAGAAGCCTTGGTCCGCGGTCCACTGAAACCAGCGGAATCCCAGTGGGGATTCGAAACTGTCGACCGCCTTTCCGCCGGCCAGAATTTCGGTGTGGACGCTGTACAGGTACGGATGATCCGGGTGCCACAGCTTGGGATGGTGGATGGCGTCGCTGGTCTGGTCCAGCGTAACTGTCGACCCCGGCGCCATCGCGCGGCTGGTGCGCATTCGCGCGACCACCTGCTGGTCCGGATCAACGATGGTCGTCACCAGAGTGAAGCGCCGGGCGGCGAGCGCGTCGTTGCGTACCTCCGTCTTGACGTTGACGCGCGCCCGTTCCGCCGACACCTGCGGCGTGGTGACCGATGTGCCGTACCACGCCACATGCAGTGGGTCCACCACCGTCAGGTAGGCATCGCGATAGATGCCGCCGCAGAACTCGTGTTCTCCGGCGCGCGGCGCCAGTTGCGGATTCCAGTTGTTGTTGAGCCGCACGGCCACCAGGTTGTCGCCGGCCATGGCGGCGCTCGTGATGTCGAGGGAAAATCCCGTGTAGCCGCCCTGATGGGCGCCCACGCGCCGCCCATTCACGAAGATCTCGGCATCTTGAAAGGCGCCGTCGAATTCCAGGAACAGGCTTTTGCCCCGCCACTCCGGCTGCATTTCGAAATGTTTGCGATACCACCCGTATCCCACGTAGAACTGCGCCGAGCGGAAATACGGAAGGGTGAAGGAGTGCGGCAGCGCGATCGGCTCCCAGGAAGCGTCGTCGTACGCGCGGGCCTCCGCGCCGCGGTGGTCGCCGAGTTGAAACTTCCAATCGCGGTTGAACAGGATGCGGCGCCGCTCGGTGGACACCGTCCGGTAGGTTTCCGCGTGCATCGCGGCCGCCGCCCCGCACAGAAGGCCGGCAGCCAGAAAGAGGTTTGCCGTCGCTTTGAGCATCCGATCCAAACAGGCGCCTATACTACAATAGATGAATTTTCGCAGCCGCAGATTTATGCTCGCCTGCATGCTGGTTTGGTCCGCAAGCGCGGCCGGCCGCCCCAATGTGCTCTGGTACCGCCAGCCCGCGGCGAAGTGGACCGAAGCGCTGCCCATCGGTAACGGGCGGCTGGGGGCCATGGTGTTCGGCGGCGTCAGTGATGAGCGAATCCAGTTGAACGAAGGCACGGTCTGGGCGGGTGAGCAGCGCGACCGGAACAATCCCGCGGGCGGAGCGGCCCTCGCCGAAGTGCGGCGCCTGCTGTTTGCCGGCAAGCCCGCCGAAGCCGAAGCGCTCGCCGCGCGCGACATGATCGCCATCCCCGACCGCATGCCGCCGTATCAGACCCTCGGCGATCTGAACCTCCGGTTCGGCAACCAGGAACCTACCAACTATACGCGCGAGCTCGATCTGGAAACCGCCATCGTGCGCGTCACCTACCGCGCCAGCGGCTCTGTGTACACTCGCGAGATTTTCGCCTCGGCCGCGGGACAAGTGATCGTGATTCGCCTCACCTGCGACCGGCCCAACCGCATTTCGTTCCGCGCCGCGCTAAGCCGCGAGCAGGACGCCGCGACCAAGTCGGCCGGCGCGGACCGCATCGTCATGGACGGCAAGGCCATTGCCCGCGATCCCTCCCACGACGCGGAGGGCCAGGCGGGCGTGCGATTTCGCGCGGTGCTGACGGCCATCGCCGAAGGTGGCAAGGTTCTCACGGAAGGCTCCGAGCTGTTGGTGGATCACGCCAACGCCGTCACGCTATTGCTCGCGGCGGCCACCGATTTCCGCGGCAACTCCCCCGAGGAAACCTGCGACGCGCGGATCAAAGCCGCGCGGAAGCCCTACGAACAGCTCCGCGCGGAGCACGTGGCCGATTATCAGCGCTATTTCCACCGCGTGCAGTTTTCGCTCGCCGGCGCCGCTCCCGATCTTCCCACCGACGAGCGCCTGAGCCGCGTGACCGCGGGAGCGCCGGATCCGCTGCTCGCCACGCTCTATTTTCAATTCGGGCGCTACCTGTCCATCAGCAGCAGCCGCCCCGGCGGCCTGCCCGCCACGCTGCAAGGGCTCTGGAACGACTCGCTCGCGCCGTCCTGGGAGAGTAAGTACACCATCAACATCAACACGGAAATGAACTACTGGCCGGCCGAGGTCTGCAATTTATCCGAGATGCACGAGCCGCTTTTCGATCTGGTCGACGCCGCCCGTCCGGATGGCCGGCTGGTGGCCCAGGCCCTGTATCGCGCCGGCGGCTTCGTGCTGCATCACAATACGGACATCTGGGGCGATGCCGTGCCCATCGATGGCGTCACTTCCGGCTTGTGGCCGATGGGCGGCGCCTGGCTGAGCCTGCACTTTTGGGATCGCTATGACTTCACGCGCGATCGCGATTTCCTGGCGCGCCGCGCTTATCCCGTGATGAAGGAGGCCGCCCGGTTCCTGCTGGACTACCTGGTGGATGACGGCCAGGGCCATCTGGTCACGGGCCCTTCGATTTCCCCGGAAAACGCGTACCGCATGGCCAACGGCGTGGTGGCGCGACTGTGCATGGGCCCGTATATGGACACCGAGATCGCGTACGCGCTCTTCAGCCGGGTGCTCGAGTCGGAGCAGATTTTGGGCGTCGACCAGGCTTTTGGAAAAAGAATCGCCGCGGCGCGCGACCGCTTGCCGCCGTTCCGCATCGGCAGCCACGGCCAACTCCAGGAGTGGCTCGAAGACTACGACGAAGTGGAGCCCGGGCATCGCCACATCTCGCATTTGTTCGCGCTCTACCCGGGCAACCAGATCACGCTGCGGGGTACGCCGGAACTGGCCAGGGCCGCGCGAACGTCGCTCGAGCGCCGTCTGGCTGCCGGTGGCGGGCGCACCGGCTGGAGCCGCGCCTGGGTCATCAACGTTTGGGCGCGTCTGGAAGAGGGCGATCTGGCCTACGAGAGTCTCCACCTGCTGTTCGCCAACTCCACGCTGCCCGACATGCTGGATACGCATCCGCCCTTTCAGATCGACGGCAACTTCGGAGGCATCGCCGGCATCGCGGAGATGTTGCTCCAGAGCCACGCGGGAGAAATCAGCCTGCTGCCGGCTCTGCCCCAGGCGTGGCCGGAGGGCTCGATTCACGGCTTGCGCGCGCGCGGCGCCGTCGAGGTGGGTATCGATTGGGCCGCCGGCCGGGCGACCACCGCTACTCTGAGGCCCGACGTCACGGGCGCATACCGAATTCGGCCGCCCCGCACCGAGCGGGTTGCGCGGGTGACCGCGGAAGGGAAGGCCGCCTCCTGGAGCGAGAATGCCAATGGCGTGGTGACGGCCACGTTGGAACGGGGCAAGACTTATGAGGTAGCTTTCCGGTAGGGGGGAAGGGAAGCGCGTCAGAACCCGATGCTGGCCCCGCCATCCACCGGTAGAACCACACCGTTCACGAATCCGCCCGCGCGCGAGCAGAGGTACACTGCGGCGTTCCCTATATCGGCAGGCTCCCCAAAACGCGCCATGGGAGTGCGCGCCAGAATTCTTGCCGCGCGCGGCGCATCGCCGTCCAGCGCCTCATGCAACATTGGCGTTTCGATCCAGCCGGGAGCCACCGCATTCACCCGGATGTTATGTCCGCCGAGTTCGCAGGCCAGCGCTCTGACCATTCCGGCATAAGCCGACTTCGCGGCCGAATAGGCGACGACATTGGGCATGCCGATGAACGAAGTCATGGAAGCCATAAACAGAATGGCGCCGCTCCGCCGTTCCATCATGGCGGGCAGCACGGCTTGGGTGACGGAAAGCGACCCTAGAACGTGCGTGTCGAGCACCGATTGAAATTCCTCGACCGAGGTGTGCAGCACGCCCTTCTTCAAGTGAATGCCCGCGTTGTTTACCAGGATGCTGACCGGTGCAAGCTGCTCTTCGACTTTCCGGATGAGCGCGCCGGCCCCATCCTTCGAAGTGACATCGTGAACCATCGGCACGGCGCCAGGCCCCAGAGCGTGGGCGGCTTCCTTCAGGACGGATTCCCGTCTTCCGGTGATGGCCACCCGCGCTCCCGCCTGAATAAACGCCGCGGCAATCGCAAACCCCAGGCCGGTTCCGCCGCCCGTGATCAGCGCCACCTCGCCACCGAGCGAAAAGGCGTCAAGCACGGCAGCCTGCCTCGAGAGACGGAGTGTTCTGATGTTTATACATGATGAAATACTCGCGGTGCCCAAGCGCTTCCGGCTTGCTGGGCGTTCCGGATGCCACTTCGGCTACCAGGTCCATTAACTCCCCAGATGCCTGTTCCACGGTCACCTGGCCGGTGAGGAGGCGTCCCGCGTCAAAATCCATATCCTCGTTCATACGCGCGAAGGTTTGCGAATTGCCGGTCACTTTGATGAGCGGTGCGATGGGGCAGCCGATCACGCTCCCCCGTCCCGTGATGAACAGCAGAATCTGAGAGCCGGCCGAGAGCAGATCCATCAGCCCTTCCGTATCATTGGGGTTGGTGTAGCCGAACTGCATGAAATGCTCGTCGGGCACGGAATCCAGAAGCCACAGGCCGGGGCGCGGTGGTTGCTGGGATACGCGGATCACCCCCTGTATGGGACGCTGGCCGCTTTTGGCAACCGCGCCCATACTCTTCTCTTCGATGGTGGTGAGCCCTCCCGCGAAATTCCCCGGCGAGACGGAGTATTGGTGAACGGACTGGCAGTATCGCACCGCTTTGTCGTAGGCCGCAGCCACCTGTTGCGCCGCGTCCGGTGACGCCGCGCGCGCGAGCAGGACATCGCGCAAGCCAATCATCTCCACGGTTTCTTCGAAAATCGCCCGTCCTCCCCGATCCACCAGCCGGTCGAAAAACGCTCCCACCACCGGATTGCCGGCCAACCCGGATGTGGCGTCAGACCCGCCGCACTCGGCTCCTATGGTCAGGTCGGCCCAACTCATCGGCACCAGGCGCGCGCGCGACTGCACGACCGACCTCAGGTTCGATACGATGGCTTTCCCATGGGCAATGCTGCTCCGCGTCCCTCCATGTTCCTGGATGTAGAACCATTCCGCCGGCCGGCCCGACTCCCGGACGATCTCCGCGATCCGCTGCGGCTGCGTGTATTCACACCCGAGCCCGACAGCCAGCACGCCTCCCACATTGGGATGGCGGGCCAGCGCCAGCATCAGGCGAATCGCATACTCGTTGTCATAACAACCGGGAAAACCAATCACGTGCACGCCGTCTTCGCCGTTTGCGATCTCGTGCGCGACGTGCCGGGCGCATTCCACGGTGTACACGACCAGCACCAGGTTGCGTATCCCCTTCCGGCCATCCGCCCGCAAATACCCCTGCCAGCACCTTTCACTCATATCACTCATAGGTTGTGTCCCTGGCCGCGCCGGTGCGCTCATCGAAAGCGGACGAGCGATCGTCCACCCGGCTTCCGGTGTTGTGCAGATGGACCCATTCGCCCGCCTGAATTTCGCGCAGGGACAGTCCGATGGTCACTCCATACTTCACCACCGGACCGTCCTTCGGAATGGTCTGCAAGGCCACTTTGTGACCCATCTGGATTGGCTCCAGAAGAATCACCGTGCCATTCCGGCGGCTACCCACGATGGCGGCCGCCTCAGCCCCGGCGTCCTCCAACAATGTGGCGACATTGTCGGACGCATGAATCTGCAAACAGCGCTTCATGGGTTTCAGAGAATGCCGTATTTGCGGAACGTCTCCGTACAGGAAGCACCGGCTTCGATTTCGCGGCGGACCACTTTTTCTCCGCGCGCCTTTTCGAGCGCCCGGGTGACGATCTCCGACTCTGCCGCGCGCGGAACCACCACCACACCATCCATGTCTCCGAACACCAGGTCTCCCGGGTTGACCCGCACGCCGCAGATCTCGATGGGACACCGATAGTCGATCACACTCGACCGGACAGCCGCGTCTTGCGCCCAGGCGCCCCGGCTGAACACCGGCCAGTTCTGCTCCAGCACACGCGGCGTATCGCGGTGGTAGCCGTCGAGCACCGCGCCGGCGCCGCCGCGGGCCCGCGCCGTCGCCGTCAGAATTTCGCCCCAGGCCGCGCAGTTGCGCGAGCCGCCCGTGGCCAAATAGATCTCGCCGGGCTGGATCTGGTCCAGCGCCTCCGTCAGCCGCCCGAACGGATTGCGCTGCGGCCCCCACGCATCCGCTATCAGCACCGGCATGGCGCGGCCCACCACTTTCATGTCTTCGCGCAAGGGCCGCACCGCTTGCGGGAGAAACTGGCGCCAGTATCCGGCCGCGTCCAGAATGTCACCCACAACCGGCGTATACAGCGTCTCACGAATCAACGCGAACAGTTCCTCGTCATCGGGCCAAGTCATGGGATTCCTTCCCAATGTTACCCCACCTCCGCTATCCTGAGTGTTCGCCGCCGGGGGTCAGACCGCGCGCGTTCGACTCCGTCTTGGCTATGATGGATTTCGGCTGACTGATGGGCGTTGACCACTGGACGGCAGGTGTTTCTTCCCGCCCAGGCGCGGACCTTTACAAGTGCCACTGCTGAATTCATTCCCGCCGGGCCATGGAACGCCGGTGGGCCGCTTCCGCTGGACCATTTGCGCGCTGCTGTTCTTCGCCACGACGGTGAATTATGCCGATCGGCAGATCCTGGGCATCCTGGCCCCTACCCTGCAAAGGGAGATCGGCTGGTCGGAGGCGCAGTACGGGTTGATTGTCACGGCCTTCCAGGGGGCCTACGCCATCGGCCTGCTCGGCATTGGCCGCTTCATTGACCGTGTGGGGACTCGTTTGGGCTACGCCGTGGCGCTCGCCTGGTGGAGCCTTGCCACCATGATGCATGGCCTGGCGACGTCGGCGTTGGGCTTCGGCTGCGCCCGCTTCCTGCTGGGGCTTGGCCAGGCCGGCAATTTTCCCGCCGCCATCAAGACCGTGGCGGAGTGGTTCCCGAAGCGCGAACGGGCTTTAGCCACCGGTGTTTTCAATTCCGGATCGAACGTGGGCGCCATCCTGGCGCCGCTCCTGGTGCCGTGGCTGACACTGCACTTCGGCTGGCGATGGGCTTTCGCCGGCCTCGGCGGCGCGGGGTTGGTGTGGATTGTGCCGTGGCTCCTCATGTATCGCGAGCCGGCGCGCCACGCCAGGTTGAGCCGCGCGGAACTCGACTACATCCGCAGCGAGCCTCCCGAATCCGCCGAGCACATCCCCTGGCGGGTGTTGATTGCCAATCGGCCGGTTTGGGGACTGCTGCTCGCCCGCTTCCTCACCGACCCGGTGTGGTGGTTTTATCTCTACTGGGGACCCAAGTTCCTGAATTCCCAGTTCGGGTTGAAACTCGACCAGATCGGCGTGCCCATAGCGGCCATGTACCTGGTCTCGAGCGGCGGAGGCATCTTCGGCGGCTGGTTTTACTCGTACCTGGCCGGGCACGGCCGCGGCAACAATGCCGCGCGCAAGTTAGCCATGCTGGCGTGCGCCCTGATGGTATTGCCGATTGCGCTGGCCCCGCGGGTTTCGAGCCCCTGGCTGGCCACCGGGCTGATCTCTCTCGCCATGGCGGGCCACGCCGGCTGGGCGGCGAACATCTTCACCATCGTTTCCGATATTTTTCCGAAGCGGGCCGTCAGTTCGGTGGTGGGGATCTGCGGGTTCGGAGGGGCAGCGGGCGGCATGCTGGTTTCGAGCGCGGTGGGTTTCGTGCTGCAAGCCACCGGCAGCTACCTCACCATCTTCGCCCTTGCCAGTTTCTCCTACCTGGTGGGCCTGAGCCTCGTCCAGCTTACGTCCCCCCGCCTCGCGACGGTCAACCTGGAGGTCCGTAACACGTGACGAAAACCAGCAGCAGAGAGCGCGTACTTTGCGCCCTGAATCATCGTCAGCCGGACCAGATTCCGGTGGACTTCGGCGGCACGTTTGTGTCCGGCATCCACGCGAGCTGCGTCCTCGAGCTGCGAGACTATTTCGGGCTGGAGAAGAAGCCCGTGAAGGTCATCGACCCCGGGCAGTTTCTGGGCGAAATCGACGAAGACCTCAAGCTCGCGCTGGGCATCGACACCGAAGGTGTAATCCGGCGCATGACGCGTTTCGGATTCCCCGCCGAAGACTGGAAGCCGTTCCGGATGTACGACGGCGCCGAGGTGCTGGTGCCAGGCCAGTTCAACGTCACCATCGACGAGCGCGGCGACACCCTGTTGCACCCGCTCGGCGACCGCTCCAACCCCCCGAGTTCCCGTATGCCCAAGGGCGGTTATTTCTTCGACGCCATCATCCGCCAGCAGCCCATCGACGAAGACCATCTCAACCCCGCCGACAACCTGGAAGAATACGGCCCCATCTCCGAAGAGGAACTGGCCCACCTGGAGCGCGAAGCGCGCCGCGCGGCCTCGACCGGGCGTGCGGTGGTAGCGAGCTTCGGCGGCACGGCGTTCGGCGACGTCGCGCTGGTTCCGGGAGTCGGCCTTCCCTACCCAAAAGGGATTCGCGACATTACCGAATGGTACGTCTCCACGCGCGCGCGAAGGGATTACGTGCACGCCGTGTTTGCCGGCCAATGCGAGATCGCGCTGGCCAACCTGGAGCGCATTGCGGCGCGATTGGGCGGCCTGGTGGACGTGGTGAACATCTGCGGCACGGATTTCGGAACCCAGACTTCGTCGTTCTGCTCGGTGGGGACCTTCCGCGAGTTGTGGCTGCCCTATTACCGCCAGGTCAACAACTGGGTCCACCAGAACACGCCATGGAAGACCTTCAAGCATTCCTGCGGCGCGGTGGAAAAATTCGTCCCCTCGTTCCTGGAGGCCGGCTTCGACATTCTCAACCCCGTGCAGTGCTCCGCCTCCGGCATGGAACCGGAAACCCTGAAGCAGAAATATGGCCGGGACCTGGTTTTCTGGGGCGGCGGCGTGGACACCCAGCAGGCGCTGCCGTTTGGCACGCCGG
>JBEKQS010000146.1:0-12982 GCA_049519475.1 Bryobacteraceae bacterium | reverse complement strand
GCCGAGCAGGAAAAGCGGCTGCAGGCGGCCGAACGTCGTCTTGCGGCTAGCGACCGCGAAACTCATCCCACGCCTTTAGGTACTGGTGAAACTCGGGCGATCCCTCTTCAAGCCCGAAGTCGTCACGAATGAGGGCCATGTAGCGCCGCTTGTCGCAGTTCTTGTCTGCCAGTAGGCGTCCAGCCCGACGTATCCGGCGCTGGTGTTCAAGGCTCACGGCATGAACTGGATGGCCGGTGCCTCGGCTGCCTTCTTCCGCCATAACCTGCTGCATTTCTAAGTCCCGCTTTTCCTTATTCGGCTTCTTCATGCGGCCACTCCTGCCGGAACCCACCGGGAAAATCCATTATCGCCGGAGTCACGGTTGGTGGCAAAAGCGCAGGCGGCCAAGAAACAGAATTTCTAGCGGAGAGGCTGATAGCGCCACCGCCGAGAATTAGCGTACTGCCTCTGCACGCTTTGCCCCCGAATTGCGTCAGAATAGTGTACGGGCTCGATGCGCTTACTGGGATTCCTGATCCTCTGGACCACCGCCACGGCTTTCGCCGGAGAGTACGCCATACTCACCAGCGGCGCGCGTCTGCATGTCGATCGCCACGAGTTGGATGGCGCCCGCGTCCGCCTCTATAGCGGTCCTGGTTTCACGGAGTTGGCCGCCGCGGAGATCCGCGCGTTCGAGCCTGAAGAAACCATCCCCGCACCCGCTCCGGCTCCCATCGACCCGCCGCCCCTCGTCGTCCCGGTTCCGCGTTTGCCTTCGCCGCTCGAATTAGCCGATGCCGCAGCCGATAAATACGGCCTGCCGCGCGTCCTGCTCCGCAGCATGATGGCCGCCGAATCCGGCTTCGAGGAGCAAGCCGTGTCTCCCAAAGGCGCCATCGGCCTGATGCAGTTGATGCCTGGGACTGCGCAGGATTTGGGAATTGACCCGTACGATCCCGCGCAAAACGTCGACGCCGCAGCCCGCTATCTCCGCGATCTCCTCGACAAATATCACGGAGGCCTCCGGCACGCCTTGGCCGCCTACAACGCCGGCCCCGCCGTGGTCGACAAGTATAACGGCATCCCGCCGTTCCGCGAGACCATCAATTACATCTACCGCATCGAGAAGGCCTACAAGGCCGACCCCGCGACGCCCCCAGCCAGCCGTTAGCGATGCGAGCCGCGACCGTGAGGGAGCGGTTGCCGACGCACCCTGCACACCATCCCCTAATCTAAATCGACGGCGTCAGCACTTTCTGCCCGGGCGACCAGTTACACGGCGTCAACTCGCCCGTCTGTAACGCGTTCAGCACTCGCAGCACTTCCTGCGGATTGCGCCCCACCGAAAGATCGTTCACCGAAACGAACCGGATCACGTTTTCCGGGTCCACGATAAACGTCGCGCGCTGCGCCACGCCCGCCTTCGGGTCCAGAATCCCCAGCTTCCCGCACAGTTCCCGCTTGATGTCCGCCAGCATCGGGATCGGCAGATTCCGCAGGTCCGGATGGTGCTGCCTCCAGGCCAGGTGTACGAACTCCGAATCCGTGCTCCCGCCCAGCAACTGGGTTTTGCGCTCCTTGAATTCACCGTCCAGCGCACCGAAGGCCGAAATCTCGGTCGGACACACGAACGTGAAATCCTTGGGCCAGAAGAAATAGACCTTCCATTTGCCCGGGTAGTCTTTCTCCGTGATGGTCTTGAAGGTCTTGCCCTGCTCCAGGCTCACGGTCGCGTCTACTGAAAAGCTGGGGAACTGCTCGCCGACACCTAACATGTGATTCCTCCTGATTCATCCTATAGAGTCTGTAAGTCCTAATTATAAGCCAAACAGCCTATCGGGGAATTTCGTACCGCTTGATCTTCTCGTACAGCGTCGAGCGGTCGATGCCCAGCACCGATGCCGATTCCTTGATGTTCCCGTCCGTCCGTTCGAGCGTTGCCATAATCAGCAGCTTTTCCATATCCTGCAGCGTCATCCCGGCCGGCGCGGTCCACGCTTTGGCCGCCCCGTTGGTCGCCAGGAACGAAAAATCTTCTTCCGTCAGCACCTCTCCGCGGCTCGTCACCAGCGCCCGCTCCACCGCATTTTCCAACTCCCGCACATTGCCCGGCCAGTTGTAATCCATCAGCAGCTTCAAGCCGCCTTCGGAGATTTCGCTGATATCCTTACCCATCTCGTGCGCCAGCCTCTCCAGAAAATGATGCGCCAGCAGCGGAATATCCTCCCGCCGGTCCCGTAGCGGCGGAATCCGGATCTCGATCACGTTCAGCCGGTAAAATAAGTCCTCGCGAAAGTTTCCTTCCGATACCGCCTGCTGCAGGTTCACATGCGTCGCCGCCACCACCCGCGCATCCATCCGCACTTCCTCCGATCCGCCCACCCGGTAAAAACTCCGCTCCTGCAACACCCTCAGCAAATCCACCTGCAGCTTCGGCGAGATGTCCCCGATCTCATCCAGAAAAATCGTGCCGCTGTCCGCCATCTCGAACTTGCCTGGTTTGCGCTCGCTGGCCCCCGTGAAAGATCCCTTTTCGTGCCCGAATAATTCCGATTCCAGCAGGGTCTCCGCCAGTGCCGCGCACGATACCGCTACAAACGGCTTCGCCGCCCGGTCGCCCGAATGGTGAATCGCCCGCGCGATCATTTCCTTGCCCGTTCCGCTCTCGCCCTGGATCAGCACCGTGCTGCGCAACCCCGCGATCTCGTGGCATAGCTTCAAAATGTCGCCCATCTTGGCGTTCTTGCTGATGACATCGCCCACCACGTACTGCCGCGACAGCTTCTTCCGCAGAATGGTGTTCTCGCGCTGCAGGTTCTTCACCTTGATAATCCGGTTCACCAGCAGCGAGATTTCCTCCGGGTTGCACGGCTTCACGATGTACTCCTGCGCCCCTTCCTTCATCGCCGTGATCGCCGTATCCACCGTCGCGTACGCCGTGATAATGATGATCGACGCCTCCGGGTGCAGCCGCCGCACCTGCATCATGGTCTCAATCCCGTCCATCCCGCCCGGCATCTTCAAATCCACGAAATAGATGGCGTAGTCGCGCCCCCGCGCTTTCTCCACCCCTTCCCGCCCCGACGACGCCGTGTCCACCGTATAGCCGTCCTCGCGCAGCCAGGCCGCCAGCGATTCGCACATCACCTCTTCGTCGTCCACCACCAGAATCTGCCAGTGCGTCTTCATAACCCTTACTCCCTTGCCCCGCGCCGCAACCGCGCCCCGCAGGGCGCGCAAAACTCGCAACGCTTCGAATCGATCTGCCGCACGTTCGTCGAAAGCGACATCGCGCAATTCCGGTCGCCGCAATGCACCAGCCCGAACGTGTGGCCGGTCTCGTGGAGCGCCTCTTTCGAGGCCCGCTCCAGAAATATCTCCCGGTTGAGCGCCAGTCCGTAAAACTCCTGCCGCAGCCGCGCCAGCGAAATCACCGCCACCCGTCCGCTCAGTTGCGCCTGCCCGAACACGAACGTCAGCACCGGGATGTACAAATCCCGTTCGGTCACCGCCAGCAGCTTGACCGCATCCGGCGGGCAAATCCGCGCCAGCATCTCCAGCACCGCAATCGACCCGTACTGCCCGCGTTCCCTGTCATAGGCGAAATCCACCGCCGGTAGCTCCATCTCCCGCACCGCCACGCCGAACTCGCTCTCCACCCGCTCGCGCACCGAGCCGTACGCCTGGCGTTCCACTTCGGGCGTCGCGCCCACGTACAGGTACTTCATTCCTTCCGCGCCAGCTCCGGCAGCGGCAACTCGGCCCGCTGCGGAGGCTCCAGCGGCAGTGAGATCGTGAACGTGGTTCCTTCACCCACCTTGCTCACTACCTCGACATCGCCACCGTGCGCCTCGATAATCCCGTACGTCACCGCCAGGCCCAGCCCCACGCCCTTGCCTTCCGGCTTGGTCGTGAAAAACGGATGAAAGATCTTGGCCAGATTCTCCGGTGGAATTCCCTCGCCGTTGTCCGTCACCGCCAGGCGAACCATGCCGTCGCCCGAATTGGTCGAGACTTTCACCCGCCGCTCGGTCTTCCCGTGCGTCGCCTCAGCCGCGTTCATCAACAGGTTGAGCGCCACCTGTTGCATCTGCGACTGGTCGCATGCCACCAGCGGCAGGTTTTCCGCCAGGTGCGTCTCCACCTCCACGTTGCTCAGCTTCATCTTGTGCTGGATCAGAGAGAGCGTCATCTTCACGATCTTGTTCACGTCGCCCGGCGCCCGCTGCGGTTTCGACCGCCGCGAAAACGCCAGCAGATCCGACACAATCCGTCCCACCCGCGCCGTCTCGTTGGTCACCTGCGTCAGGTACTTGCGGAATTCTTCGATCCGCCCCGCCGGAATGCCGTCGTCCTTCAACATCCGCTGCAGCAGCATCGAGAGGTTCAGCACGCCCGCAATCGGATTGTTGATTTCGTGCGCCACGCTCGCCGAAAGCTGTCCCAACGAGGCCAGCCGGTCCGTATGCAGCAGTTTCTGGTGCGCCGATTTGAGCTGCTGTGTCCGGTCTTCCACCTTGCTTTCCAGGTTCTGCGTGAACTGGTTGATCTCTCCCAGCGCCGTCCGCAGCCGGTCCCGCATCACGTCGAACGACCGCGCCAGCTCATCCAATTCCTCGCTGCTGCTCGAAATCACAATCGGTTTATCCAGCTCCATCTGGCTCACCGCCTTGGTGCCTTCGATCAGTTCCTCGATCGGGCGGCTCAGAAAACGGCGCGTGAAGAAGATGATGAACAGGCTGATCAGTGTGATCTCGACGCCCGTCACCAGCAGCACCCGGAACTTCATGCCGGACACTTCCTGGTCCACGCCTTCCAGGTTCAGCGCCAGATCCAGCACCCCCAGCACCTTCACCCCCGCCGGGTGCGCGTGACATTCCGCCTGGCTGCACGACCGCTCGTTGTAAATCGGCGTCCGCATATCCAGCCGCCGCCTGCCGTCCGCGCCGCTATAGATTTTGACCCGGTCCGGCGCATCCAGAAGCTTCGGATCCATGATGTCCGGCCGCGCTTCCTGGCTCGTCGAAAACGTGGCATGCCCCGCGCTGTTGAACATGCGGATGCGGTCGATGCCCTGCTTCAACGCAATCGTCTGCATCACCTCGTAGGCCGCCTCCCGATGGTCGTCGAGCATGGCGTGCCAGGTGGCGCTGGTGATTCCCTTGGAGAGCTGTTCAGCCCCCAGGATCATGGTGTGCAGCAGTTGCTGCTCCTCGGTTTTGACGTTGACCAGCCCGGAAACCGCCGCTACGATGATCACGATCACCGTGATCGAAAGCATCAGCTTCCGGGCGAGGCGCCTCGGCATATTCGGTACCTATAGTCCGAAATGATTGTAGCGTGCGGCACGGAACGGAACAATCGGCGCATCCAAGCCACGTAGGGCGGCCAATCTTGGCCGCAGCCGGCTTCAACCGGCCCTTTCTATGTCTGGCCCCGCACCACCTTCAAGCTCGTAAGGCGACAGACGGTTGACGCCGACTCTATAGTGTGCGATATATATATGTCGGCATGTCGATCAATCCCCAGGACTTTCTTCCTCTTCATAACAACTGGTTCCACATTCTGCTCTCGCTGGTCGGGTGCGAACAGCACGGCTACGGCATTATGCAGGAAGTCTCCCAGCGGACGAATGGCACGGTGCGCCTTTGGCCCGCAACTCTCTATGGCTCGCTGAAGCGGCTGATCGGCGCCGGGCTGATCGAGGAGTCTGAGGAGCGGCCGGCGCCCGAACTGGATGATGCGCGCCGCCGGTATTACAAGCTGACCCGGCTCGGCCGCCGCGTGCTCGAGTCGGAATGCCAGCGCCTGGAAGACATGCTGCGCATGGCGCAAAAGAAACGCAAGCGGGAGGCCCACGGATGAATCCTCCGTTGAATATTTGCTTATCCCTCTACCGGCGCCTGGCGCACGCCTACCCTCACGAATTCCGAATGCTCTACGGACAGGACCTGGACCGTCTGGGCGAGGACGCCGTTCCGGAAGCCTGGCGGCGGCACGGTTTGTCTGGCATGGTGAGGTTGCTGGCCGATATTGCCGCCCGTTTGCCCGCCGAGTATCTCGCCGAAATCCGGCAGGACGTAACCTACGCGTTGCGGACGCTCGCCAAGTCGCCGGGTTTTACCTCCGTAGCGGTACTTTCGCTGGCCGTTGGCATTGGCATGTGCTGCACGGTCCTCAGCGAGATTCAACCTCTGGTAGGGCCGCCGCCCGGCGTGCGCGACCCCTCGGCGCTGGCGACTTTCCATTGGAGCCTGGTGTCCTACCCGTATTTCGAGCGCTATCGGGATGCGCACCAAGTGGTGGCCGCAGCCACGGCTGTTCTCGGACCCGTGCCGTTTGCGGTGGCACCTGCCGGGGATAGCAGCGCAAAAGCGGAGCGGTTCTACGGACAGCTGGTTTCGCCTGGGTATTTCTCTACGCTGGGCGTGACGCCGGCCGCGGGGAGGTTCTTCAGTCCCGAAACGGAGAAGCCCGGGATGCCCCCGGTGGTGGTGGTCAGCGACCGCTTCTGGCGCACTCACCTGGGTGCGGACCCGCACGCAGTCGGACGCAGGCTGCGGCTGAATGGTCTGATGGCAACCATTGTGGGCATCGGTCCGAAGGGCTTTCAGGGTATCTGGCCCGGTTATACGGCTGACCTGTTTGTGCCGGCCACGTGCGACGCTTCGCTGGCTCCCGAGCTCATTGGCGATCCATTGAATCGGTACGATCGCGAGATCTTCCGGGTGGTGCTGCGGCTGGCGCATGGTGTCACCATGCCCATGGCGGAAGCCACCATCAACACCCTCACTCGCAACCTGGACCGGGAGTATGGCGTCCCATCCGGTCCGAATGGCAAGGGCAGGATGTGGCGGCTGATGCCGGCCGGCACGTTCCTGTACATCACGCCCGAGCAGCACGCTTTTGTGAACACGTTCAATGTGGTCCTGTGGGCGCTGGTCCTCTCATTGGTTTGTGCGAACCTCGCCAATCTGCTGCTGGCTCGCGGCAGTCAACGAAGGCGGGAAATCGCCGTTCGTTTATCCGTGGGGGCCAGCCGTCCGCGCCTCATCCGGCAGTTGCTGACCGAAAGCGTGCTCCTGGCTTTCGCCGGCGGGCTGGCCGGCATCGCGCTGGCCTTTGGGATCACACGCGTGATGTCGTCTCTGCCGGTGCCTCCGCCACTGGAGTTCAACTGTCAACTCGATTTCCGGGTGCTCGCGCTCACGCTGGCGATTGCGCTCGGAGCGGGCATAGGCTTCGGCTTGATGCCGGCGCTGTCTTCGGCGCGCGTCGACATAGGCCGCACCCTGAAAGAGGGTGCGCAGGCGCCGCTGCGCGGCTACCGCCGCTTCGGCTCGCGCAATCTTTTTGTGGTCTGCCAGATGGCGGTATCCCTGATGCTCCTGGTGGTCACCTGGTTTGTGGCCTCGGGCTTCCTGAATACTACGCGCCTCGACGTCGGTTTTGAAACCGGCAATCTCATCCTGATTTCGCTGGACCCGCTGCGCGACGGGTACTCCGCGGCGAGGACATCGGCCCTTGTTGCTGCGCTGCCGGACGAGTTATCGCGCGCCGGCGGAGTTCGCAGCGTAACCTTGGCCGGCAGCGTGCCCTTCGCCAGTTTGACGTCCGATCGGGCCAACACGCGAGTGGCCTCCCAAACCGGCGACGGGTCGGGGGGCCGGAAGCTGCACTCGGTCTTCCGCGACTTCATCGGGGCAAATTACTTCGCCACGTTGGGAATACCTCTGCTGGCTGGTCGCGAGTTTGACGGACGGGATCAGTGGCAAGACGAGCCGGGGCCGCAGGCCGCCGCCGTTCCGGCCATCCTCAATCAGACAGCCGCGCGCGAGTTGTTCGGCGGCGAAAACCCCATTGGCAGACGCATCCGCGAGGACGAGCGCGCCTGCACGGTGGTTGGCCTGACACGCGATGTGCCGTCCGGATTCCTGGTGACGAGACCCATCGCGACGGTATTTCTGCCTCTTACCGCCGAGTGGTTTCGTAAGAACCCGGCGGCACGCGCTACGGTCCTGCTGCGCGCCACGACGACCCGGAACACGCTGGCGTCCGTGCGAAACCAACTGGCATCGCTCCATCCCGATCTTACGGTTTTCGACGTGCGCACGATGCGCGAGGACCTCGACCGGTTGAACTCGTTTGTCGAGTGGCAGGCCGCCATCTACATCACTCTGGGAATGTTCGCGCTGCTGCTGGCCTCGCTCGGCCTCGGCGGGGTGACGGCTTACGCCGTGGCGCGCCGGCGGAAAGAGATCGGCATTCGAATGGCGCTCGGCGCCCGCAGCCGTCAAGTTCAGGCGCTGGTGCTGAAGGAAGGGACGGCGTTGCTGACGGCCGGTTCGGCGCTGGGCCTGGGCGGCGCGTTCGTCATAGCGCGCGCGTTTGCCGCATACAGCGACACGCTGGCGCGGACTTTCGCCATGCGTCCCGACAATCCGGCGCTGGTTTTCAGCGCACCGCTGGTGCTGGCCGGGTTGGCGCTGTTGGCCTGTTACCTGCCGGCGCGGCGTGCCACCCGCATTGACCCCGTGGCTGCGCTGCGGGAAGAATGAATGGGCCTTGCGCGACACCCATAATGAGCTGCCCATCATAAGCCCCATCATAAGCCCCACAGCGCCGCCCCGCGAATAGTGAGAAAATAGCAGAGATCCCGAATGCTCAAACCCGGCCCCACTCCTGCCCACATGGTTCGCTTCCTGGTCCTTTTCTGCGTCTGCCTGCTGGCCGGCTTCATACTCCTGTTCACTCCCTTCACCCAGCCCGCCGTCGATGGCTTTTCGCGAGGCATCGTCTCGCTCGCCGCGGTCCTCATCCGCCTTTGCGGCGGCCGCGCCGTGGCCCTGGCCGACCTCATGCAAAGCCCCGTCAGCCATTTTGGAATCCGCATGGCTAACGGCTGCAACGGCGTCAACGTCACCATCCTCCTCTGGGCCGCGATCATCGCCTTCACCGCCTCCTGGCTCCAGAAAGCCAAAGGATTGCTCGCCGGAACTCTAGCCATCCACTCCGTCAACCTCGTCCGCTTCATTAGCCTCTTCTACCTCGGCCAGTACAGTCAGCGTTGGTTCGACTTCGCGCACTTGTACTTGTGGGAAAGCCTCATGATGCTCGACACCCTGGTGGTCTTCTGGACCTGGGCCTACTTCGTGCGGAAGTCGGGATCGGTCGCCCATGCCAGTGCGCACTAGCCCTCAGCTCCGCTTTCTGCTGCGCGGTTCCCTCCTGGTGGTCGTCATGCTCACCGTATGGTGGATGCTCCTCCTCGATCCCCTGCTCGGCGCTTTGCGCGTCTCCACCGGCCTCGTGCTTCGTCTCGTACCCGGCGATGGTTCGACCGCCCATGCCACCAACGATCCCTCCGGCAACTGGGTTCTGCAAGTGCCGCTCCCCGCCTTCGTCCAGAGAAGTAACGCCGTGCAGAAGATGTTCGATGCCGCCATCCGCCCCGTCCGCCTGCCCTCCCTCAAGCTGGCCATCTCCCGCGACGTGCCCGTCTTGTTCTCTCTCGTCTTTCCGCTCTTCTGGGCCGCCGCTCTGGCCGCCCCCTTCAGCCGCCGCACCTGGAAGATCCTCCTGGGGGGAACCGCTCTCGTCTGCCTCATCTCCATCGGCTGCATCATTCTCTATTCCGTCTATATGATCGACCGCAATCTCGGTTACACCACCGGCGCCCCGAACGCCGTCCTCAACTTTTTCGAGTACCTCAATATGTTCGTGGTCCCGTATGCCGCTCCGCTCTTGATCGCGCTCGCCCTCAATGCCGATCTGCGTGCTCAGATCTTTTCCTCGGACCCCGCGTAACCGGCGATCCTTGAGTCACCTCCAGTCCGCCTTTTTCCGAACGGCCGTTGCCGGCTTTTGTGGAACACTCAAGGGCGCGTAAAGATAACGTCAGGATTTAACTAACATCGACAAGGCCAGGTTGCGGGAAGCCCAACGGCGCGACGGCCATTATCTGCCGCGCACCAACCTTATGGCCGAAGATCCGGCGGTGCTGTGGGATCGGTGCATGCAGTTGGTGCAAATCGCAGCGGCACTCTCTGTGCCTCGGGCTTAATATCAATGATAAGCCGGTATAGACACCGGGATTCCCGTCAAGAGGGACAGTGCGAGAACGAATCTTAGCGCGCGGCGCATGACCCTAAAACCACCTGCTCATGATTACTTTCTGCTCCGTATAGAACGCTACCGCGTCTTTGCCGTGCGCGTGTAAGTCGCCGAAGAAAGAGTTCTTCCAGCCGGCGAACGGGAAGAAGGCCATCGGGGCGGCTACTCCGACGTTCACGCCGACCATGCCGACTTCGCAGCGCGAGGAGTATTCGCGGGCGGATTTGCCGCTGCTGGTGAATATCGCGGTGGCGTTGCCAAAGGGCGATTGGTTTACCAGGTCGATGGCTTCGTCGAGCGTCTTGACGCGCATCACCGAAAGCACCGGGCCGAAGATCTCTTCGCGGGCGATAGTCATGTCCTTGGTGACGTGGTCGAAAATCGTGGGGCCAAGGAAAGCGCCTTTGCTCCCCGCGGGGGTGTGCTGGCGGCCGTCCACCAGCGCGACGGCGCCCTCGGCGACGCCCTTTTCCACGTAGCCGGTGACGCGTTTGCAATGGTCGGACGTAACCAGCGGGCCAATCTCGGTGCCGGCCTCGGCGCCGTCGCCCACGGTGAGGGCCTTGGTGCGCTCCACCAGCAGATCGAGCAGCGGACCGGCGGCGTCGCCCACCGGCACCAGCACGCTGCCGGCCAGGCAGCGTTCGCCGGCGCCGCCGAACGCCGAGCCGATGATGGCTTCGACAGCCTTGGGCATGTCGGCATCCTCCATGACGATCAGGTGGTTCTTGGCGCCGCCGAGCGCCTGCACGCGTTTGCCTTCGGCGGCGGCGGTGCTGTAAATGTACTTGGCGACGGGCGTCGAGCCAACGAAGGAAACGGCCTTTACGAGCGGATGGTGGAGCAGCGCGTCCACCGCGGGTTTGGCGCCGTGCACCAGGTTCATCACGCCGGGCGGCAGACCGGCCTGGTGCAGCAACTGGATGGCGAAAGCGGGTGTGAGCGGCACTTTTTCGGAGGGCTTCAGCACGAAGGTGTTGCCACTGGCGATGGCGAAGGGCCACATCCACATGGGCACCATGGCCGGGAAGTTGAAGGGTGTGATGCCGGCGCAAACGCCAATGGGCTGGCGGATGGTCTTGCAATCCAGGCCGGCGGCCACGTCGTTGAGCGAATCGCCCATCATTAGCGAGGGCATGCCGCAGGCCACTTCCACCATCTGGATGGCGCGGCGCACTTCCATTTTGGCGTCGCCGGCGGTCTTGCCGTTTTCGCGCGTGAGCACGTTGGCCAGATCGGCGGTGTGCTTGTCGAGCAGGGCTTTGTAGCGATAAAGAACCTGCACGCGGTCGACCACCGGGACTTCGCGCCACTGGAGGAAGGCCTCATGCGCGGCGCGGACGGCGCGATCGATATCGCTCTCATCGGCATAAGGCACTTCCGCCAGCAAGGCTCCGGTGGCGGGGTTGCTGACGGTGCCGCCAGTGCGACTGGCCGGCCGTTCCCAGTTGCCGTTGATGTAAAACGAGACCAATGAAATAGTCGGATCTATAGCGATCATCCTTCACCCTCCCAGGCAGGCGCCTCGGCGCGCTGCATCACTAATACGGATCCGTCGCCCGAGACGCCGAATCCTATCAACCAAGCATAATCGTAAAGCCGGCGGAGCGGCGGGACCACCAGCCCCATCCAGGCACGTCACTTCCAGGCGCCTCCGCGCGCGGCGCGTCTCAAGTAGCGGCCGCGGCCGGGCTTGCCCAGGAAGCGGTTGCCATCCACGATCACTTCGCCGCGCGAAAGCACGGTGCGGGCGTTGCCACGGCACTTGAAGCCTTCGAACATGGAGTAATCGACGCGCATGTGATGGGTCTTGGCGCTGACGGTGTAAGCGGCGTTGGGGTCCCAGATCACCAGGTCGGCGTCGCTGCCCGGAGCGATTTCGCCTTTCTGCGGATACATGCCGAAGATGCGGGCGGGCGCGGTGGAGGTGATCTCGACGAAGCGGTTGAGCGAGAGCTTGCCGGAGTTCACGCCGTGGTGATGGATCAATTGCAGGCGGTTCTCGATGCCCGGCCCGCCGTTGGGAATCTTGGTGAAATCGTCTTTGCCCAAAATCTTCTGGTCCGCGAAGCAGAAGGGGCAATGGTCGGTGGAGACCACTTGCAGATGGTCGTCCTTCAGGCCGTCCCAAAGTTTGGGCTGGTGCTCTTTGGGACGCAGGGGCGGCGTGAAGACGTACTTGGCGCCTTCGAAATTGGGCCGCTCCAGATCCTCGATGGAGAGCAACAGGTATTGCGGGCAGGTTTCGGCGAAGGCGGGAACGCCGCGGTCGCGGGCTTCGCGCACTTCATGCAGCGCGTCTTCCGAAGTGAGGTGGACAATGTAGACGGGCACGCCGGCGATTTCCGCCATGGCGATGGCGCGGTGCACGGCTTCTGATTCGGCGCGCGGCGGGCGCGTCAGCGCGTGGTAAATGGGCGCGGTCTTTCCCTCGGCCAGCGCGCGCGCGATTAGGACATCGATCACACTCCCGTTTTCCGCGTGCATGCAGATGAGCGCGCCGTTCTTGGCTGTGCGCGCGAGCGCTTTGAAGATGGTGGCGTCGTCCACCATGAGGACGTTGGGATAGGCCATGAACAGCTTGAAGCTGGCCACGCCTTCCTTGACCATGTCGTCCATGTCTTCGAGGCCGCAGGTGCCCAGATCGGTGACGATCATGTGGAGCCCGTAATCGATCGTGGCGCGGCCTTCCGCCTTTTTCCACCAGGTGTCGAGCGCGGTGCGCATGCGCGTTCCGCGGGCCTGGATGGCGAAATCCACGATGCAGGTGGTGCCGCCGAATGCGGCGGCGCGCGTTCCGGTCTCGAAATCGTCGGCGGAGGTGGTTCCGCCGAAGGGCATGTCGCGGTGGGTGTGGGCGTCGATGCCCCCGGGCATCACGTACATG
>JBEKQS010000145.1:0-13024 GCA_049519475.1 Bryobacteraceae bacterium | reverse complement strand
CCGCAGCGCCACTCGATCATATGCTGAACCGGCTTGCCGTCGGTGGTGAGTTCAGAAGTGATCTGCGCCAGGTAGCTGTTCTTCTGGAAGCGGAAAGTCTTGCGGGCGGTATGATGGCCGTCGGAAAACTCGTAGGTGACGCCCAGGCCATCGTCCTCCGGGGTCTGCGAGTAGTAGGACCAGTTCAGCTTCTTGTCCAGCGGTTTGTCGTCGGGCAGGTAGATGGAGAAAGGAAAAGGATCGTCCACCACGGCGTTGGGATTCACCAGATCGAGCGGTTTGCCTTCGGCCGTGTACTTCTTCATCACCCAGCTCCGCACGTTGCCGCCCTGGTTGCTGAAAGTCACATGGAAGAGGTCGGTATCGATGGAATAACTGGGCTCGACCTTGGCATGGGTGACCGGCGCGGTCGCAGCGCTTTCCTCCTCATGCACGATTTGCGTGGGCGCCGCCGTCTCGGCAGGCGCCGCGGCGGGCGGAGTGCCCTGCGCTGTTTGAGCGGTCGCAGCCGTCGATTTCCTGGCAGGCGTGGTGGCCGAGGGAAAGAAATAGGGCGTCAGAAACATCACCGCGCCCATCAGCAGAAACGCCAGCAGGAGCCGCGTCTCCATCGACATGTCTTTGGGCCCTTGCCCGCCGCTTTTCGTACCGCCGTTTCCAGTTTCGGCCATTTACACCATTCCTACACAATTCCGTTGCGGCTTGCCGTTACGGCACGGGGTCGAAACCACCGTGGTGAAACGGACGGCAGCGCCCCAAGCGCCGCAAGCCCATCCAGATCCCCCTTCGTACGCCGTGCCGAACGATGGCTTCCCGCATGTATTCCGAACAGGTCGGGCGGAAGCGGCAGGACGACGGCAAAAGGGGAGATACCCAAACTTTGTATACGCTGAGAGCCAACGTTAAGATCCATTGCAGCGCAGAAACAGCCGCTCCACTTCCCGCTTGAGGTCCGCCAGCGGGGCATCGAGCGCTTTGCGACGTGGATTGATGACAATCGACCACTGTGGGTTCAACCGATCGAGGTGGAAGCGCACGGCCTCCCGGACACGCCGTTTGATGCGGTTCCGCGCCACCGCCTTACCGAGGGCGCGCGGCGTTGTGAACCCGATGTGCGGCCCGGCAGCCTGCGGCTCGCGGAGGCAAAACGCCGCGAACAGAGGGCCGGCAAACCGGGCGCCCTGGTCATAGATTCTGCGGAAATCTTTCGATCGCAGGAGGCGGACACGTTTCGGAAAACCAGAGATGGAGCACTACCTCTCGGAACTGACGGTGAGTTTCTTCCGGCCCCGGGCCCGGCGGCGAGCAAGCACCGCGCGACCATTTTTGGTCTCCATGCGGGTGCGAAATCCGTGCGTCTTCGCGCGGTGACGATTATTCGGTTGAAAGGTGCGTTTCGGCATTTTAGCTCAAGCATTTAGTATAGACCAGGCGGGTGAGGCGCCGCAAACGGTGGCAAACGGTGTGCCGCACTTCCCCTCCCCACCCAAACACGCTACAATGTGGTTTGAGGGTCGAACCCTGCGAGTGGGCGAAAGCCCACTTTTTTGTTGGGATTGCGGAATGTCGGGACAAATGGCGGCCAAAATCGAGGAAATCGCGCAACGCGTGGCGGATGCCGAAGGGCTCGAATTGGTCGAGGTGGAAGTCAAGGGCGGCGGGAATCAACGCTTTGTGCGCATCTCGATCGATAAACCCGAAGGCGTCACGCATGGCGATTGCGAAACCGTGTCCCACCAGGTCGGCACCATTCTGGACGTGGAGGATGTGGTGCCGGGCGGGCGGTACACTCTCGAAGTGAGTTCGCCCGGATTGGAACGGAAGCTTCTCAAACCGCAGGATTACCAGCGCTTTCAGGGGAAGAAGGCCAATTTGACGCTGCGCGAGGCGGTGAATGGACGGCGCAACTGGGATGGCACGCTGGCCGGATTGGAAGACGGCCAGGTGTTGATTGAAACGGCGCCGGGCGAGACGTTGCGATTTCCCTTCGACCAGGTTCAAAAGGCCAATCTGAAGTTCGAGTGGTAAGCCCGCCGGAGAAATACAGCCAGAAAACTCAATTGGGATAACGAGGGCACTTTGGAAACGATTTTTCAATCCATCGAGATACTGAGCAAGGAAAAAGGCATCGATCCGCAAATCGTGTTCGACGCGGTGAAGGACGCGATGCTGATTGCCGCGCGCAAGCATTACCGCACCAATGAAGATTACGTGGCGGACATGGACCCCAAGACCGGCGCCATCCAGCTCTATGCCGTGAAAAAAGCGGTGGAGACGGTGGAAGACCCGGTGCACGAAATGACGCTGGCGGAAGCGCGCCGCATCATGCCGGAGGCCGAAGCCGGGTCGGAAGTGCGCATCCAGAAGAAGACCGACTCGCTGGGACGGATTTCCGCGCAGACCGCCAAACAGGTGATTTTCCAGAAGGTGCGGGAAGCCGAACGCGAGACCGTGTTCAACGAATACTCGGGACGCACGGGCGAGCTGGTGAACTGCACCATCAAGCGGGTGGAAGGGCCGGACTACATTCTGGACCTGGGCAAGACCGAAGCCAAGCTGCCCAAAAAAGAACAGTCGCGCCTGGAAAGCTACAGCGTAAGCGACCGCGTCCGCTGCGTGATCCGCCTGGTGGATAAATCGAGCAAGGGTCCCGGCGTGCTGGTCTCGCGCGCGGCGCCGGAGTTGGTGATGCGGCTGTTCGAACAGGAAGTGCCGGAGATTTACGACGGCACGGTGGCCATCAAGGGTTGCGCGCGCGAGGCCGGCGAGCGGACCAAGATCGCCGTGCAGAGCCGCGACCGCGACGTGGACAGCGTGGGCGCCTGCGTGGGCATGAAGGGCATGCGGGTGCAGTCCATCATCCGCGAGCTGCGGGGCGAGAAGATCGACATCATCGAGTATTCCGACGATGCGGTGGTGTTTGCCACGCACGCGCTGAGCCCGGCGAAAGTCAGCCGGATTACGATCCTCGATCCGCTGGAAAAGCACATGGAAGTGATCGTGGACGATTCGCAGCTCTCGCTGGCTATCGGCAAGAAGGGGCAGAACGTGCGCCTCGCGGCCAAGCTGCTGAACTGGAAGATCGATATCAAGAGCGAAGAAGAGAAGCGGCAGGAAGTGGAATCGCAGATGGCGGCGCTGGTGGCGCCGGGCGCGCCGGTATCGGTGCTGATCGAGTACGGGCTTTCCGAGGTGCTGGTGGAAAGGCTGGTGTTGACGGGAATCGGCACCATCGAGCAACTGGGGAGCATGACGCCGGAGCAACTGGAAGAGATCCAGGACGTGGGGCCGCAGGTAGTGGAGACCATCCAGGAAGCGGTGAACGCTTACTACAGCCAGTTCGAAGAGCCGCCAGCGGCCGAGGCGGTGGAAGCCGCGGCCGAGGCGGCGGTGGAAGCAGAGACGGCGGTGGAAGCAGAGACGGCGGTGGAAGCAGAGACTGCGGTGGAAGCAGAGAGCGCAGTGGAAGCAGAGTCGGCGGCGGAAGCAGAGACCGCGGCCGACGAAGCGGCTTCGCCGGAAGTGGAAGTGGCGGCGGAGCAGTTTGGTACGATAGGAGACGCGGGTTCCCCCACTCACAATCCGTCGGAAGGTCACGGCCCGGAAGGGACCGAACCGGACGAGGGCGCCCCGGCTGAGAGCGGCGAGTAAGGCTGCCACGGTGCCTGTAACGGGGAAGTACCGCCTGTGCGGCGGAAGAAGCGGTAGATGCAGACAGTTCTCTCTATGAAGAAGATTCGAATCAACGAGCTGGCAAGGGAGTTGGAAGTCAAGGCACACGAAATCCTGGACCGGCTGCCCGAACTCGGCGTAACCGAAAAAAAGACACACTCCAGCTCGATCGATGAAGACGTGGCGATCAAGCTGCGTCGTCTCTACGGTTTCGATACACCCCCAGAAACCGAGGCGGAAGGCGAGCCGGCCGAAGAAAGCGCGGCGCAAACGCAAACCATGGAAACGGCGGAGGCGCCGGCGGCCCCGGCCGTGCACGCACACATTGAGACCGCCGCGCACGAAGCGCCGGCGGCCGAAGCGGCCGGCAAAACGGCCATCGAGGAACTGAGGGCGATACCGGGAGGCGCGGCGCCCATCCGGCCGCCGCTGGCCCCGGGCCGGCCGATCCATCCGCCGGTTGCGGGCCTGGGAACAACCGCTCCGCGGCCGGAAGGCCCGCGGGCGGCGCCGGCTCCTGCTCCGCCGCAAGCGCCGCCGGTGGCAGTGATTGCGCCGGGACGTCCAGCCATACCGGCTGCGAAACCGTTGCCGGGACCCGCGCCTGCGGGTCCGCGGCCAGGACAGATTCTCTCGGGGCCGCGTCAACCATTTCCAACCACGCCGGCGGAAGGAACACGCGTTTCCGGTCCGGGCGCGGCCGCGCCCGGCATGGCGGCCAGACCCGCGGCAGTGAGCCGGCCGAGGGGGCCGTCTGGGCCGAGCGCTTCAGCATCCGCACCGGCGCCTGCTCTCGCAACGGGTGGTCCGATGCCTTTGACCGCCGGGCGGACATTAGTCGGACAGCCCGCAGCACGGCCGGTGGTTCCACCGCGTGCGGACCTGGCGGCCAAGCTGGGCACGCCGAGACCGGCCATGCCCGCGCCGCCTGCCGCTCCGCGCCCGGGTGTTCCGAGACAGTCCAGCTCGCCGGTGCCGGGCCAACCGATCTATCGCGGACCGATCCGGCCAGGACAGCCAATGGTGGCCAAAACGGGTGTGCGACCCGCGACTCCGGGCCTACGTCCAGCCGGACCGAGGCCCCAGCATCCCACCTCGCGAGGCCGCATGGAGCCGGGTCTGGCGCCGCCTCCGATGGAGCAACCGCGCGGACGCCCCGGCGACAAACGTCCCTCCCGCCCGCAGCCCAGGGAACGCCAGGAACAGGAGCGGATGCTCCGGCCGGCCCGCCGCCAGGTGGAAGCCGGCCCGCCGCCCATCAATCGCGAGATCACCATTTCGGAAGGCATCACGGTAAAGGAGCTTTGCGAAAAGCTGGACGTGAAGGCCGCCCTGGTGATGAAGAAGCTGATGGACCGCAGCATCTTTGCGACCATCAACCAGACACTGGATTCCAAGCTGGCGACGGAAGTGGCGCGCGAATTCGGCGCTTCGACCGCGACCGTGAGCTACGAAACAGAAGCCATGCAGGCGGTGGAAGAAGCCGAGGAAACCAAGGACCTGCAGAAGCGCGCGCCGGTGGTGACCATCATGGGGCACGTAGACCATGGAAAGACGTCGCTGCTGGACGCCATCCGCGAAGCCCACGTGGCGGAGCGGGAAGCCGGCGGGATCACGCAGCACATTGGCGCGTACCAGGTGGAGATGAACGGCAAGAAGATCGTGTTCATCGACACGCCGGGCCACGAGGCTTTCACGCGCATGCGAGCTCGCGGCGCGAAAGTAACGGATATCGTGGTTCTGGTGGTGGCGGCGGACGACGGCGTGATGCCGCAGACGCTCGAAGCCATCGACCACGCCAGAGCGGCGAAGGTTCCGATCATCGTGGCGATCAACAAGATCGACAAGGTGGACGCCCAGCCCGAGCGCATTAAGCAGCAATTGGCCGACCGCGGCCTGCTGGCGGAAGACTGGGGCGGCGACGTGGTGATGGTGCCGGTTTCGGCGCGGACTCAGCAGGGCCTGCCGCTGTTGCTCGAGATGATCCTTCTGGTGGCCGAGTTGCAGGACCTGAAGGCCAACCCGCACCGGCCGGCCATGGGCACCGTGATTGAAGCGCAACTGGACCGCGGGCGCGGCCCGGTGGCGACGGTACTGGTGCGTAACGGCACCCTGTCCGTGGGAGATTTCTTCATCTGCGGCGCGGTATTCGGCAAAGTCCGCGCCATGCAGAACGACCGCGGCGCGCAGATCCGCAAGGCGGAGCCATCGACGCCGGTGGAAGTGCTGGGTCTCGATTCCATGCCGGAGGCCGGCGACGACTTCCAGGTGGTGACGGACACAGCCAAGGCCAAACAGATTGTGGGATTCCGCGATCAGAAGATGCGCGAACAGTCGCTGGCGAAATCCAGCCGCCTGACGCTGGAACAACTGCACCTGCAGATGAAGGCCGGCGAAGTGAAGGAACTGCCGGTCATCATCAAGACGGACGTGGGCGGCTCTGCCGAGGTGCTGAGCGAATCGCTACAGAAGCTCTCGAACGAAAAGGTGAAGGTCCGGGTGATTCACTCGGGCGTGGGCGCCATCAACGAATCGGACGTACTGCTGGCATCGGCCTCGAACGCGATTATCATCGGCTTCAACGTGCGGCCGGAGCGCAACGCGGCGGCGCTGGCGGAGCAGGAGAAAGTGGATGTGCGCCTGCACACCATCATTTACAACCTGACGGACGAGATCAAGCTAGCCATGACCGGGCTGCTGTCGCCGGTCTACAAGGAAGTCTACCGCGGCAAGGCGGAAGTGCGGGATACCTTCCGCATCACCAAAGTGGGCAACGTGGCGGGCTGCATCGTGCTGGATGGCGCCATCACGCGCGATTCGGAAGTGCGGCTGCTGCGCGACAACGTGGTGGTCCACACCGGGAAGATCGGTTCGCTGCGGCGCTTCAAAGACGACGTCAGCGACGTGAAGAGCGGGATGGAGTGCGGCATCACGCTGGAGAACTACGGGGACGTCAAGCAAGGCGATATCATCGAAGCCTTCAAGACGGAGCGCGTGGCCAACGAAGCTGCCTGAGACATGGCTGCCATCGGCGTGGTAACCCTGGAGCTGCGGCTGGAGAACGCGCATTCGCTCAAAGAGAAGCGGCACGTTGTGGAAAGCCTGAAGGACCGGCTGCGCCACAAGTTCAACGTAGCGGTGGCGGAGATCGAATACCAGGAGTTGTGGCAGCGGTCGGCAGTGGCGGCGGTGACGGTTTCGAGTGACCGCGTCCATGCGGAAAAGGTGCTGTGCGCGGTGGAGGAAGAAGCGGCGGCCCTGCTTGGCGCGGAATTGACGGGGGCCACCGTGGAATGGCTGGCGTAAGAAGACAAGTGCGTCCGAAGTGTGGGGCGGCCAATCCTGGCCGCAGCCGCCTTCAGGCGGCTGGCCCCGCTGGAAAGCGGGTCCGCGGGCCGAATGGCCCGCCCCACAGATTCGGCGTAATCTAGCTATTTAAGTTGATATGGATGAGCGGCGGGCATTGCGGGTTTCCGAGGCGGTGCGGGAGGAGTTATCCGAAATCATTGGATTTGAGACGGAAGACCCGCGGCTGCTGGCGGTGGAAGTGACGGACGTGCACGTCAGCCTGGACGGGCGGCACGCCAATATCCGCGTAGCGGCGCGGGGAACCGAACGGGAGCAGCACGAGTCGATGACGGCGCTGGACCATGCGCAAGGGTATTTACGTCATGAACTGGCCAGCCGGTTGAGCCTGCGGCGGGTCCCGGAACTGCATTTTGAGCGGGATAAAGCCCCGGACGCGGACAGCCGGATCGACTTTTTGATAAAACGGGCGAAAAAATCTCGCGGGCGGGCCGAGAATTAGACAAGGAGAATTGCTGCGCACCTGCGCGGCAGAAGCAGCAATAACGGCAAGATTGTAAATCTGCCGTATCTCGGGCTAGAATAGAGCCATGGACACCTACACCACGCGGCTTGAAAAGTCGGGTCGCATCCTGATTCCGGCGGCGGTGCGCCGCCAGCTCGGACTTTCCGAGGGTTCGCAAGTGCTCGTCAAAGTGGAAGAGTCCGGCACCCTTCAAGTCACGTCTCGAGCACAAGCTCTATCCAAGGTGCGGGAGGAGATCCGCAGATATATTCCGGCTGGCCAGGATTTGGCCGGGGAACTGATCCGGGACCGCCGAGCGGAAGTCGAGCGTGAGGACGAGGAGGCCACGCGCTCGTGAAAGCACAGTTTGTGCTCGATGCCTCCGCCTTGCTGAGCATCGTGCTCGATGAACGTGGCCACGAGCGCGTAGATAGAATTCTGGATCACTCTCAAATCCATGCGGTCAATCTGGCCGAAGTGGTTGGGAGGTTGGTGCGTTCCGGGATGCCGCCAGAGAGGGCCGTCGCGACCCTCCACGAACTGCATTTGGAAGTGGAGGAGGAATTTGGGGCGAGGCAAGCTGAGTCTTGCGGCGTGCTGCTGGGAACCCGGCGGAACCTTGGGTTGTCGCTGGGAGACTGTGTATGCCTGACGATGGCGGCAAGGTTAGGGGCGGTGGCCGTGACGGCAGATCGCCGCTGGAAGGAACTTGACGGCGCCGTGGTAAACAATGAAACAATCCGAGTCGAGCTGATCCGGTGACGAGTAGAAGCCGTGCTGTCGCATGCCGTTCAAGCCGGTTGCGGGGCTGCAGGCACAATTCCCGCAGAACCCCATCCTCCTGCAACTATCCCGCATACATGGGCCGGGTCTTTTTTTCCTAAATCCTTTGTTTCCAGCGCTCGGTGGTGTATCCTAAATACTTTGCGGCAAGAAAACGGAATGTGATAGTTTTGTTTCTGTTGGCGGCTCCGGCCGCGACCCGGCCGGAACGTCTCCGCCGGGTTAGCATCAGCCGAGGCCAGACGGGCTACTGAGCTCAGCCCGGCGAATTTGAGGTAGCTTTCTGACGAAAGACAGGATGGATCAGCCATGCGCGCGGCTCCGATGACAAGCCGATTTTTGGACGCCTGCCGGCGCCGGCCCACGGACGTGCGGCCGGTTTGGTTTATGCGGCAGGCAGGCCGCTATTTGAGGCAGTATCGCCAGATCCGCGAAAAGCACGGAATTCTGGAGATTTGTAAGCGCCCGGACCTGGCGGCGACCGTAACTTTGCAGCCCGTGGAGGTGCTGGACGTGGATGCGGCCATCATTTTTGCGGATTTGCTGCTGCCGGTCGAGCCCATGGGGTTGAAGCTGAGGTACGAAAAGGGCGAAGGGCCGGTGATTGCGAACCCCGTGCGCACCACCGACGACGTGGATTCGCTCGCCACCACCAACACCGACGACCTGGGCTACGTGGGAGAGGCCATCCAGAGCGTGGTGCGGTCGCTCGGGGGCCGCGTTCCGCTGATCGGGTTTGTGGGCGCGCCGTTCACCATGGCGAGCTACATGATTGAAGGCGGGGCGTCGCGCAATTTCATCCGCACCAAGAAGCTGATGTACAGCGACGAAACGCTGTGGCGGCGGCTGATGGGGAAGATCGTGGACGTGCTGGCGCCATTTGCGCACCTGCAGGTGACCGCCGGCGCCCGGGCCATCCAGGTGTTCGATAGCTGGGTGGGCGCGCTCGGTTCGGACGATTACGTCCGGTACGCGGCGCCGTATTCGCGGGCGCTGATCGAACGCATCCGGTCGACCGGCGTGCCGGTGATTCATTTCGGCACGGGCGCCTCGGGATTCTTCAAGGAGTTGCACGCGGCGGGCGGCGATGTGATGGGCGTGGACTGGCGCATCAACATCGACCAGGCCTGGATGGATATCAGCTACCGCTCGGCGATCCAGGGGAACCTGGACCCGGTGGCGCTGTTCGCGCCGCTCCACGAACTGCGCACCAAGGTGCATGAGCTGCTCAAGCGCACGGGCACGCGGCCCGGCCACATTTTCAACCTGGGGCACGGTATTCTGCCGGAGACTCCCGTGGAAAACGTGAAGGCGGTAGTGGAGATGGTGCGGGAATACAAGCCGTGAAGCAGGCGGTTCTGCTGCTCGCTCACGGAGCTCCGGAGCGGGTAGAGGATGTCGAAGAATACCTGAAATTCGTGCGCGGCGGGCGTCCCGGCCCGACACCTCCCAAGGTCCTCGAAGAAGTGCGGCGGCGCCTCGCGGCCATCGGCGGAAGGTCCCCGCTGCGGGCATGGACGGCGGCGCAGGCCGCGGCCCTGGAAAAGCTGTTGGGGATTCCCGTCTTCTTCGGCATGCGCAACTGGTATCCGCTGATTGCCGAAGCCATGGAAAAAGTGCGCGAAGCGGGCGTGGAGCGCCTCGCGGCGGTGTGCCTGGCGCCGCAGTTTTCCGAGCTGAGCGTGGGGCTCTACATCAAGCGGACCGAAGAAGCCAGGCAGAAGTTGGGCGTGACGGCGGAGATCGTGTGGGCCAAAAGCTTTCACGACGAACCGCTGCTGGTGGAAGCCTTCGCGGAGCGACTGCGGCAGGTGGTAGTGAGTCAAGAGATCGCCGGGCAAAAAATCCTCTTCACGGCGCACAGCCTGCCGGAGAAGGCGCTGGCATCGGACGACCCATACGACCGCGAAACGCGCGCGACCGCGGCGGCAGTGGCGGCGCGGGTGGGCCTGGCCGATTGGGATTTCGCGTACCAAAGCCAGGGCATGACCGACGACCGCTGGTTGGGCCCGACCGTGGAATCCTGCCTGGACCGCTATGCCGCCGCGGGCATCCGCGAAGTGGTGGTGGACCCGATCGGGTTCGTCTGCGACCATATCGAAGTGCTGTACGACATCGACATCCTGTTCCGCGGGTATGCGCGGGAACGCGGCATCACGCTCGGGCGGCCGGAATCGCTGAACGGATCCGCCACGTTTACCGCGGCGCTGGCCGAAGTGGCAAAGCGATGCCTGTAGTGGCATGCGGGGAGTGCTCCAGAATCTGTGGGGCAGACCCCCTGGTCTGCGCGGGACGCCCCCGTCCCGCACCCGGAACAACGGTATCGGCATCCGACAAAGCGCGGGCAGGCCGGCGGGGGCGCCGGCCGCAGACCAGGGGGTCTGCCCCACGATTTGTGCAGAGGTTCAGGAATGCCAGCTAAGGTCGTCATCGTCGGCGGCGGCATCTCGGGCCTCTCGACGGCATACTATCTGGCCAAGGGCGGCGCGGCTTCGACCATACTGGAATCGCGGCCTCGGCTGGGCGGCGTAATCCAGACCGAGCACGTGGAAGGCTGCACGCTCGAAGCCGGGCCGGACAGCTTCCTCTCCATCAAGCCGGCCGGGCTCGAATTGATCGCCGACCTGGGGCTTGCAAGCGAAGTGATCGGCTCGAACGACCATCTGCGAGTGACCTTCGTGCGCAAGAACGGACGCCTGGTCCCGCTGCCCGATGGCCTGATGATGATGGTGCCCACCAAGATTCTGCCGCTGATTACGACCGGCCTGGTGAGTTGGGGCACCAAGCTGCGGATGGGTCTGGAATGGTTCCGCGCACCCAAACCGAAGCCCGCCGACGAATCGGTGGCCGAGTTCGTGGAAGAGCATTACGGCCCGGAAGCCGTGGATTATCTGGCCGAGCCGCTGCTCTCCGGCATCTATGGCGGCAACCCCAGCGAGCTGAGCGTCAGGAGCGTGCTGCCGCGCTTCGTCGAGCTGGCGAACCGCTACGGCAGCCTGACGCGCGGCGTGCTGGCGGAGCGCGCCAAGGCCGCGCAGCACCGCACGAAGGCCGCGCCGCCGCCGCTGTTCCGCACCCTGAAGGGCGGACTGGGACAACTGGTGGACGCTGTGGAGGAGGCCATCCAAGGCAAAGCGGAAGTGCGGCGCGGGCGCGCGGAAAAGGTGGAGCGCGCGGGCAGCGGATTCCGCGTGAGGATGGACGGCGACTGGCTGGAGGCCGACGCCGTGGTAGTGGCGTGCGAAGCGCACAGCGGCTCGGCGCTGCTGGGCGCAGTGGACGCGCGGGCGTCGGAACTGCTGGGCATGGTGCCCTACAGTTCGTCGATGACCGTGGCGCTGGGGTTCGACGCCGCCGATTTTGCAAAACCGCCGGAAGGCTTCGGCTTCCTGGTGCCCAAGAAAGAGCGGCGCAGGCTGGTGGCTTGCACGTGGGTGGGGACCAAGTTTTCGTACCGCGTGCCCGATGGCAAGATTGTGGCGCGCTGCTTCCTGGGCGGCATGGAAGACGCCGGGGTGCTGGCGGAATCGGACGAAGCCATTATCGCCGCGGTCACCGGGGAGTTGCAGGAGATCGCGGGCATCGGCGCGCGGCCGCGATTCACGCGGATTGCCCGCTGGCCGCGCTCGATGGCGCAATACTCCGTGGGCCATGGGCAGCGCGTGGAGGAGTTGGAGGCGCGCGTGGCTGGGATTCCAGGGCTGTACCTGGCGGGGAACGCGTATAGCGGGATCGGGATTCCGGACTGCATCAGGATGGGGAAACTGGCGGCGCAGAAGATTCTGACGGGGTAGTGGCGCACGCACTCATGCGTGCCGTGTCGAGACTCTTCTCGACACGCTGGTGGGATGGGCGGCCTGTCGGGACCGGGCGTCGGCATGAGTGCCGACGTGGCGCGCACGAGTGCGTGCGCCACGAAGCTACCCCTACATCTTTTCGAACAACGCCAGGATGCGCTTGTATTCGTCGGCCCAACTGGCGGCCTGACGGAAACCGTGATCTTCCACCGGATAGACGGCCAGGTTCCAGTTCTCTTTTCGCAGCTCGATGAGCTTCTCGACCAGACGCACGGTGTCCTCAAACTCGACGTTGGTGTCCACCATGCCGTGGCAAATCAGCAACGAGCCTTTCAAGCCTTGCGCGAAGAAAATCGGCGAGGATTTGCGGTAGGCTTCCGGGTCGGTTTGCGGCAGGTTGAGAATCTCCGCCGTGTAGCCGTGATTGTAAAGCGCCCAATCGGAGACCGGCCGCAGGGCTGCGCCGGCGGCGAAGACATCGGGCTCGGTGAACATGGCCATCAGGGTGATGAAGCCGCCGTAACTGCCGCCCCAAAGGCCGATCTTCTTCGGATCGACACCCTTTTGCGCGGCCAGATACTTGGCGGCGTCGACGATATCGTCGAGGTCCTTGCCGCCCATGTGCTGGTAGACGGCGGTGCGCCAGTCGCGGCCATAGCCGGCGGAGCCGCGATAATCCACGTCGATCACGGTGAAGCCGCGCTCCATCAGGATGTGATCGAACAGGTACTCGTGGTAATAGCTGGACGACCACTTGTGGTCGACGTTTTGCAGGTAGCCGGCGCCGTGCACGAAAATCACGCCGGGTCCGCCCTTCTTGAAGCTTGCCGGTTGGAACAGGCGGGCCGGCACTTTGACGCTATCGCGCGCGGGCACCATAACGATGGGGACGTCGAGCCAGGGATACCGCGCGAATTCGGGCGAGGGCGACGTGGTGATTCTCTTAGCGACGGCCTTGGGA
>JBEKQS010000144.1:0-13077 GCA_049519475.1 Bryobacteraceae bacterium | reverse complement strand
CGGCGACCTCCGTTTTCGCCGTCTCGCCCATCTCAAAGGCATGGGCGCGGACCTGGTGGTTCTGGATGGAACCCGCGCGCTGCCCTTCGCCCGCCGCTTCCAGCGCATCCTGGTGGACGCGCCCTGTTCCGGCACCGGCACGCTGGGCCGCAATCCCGAGATCAAATGGCGTCTGGCGCCCTCGGACCTCGAAGATTTCCCGCGCCGGCAAGCGGCCCTCCTGGCCAACGGCCGGACCGCGCTGGCCCCCGGCGGACTGCTGGTTTACTCCACCTGCTCGCTGGAGCCCGAAGAGAACGAGCGGGTGGTCGCAAGCGTGCCGCCTGAGCTTGTCGTGGAGGTCATGCGCCGCATCCCCGGACGCGATCCGGGGGACGGTTTTTATGCCGCTGTGATAAAATCGGAGCAGCCCGCAAATGATTGAAATCGTTCCCTCAATCCTGTCCGCGGACTTTGCCCGGCTGGCCGGGGAAATCGCTTCGGTCCAGCGCGGCGGAGCCTCCATGCTGCACCTGGACGTCATGGATGGCCATTTCGTCCCCAACATGACGATCGGCCCTCCGGTGGTGGAGTCCATCCGCAAGGCTACCCGCCTGCACCTCGACGTTCACCTCATGATCGAGTCGCCGGAGCGCTGGGTCGACCAGTTCGTACGCGCAGGCGCCAACTCCGTTTCGGTGCACTATGAGGCTTGCCGTCACCTGGATGGCGTGCTGGGGATGATCCGGGCCGCGGGATCTCTGGCGGGCGTGGTTCTGAACCCGGCGACCCCCGTTTCGGTCCTGGAGGACGTGATCGAGGTGGCCGACTACGTGCTCCTCATGAGCGTCAACCCCGGTTTCGGCGGACAGGAGTTGATTCCCTACGTGCTCCAGAAAGCGCGTAAGCTGGATATGCTGCGGAAAGAGAAGCGGTTAGCGCTGCCGATCGAGATCGATGGCGGCGTGCACCGGATCAATCTGGCGGAGGTCGTCCGCGCCGGGTGTGATTGGATCGTCACAGGGTCGGCTGTCTTTCACAGTCCCGATCCCGAAGCTGCCGTGCGCGAAATGCGCCAGATCGCGGCCCGGGCCGCCGCCGTCCAGTGTTGATGCCTAGTGTAGAGAAGTTTAGGGGTGAGTAAACCGATGATCAGTCGCAATTCGCTTCGCCATGCCACCGTGTTCGGTGTGGTCGCGCTTCTCCTGGTGGCCTCCGCCTGCCGCCGCCACAAGTACGAGAACCCGATCGCCAAGGACACCCAGCAGCCCGACAAAGTCCTCTTCGATACCTCCATTGACGACATCGAAAAGGGCCGCTTCGAGCGCGCCCGCCTCACCCTGCAGACCCTCATGAACACCTACGACACCAGCGAATACCTCGCCAAGGCCAAGCTCGCCGTGGCCGATAGCTGGTTGCGCGAAGGCGGCACCCATGGCTTCGCCCAGGCAGAGGCCGAGTACAAGGATTTCATCCTCTTCTACCCCAACATGGAAGAGGCCGCGGAAGCCCAGTTCAAGATCTGCGACATGCAGTACAAGCAGATGGATAAGGCCGATCGCGATCCCGTCCACTCGCGTACCGCCGAATTCGAATGCAAGGACGTGCTGCTCAAGTTCCCCAACAGCAAGTTCGCTCCCCAAGCCCAGCAGCGCCTCCTCGAAGTGCAGGAGACCCTCGCCGATGGCGAAATGAAAGTCGGCGCGTACTACTTCAAGAAAGGCGGCCGCAGCTACAATTCCTCGGCCAACCGCTTGCAGGCCCTCGCCGATCAGTACCCGCTCTATAGCCGCGCCGACGACGCCCTGTGGATGCTCGCCGACGATTACCTCCAGCTCGGCGATAAGTATGAGAGCCGCCAGGCCGACGCTTACACCCGCATCATCCGCGATTACCCCCTCAGCTCCCACGTCGAAGACGCCAAAGCCCAGCTTCAGGCCATGGGCCGCCCCATTCCCGAGCAAGACTCGGTCGCCTACGCCCGCATGAAGTACGAGCAGGATAACCGCACCAAGCGCAGCTTCCTGGCCAAACTCACGGGACCGATCAGCTCTCGCCCCGATACTTCCATGGCCGCCAAGTCCGGCACGCCGCAGATGGAAAACTACCACCCCACGGTTCCCCTCGACATCCCTGCCACCGCCGCCGGCGCTCTCACCACGCAGGAAGTCGGCATCGCCGTAGTCGGCTCTTCCGACGTCATCGATAAGAGCCCCGACGCCCGCCAGAACGGCGCCGCGCCCGCCACCGCTACCCCAAGTTCCGCCGCCCCGGCCGCGCCAGGCACGCAGGATCAGCCGGCCGCCGCAACATCCACCAGCGCGACCGGAAAGAAGGGAACCGCGGCGCCGAAGAAATTGAAACAGGTCGCCGCCAAGCCTCCCAAGATCCCGAAGGTTCCCAGGCCCGCCGCCTCCAAGAAGGGTACCGCCGCCCAGAAAAGCACCGCCGATTCCGGCGCGACGCCCGACAAGAAACAATGAGCCGCATCCTGCTGGTCGATGATAGTCCGCACGCGCAGCGCATGGGCGAACGTATCCTCACCGACGAGGGATACGAAGTGGTCACCGTCAGCAACGCCGATTCCGCCCTGATCCGCCTGGACGATGTGGACCCCGACGTGGTCATCGCCGATACCGTCATGCCCGGCCGCACCGGCTACGAAATCTGCCAGTACCTCAAGATGAGCCCGCGTCACCGCCATGTGCGCGTCATCCTCACCGCAGGCGTCCTCGAGATCTTCGATCCCGAACGCGCCAGCCGCGTCGAAGCCGATGGCTCTTTGAAAAAACCCTTCGAGGCCAGCGCCCTGCTGGCTGCCGTCAAACCTCTGGCCGAAGCCGCCACTCACGATCGTTCCGCGTCCCCAGCCCCGGACGCGCCGGCCTCTGGCGCCGCTCCCGCGCTTCGTGAGTCCCTTCCCGGCGGCGTGCCCTTCATCGCCGTCGTCGATGCCGGTCTCATCCGGGCCGCCGTCACCGTGGCCCTCGACGCCTCCATGGAATCCATGGTCGAGCAAATCACCCGCCGCGTTCTCGCCAATCTGCATTCCCGCGGTGCCGAGCCGCGCGACTTTCAGCCCGTCATGGCCCCACTCCAGCCCGAGCCGCCCAAGCCCGCCGCGCCCCCGCCGCCCGTCAATCCCATTGAGCCCGTCCGCCGCGTCACACCCTTGCGCATCCGCTCCGGCTCCATCCTCGGCCTCGACCTCAGCCGCCCCGATCCGCCGCCTGAGATTCCTCCCGAGAACGAGTAACATAATAACGAGCCGTTTATGCCCGACAATAGCTTCGACGTAGTCTCCAAAATAGAACTGCCGGAAGTGCTCAACGCCGTGCAGCAGGCGCTGAAGGAAGTGCATCAGCGCTTCGATCTCAAGGACTCCCATTCCAACATCGAGCTCAACGAAAAGGACAATAAAATCCTGCTCGCCAGCAAGGATGAGTTCAAACTCAAGGCAGTCGTCGATATCCTCCAGTCCAAGCTGGTCAAACGCCATGTGCCGCTGAAGGGCCTTTCGTACGGCGACATCATTTCTTCGGCCGGTTCCACCGTCAAACAGGAAATCAATCTGCAGCAAGGCATCACCACTGAAAAGGCGCGCGAAATCGTCAAGACCATCAAGGACGCCAAGCTCAAGGTGCAGGCCTCCATCCAGGGCGATTTCGTCCGCGTCTCCAGCCGCGACCGCGACATCCTGCAAACCGTCATCAAGCTGCTCCGCGAGACCGATTTCGGCATCGACATGCAGTTCACCAATTACCGCACCAACTGAGTGTCCCGCCGCATCGAAACCCATTCGTTCGCGGGGCCCGGCGGCCCCATCGAGTCACTGCTGGAAGAGCCCGGCCACGCGCCCCCACGCCTGGCCGCCCTGGTCTGTCATCCGCACCCGCTCTATGGCGGAACTTTACACAATAAAGTAGTTCATCGTATTGCGCGCGCTCTGCGCGATTCGGGCGCCGTGGTGCTCCGCTTCAATTTCCGCAAAGCCGGCATCCCCGAAGGCCTGGAAGACGCCCGCGCCGCGCTGGCCTGGCTGCGCGCCCGCTATCCCGATCTCCCCTATGCCCTGGCCGGCTTCTCCTTCGGCGCCCGTGTCATCACCGAACTGGGCTGCGCCGAAGCCGCCGCGCGTTTCTTACTGGCTGTTGGTTTCTCCCCGCGTCTCGGCGACTTCGAGTATTTAGAGACCTGTCCCATCCGCAAGATTTTCATCCAGAGCACGCAAGACCAATACGCCCCGCGCTCCGAATTCGAGTCCGCTTACGCAAGCTTCGCGCCGCCCAAGCAACTGATCTGGATCGACGCCCCCGACCACTTCTTCGCCGGCGCCCTGGACTTGCTGGAATCCACCGTCCGCTCCATCACTCCCTAACCCGGCGATGCCGGAACCAAACAGGAAACTGTTTTTTCAACGCGGAGGCGCGGAGACGCGGAGAAGAAAGGCAAAGTCAAGACCTGAGAGTGCTGAGGAAGCGGAGATTCCATCGCCGGACAGGTACTGGCGTTCATTTTCAGGCCTCTAACTATTAATCCAACTACGCCTTGCCCGGACGAAGACGGCTCCCGGAGGGAAAAATGCAACTCACGGGATCACAAGGATGGCGGCTGGGTGTATACTGACACTGCTAGAGAGTCCAAAATGGAAATCTTGGTCTAGAGTCGGCTCCGGTCCCGCGTGTGGGATTCGGTTCGGGACTCTAGCCAAAGTTGAATGACCATAACTCAAGTCTTCAACGTCGGCGTTCGCAATCGATTCGCGGGCCGGCCGGTGAGAGGAAAGCAACCGGAATGAAAAAGCGATTTAACGTCCTATCAGGCGCAGCCGCATTGGCCATAGCCTTTGCAAGCGGCGCGAGCGCCCAGAACGCGTACATCACCAACGAACTCAGCAACAACGTCTCCGTGATCAACACGGCCACCAACACTGTCACCGCTACCGTGCCTGTCGGGACCGCGCCGTACGGAGTTGCCGTCAATCCAGCGGGGACCTTCGTCTACGTGGTGAATTTGCTCGACGGCACCGTCTCGGTGATCAATACGGCCACCAACACCGTCACCGCTACCGTGCCTGTTGGGAGTAATCCCTACGAAGTCGCCATCAATCCGGCGGGGACCTTCGCGTATGTGACGAACGGCAACAGCGGCACCGTCTCGGTGATCAATACGGCGAGCAACACTGTGACCGCGACCGTGCCTGTCGGGGGCCTTCCCTACGGAATTGCCGTCAATCCGGCGGGAACTTTCGTATACGTGGTGAATGACCACACCAATAACGTCTCGGTGATCAGCACGGCCAGCAACACGGTGACCGCGACGGTGAATGTCGGTGCCGGTCCCCTTCAAGTCGCCTTCAATCCGGCGGGGACCTTCGCCTATGTGACGAATGGCAACCTCGGCACCGTCTCGGTGATCAATACGGCCAGCAACACCGTGACCGCTACGGTGAACGTCGCGGGCGGCTTGACCAACTTGGCCGGAATTGCCATCAATCCGGCGGGAACTTTCGCGTATTTGACGAACGCCAGCACCACCTTCTATGTGCTCAACTTAGCCACCAATACCGTGACCGCAACCGTGACAGTCGGGGCTGGAACCGCCGGAGTTGCCTTCAATCCGGCGGGGACGTTCGCGTACGTCGCGAACGGCGGCAGCAATAATATCTCGGTGATCAACACAGCTACCAACACCGTGACCGCTACCGTGAATGTCGGGAACGAGCCCATCGCGTACGGGCTATTCATCGGCCCGGCAGTTATCACGCCGACGCCTTCCGTTCCCAATTCCGTTCCCACGCTTTCGCCCATCGCGATGCTGGCGCTGGCCGGCCTCTTGTTGCTGTTGGGCTGGCGCTATTCGCGGCCTCGCGCCGCGGCCTGAGACGCCATAAGCTGTCCAAGTTTTTTGCCTGCGACGCTTCGAGGCACCGCGGCGACCGCGGCCTTGCCGTAGGATCGATTCGGTAGGCGATCCGCTTATGGAAGCGCCACGCCGCTTCACCGACAGCAGCGCGGTTCCGAGTTCCGAACCGCGAAGACTTTCATCGCTGCCATCTACCACTGTTGCGCCCTTACTGCACAATTCGCATTTAATAGCTATTGTCATCGTCCCAGCGCCGGGATCAGACTCTGATTAGGAGGTTACACTGTGCCGCCTGCAGCCGGACTCAGAGGCTTGATGCTTTTCCTGGGTGCCTCATTCGCCGCCATCGCGCAGAGCCCTCAGGCCGAGCCGCAGCGCCCCCTGCTCAGCTTCCCCTGCTCAGCTTCCCCCAGGCCGAACCGTCGCACCCCCTGCTCACCTTCAACGTAGTCGCCCTTGACGCCAAGGGCGCGCCGCTCCAGAACTTTCCGGCCTCCGACGTCCGCATCTACGACGACGGCAAGCTCATGCAGACCGCCTTTTGCCGCCCTCTGATCACAGCGGAACGGCAACTCACCCGGCTTGGGCCGGGCGAGCACTCCAACCGCCCCACCGGGCGCAACGTGCAGTCCGTTTTGGTCCTCCTCGACCTCCTGAATGCCAATCTCGGCGAGCGCAGCCTGGGTTGAACGATATCGCGCACACTTTCCAGAATCTCGAGTCGAGCAATCACTTCTACCTCTACCTGCTCACCAACCAAGGCACCTTCTACCCCGTCCACGCCCTGCCTGGCGCCGAAAACCCCGTCTCGCAGGACGACACCTCCTGGTTCGCACAGGTTCCGTCGCTGCTCGATCAGGCGATGCGCACCGTCAGCGGCCTCCGGCCCCACGAGTTCCAGGCCGATGTGGACGCTCGTGTTCGCAAAACTCTGGCCGTTTTGGGAGACCTGGCTTCCGCCTTTGCCGCTCAGCCCGGCGGCAAAAGTCTCGTGTGGATTTCGCACGGAGTTCCCATCAGTGTTAGCGGCCCCGACAGCAATTGGATCGACTACACACCCTTGGTGCTGCGCCTCGGAACGGACATGGCCCGCTCCGGCATCATTGTGTATGCGGTGCAGCAGGAGGAGCGCGGCACCTTGGGTTTGAACAGCGGGAGTACCATGCAGCAGGTCGCCGGCCTGACCGCGGGAAAATGGTTGCCCGGCGCCACCGGGAAAGCCATCGAGATGGCAGTGAGCGAAGGCCGCGCCACTTACCAGGTTGGTTACATTCCTCCTCTCGACAGATGGGACAACAAGTTCCACAAGTTGCGCGTCACCAGCGAAAACAAAGCCGCCCGGCTGCGGGCCATCGATGGCTACTACGGGGATGTGCGAGAGGCCGACCCGGAGCAGCGCTTCACACGCGCCACCCTCGGACCGTCCGACGATTCCGGGATCGGGATCCGCGCCGCCGTGACGGCCAGCGAGAAGCTGAAGGGATGGAGCCATTTTCAGATCCGCGTGGACGCCGCCGACCTGCAACTCACCCCCGGCGAAACCTACACGGGCGACTTTAGCGTGACGATGGCGTACTACCTCGACATTACCGGGTGGCAGCGCGACACTTCGGAGGGTATCCGGACGAAGTTGCGCCTCACTCCGGGGGAGCACGACACCGTCATGCGCGATGGCGTCAATCTTTCTTTCGACCGCGCCGTGCCCGCCGGCGTCCACAAGGCCCGCATCGTGGTCCGCGATAACCAATCCGGGGCCGTGGGCTCGCTCACCGTTCCGGTTCCCATGTAGGGGCGGGCAATCCGGCCCGCAGCCGCCTCCGGTTCCATGACCGCAAGATTTAGGGCTGCCGGAAACCGCTTGCTAACGCGCGCGGCTCTGATCAGAGCCACGACCGTCAGGGAGTGGTTTCCCGCAAAAGAACAACAATCATGCGGTCAAGGCACCAGGCGGCTCTTTCGCGCGAGCAAGCTGCCCCCGTTCATGCGACATTAGAGCGTAGTGACAGCCGCCGACTTTCGTCGAATCGCCCTGAGTCTTCCCGATGCCGCGGAAGGCTCTCATTTCAACCACGCCGATTTCCGCGTCGCCGGGAAAATCTTCGCCACGCTGGGCCTGGAGCGGGAAGGCTTCGGTGTCCTGCTGCTGACGCCCGAGCAGCAGGCCGGCATGGTGGAAGACGAGCCGGAAATCTTTTCCCCGGTGCCCGGCGGATGGGGCCGCCAGGGCTCAACTCGCGTGCGCCTGGCGAAAGTGACTCCGGACATCCTGGAAGCCGCTTTGCGGACCGCCTGGCGTCTCAAGGCCGCAAAGCCTCGCAAGCCGCGAAAAAAAGGAACCAAGGCGAGCTAGCGCAGACCTAGCCGCTCTTCCCACAGCAATTCGGCGGTGTCGATGTGGCGCGCGCACTCGTCGGCGCCGCGCCGGCACTCATGCCGACACCCGGCGACGACAGACTGTCCGTACCCCACCAGGGTGTCGAGACGAGTCTCGACACGGCACCGACGAGTGCGTGCGCCACGTCGTCCGGCCGGATGCGAGAAATGCGAGCCCGCGTTGAGCTAGCGTCCTGTCCCGCGTAAAAGCCGACTATGAGCGCAAGAGCGCAATCAGGGGGTCGCGCGGTTGCCGGCAAGCAAGCGAATGCGCTGCTATTGCCGGACCTTGGCGGCGAGTTCCCGAGCCTTGGCCGCGTCCGCGTCCGCGCCGACCGGATCGTCGGCCGCGCGCCGCGCGGCGCTGCGATTGACGTAGGCATCGATGTAGGCGGCATCCAGACGGATGGCTTCATCGAAATCGGCGATGGCCGGGATGTACTCTTTGAGGCGCAAATGCGCCAGGCCGCGTCCGTTGCAGGCCGGCGCCAACGAGGGATCCCGCTTGAGCGCCTCCGTGAACTGTTGGATGGCCTCCGCGTAGTGCTGCGAATCGAGAAAACCGCGGCCGCGGGATTCATATTCGGCCGCGCTGAGCGCGGGCGGGCCGCCCCCTTGGGACTGCGCCTTGGCAAGCGACGCCTGGATCTCCGGGTTGCCGGGATCCAGTCCCAGCGCCTGCTTCAGGTCGGAGACGGCGGCGTCAAATCGTTCCATCGAAAGCAGACAATTGCCGCGAGCCGCGTATGCGGCCGCGTTTCCCGGGTCGAGTTGAATCGACTGATCCAGGTCGCGAAGGGCCTCCACGTACTTGTGGTTGCGCGCATACACGCCGCCGCGCGAAAGGTAGAGCCGCGGGTCCTTTGGAACGCGGCGAATGGCGTTGCTGTAGTCGACGACCGCGTCCCCATCCAAGCCCAGGCGATCGTTCACGTTCCCGCGAGCGCGCAGGGCGCGAACGTCCTCGGAGGTGAACTGGATAGCAAAGGTCAAGTCCGCGAGCGCGCTTCGGAGGTCGCCCAGGGCGGCGTACGACAGGGCGCGATCGACGAACAGCGGCTCGTCATTTGTCCGTATGTTGATGGCAGAATTGAAATCCACGATGGCATCGGCGTGCTTGCCCAGGGCGGCGCGCGCCGCGCCGCGGCCTTTATGGGACTCCTCGTCGCCGGCGCGCAGCTTGATGGCCTGCGTGAAGTCTGCCTCGGCGTCGGTGTACCGCGCGGCGGCCAGGTAGTCCAGCCCGCGCGCGCGCCACGCCGCGGCATTGGTTGCGTCGGCCTGAATGGCTTCGGAATACGCGGCGATGGCGTCGGCGGGCCGGCCCGCTTGATCGGCGCGCCGGCCCCGCTCATAGGCGGCCTGCCCGGACGCCGGTCCCGGTTTTGTGTCCTGGGCGGCCAGCGAAACAACCAGGCAGGACAGGGCGGTCAATATCATAATCCGCGTCGTGAGAGGCTTGCACATCTGGGTTTCCCAGTCGGAAATATTACTAATTCATTGAAAAGGCCACTGATAAGCGGAAGGGTAGCAGCCATTCCGCTCCCGGGTGGGTCGAGCGAAACAGATCGAAACACCTTGAGATTGTTATTATAATTCCCGCAGTGTATCGTGAATCATTCGAACACACAACTATATTCCGCGGCGAGGCCTGGAAAGACCGGTTGGGGTAAAGCCCCGATGATTCACGGCAACGTGCACATTCAGTGTCGGTCCGGGTGCGTGGGGCCCTCCCTGGCTATTGGCGAAACGGCTCGTTAGCGCACTACCTATTTCCTTGACAGGGTCCTGGACCGGCTATATAATTCGGAACGTAAACAAATTTGCGCCGTTAATGATCTCCAGTGATGTTTTGCTGGACTGCCCCTGTCGCCAGAGGAGACTATGAAGACTACCATCTCGAAGTTCAGTGCGGTATTCCTTCCGCTCTGCTGTGTATTTGCGCTGTTGGTGTTTACCAGTACAGCCAATGCCCAAAATTGTATGGCCCAACTGCCCGCGGTCTGTCAGGCACCCCCGTACAATCTTGTACCGGGGGCTACGGGAGTTTCGGCCCTCGGTTGTCCCACCAGCGCAACAACCGCCGTCCAGGACCAAGCCCGCCTCATGTGCATACAAGGGCTGCAATTCCCCACGACGGCTTCCAACCCTCCGCTCTCGTCATCGCGGGGGAACGATCCATACGCGCCGCCAAACGCATTTCCCGGCACGCCAACCAGTGCCAGTAGCATAAACTCCAGCAACTGGACGGACGCCTTGAACCACACCATTGTCCGCTGGGGCTGGGGCGCCTGGACCACCTACGACGACTCGCAGGGCGGTGGAACACCGAACAGGGGCTGCGGCGACCCAATCAATGGGAGCCCCACCTGCACAAAGGCTCTCGAACTTGGAACAGCCACCGGCGGAGCCATGAACGTCAACTACGGCGACTATGGCCCGGCGGGATCTCGTCCTTACCCGGACACCCTGGGCGGCACCTGCTCAACGCCTGGGTGTCTGGCTGCTACCACATACCCTGCTATCGACTTGTTAACCATGAAAGATGGCGTAACCAAGATCACAACGCCCACGGATTGGTGGGCTAAACGCCGTCCGGAAGTCTGGAACCTGGTTCAGAAGGAGATCTACGGCTACGCCTTCCCGGCCGGTTTCAACGGCGGGGCAGTCCTCTCTCCCGCGACAACCCCCTATCCCTCGGCAATCACCAATTGGACAATCGGCGCCGTGACCACCGGCACCGTGGCCGGCACCATCAGCGTCAGCACTGTCGCCGGCCAGCCGACCAATGCTCCGGTTTACCCGGTAGCGCCCCTTCCAACCATTAGCTGCGTTCTTCCTACTACCGGCAATTGCACCGGCACCTATCGCCCGCCCGTGGGCACTATCGGTACCAGCGGCGCTGCCGGCGCTACGGTATACATGTACAGGCAGAAGACTTATACGGCACATTTCAATGTCCCGTACAATGGCTACAGCCCTCGAACCACTCCGACCTTGACATTCACCTGCTACCTTCCCGCAGCCGCAACTGGGAAGGTGCCCGTGGTCGTCGATATCGGAGGCGGTAACAACGACGCACTCACCTTGCCGTACGGTTTTGGCGCATGCGCTTATAGCCAGACGGGTCTGCAATCCGATGGCGGCGCCGCGGCTACTTCCGACCGTCTCAGCGGTCTGTTCGCCGGAGGAGCCTGGCGGGAACCCACCGACCCGGCCACCTTGGTGGAATGGGCTTGGGGCATCAGCCGGTTCATCGACTTCCTGGCGGCCGGCGGCGACCCCGATCCGATCGGGCCCGATCCGGACAAATTTGCCGCCGAAGGACACTCCCGTGACGGGAAGGCGACTCTGGTTTCCATGGCCTACGACAACCGCATCGTGGCTGGGTTGCCCAGTTGCGGCGGAGAAGGTGGCACTTCATGGATACGAAGGTCCCTTGGTGAAACCATCGAATCCATCGTCGGCAACGGTGAATATTACTGGATGGCCGGCTACCTGATGAACTACGCCGGAGCGGAATGCGTGGTGAGTCCTCCGGGTCTGGGTCAGAATCACGGCCCCGCGGGCTGCACGCCCGCGTTCTTCCCGCGTGCGGTGCAGGATCTGGATGTGGACGTTCATTCCGTGATGTCACTGCTCGCTCCGCGCGCCGTAATGACTAACGGTGGCACCGATACACCGGCGGGAAATGGCGATGCCTGGCAGGATCCTCGGGGAATGTACCTGGCGGGCACCATGGCCAGCCCGGTTTGGAACCTGCTCGGATGGACCGGACAGTATGTCCCGACCGGGACAGTATTCACCAGCAATCCCGCAGTGTGGAGCAGTACCGAGTCCACTGGCGGCCCCAACGGTGGCGAGTCCATTGGCGGCACGCCTCCCTTCAACACAGCTTTTGCGGGTCCTAATGGCCCTGGCGGCGCCAACTCGGCAACAGTCGCCTGGAGACGCCATTCCGCAGGTCACACCGACGCTCCGGAAACGCCGGTGTTCGCGCAGTGGGCGGCCCAGTATCTCTGGGACGTGCGTCCGGTCATCACGCCCGGACAGAGTTTCACTCTTCCCGCCGGGTCGATTGGCTCGTTAGGGACGGCGGCGGCCACGCCGGGCAGCGGTGGTCCGCTTCAGGACTGGCAGATCACGGGCGGCGCCAATAATGGATCGAACAACAGCGTTAATGCCGCGGAAGCATTTGCCATCGATCCCAACTCGGCAAATATCACCATAGCGGACAAGACGTTGCTGGATGCGGGTGCTACCACCTACGCCCTGTCGTTGATGGTGGGTGACAGTTTACTCCCGAGTACCAAGCTGGGAGTCGACGCAACTGTCGCGATTACCATCCCGCCGGACATCCTGGCGGATGGCCTTGTGACGGTGACCAAGGGCGCCTTCGTGTACAACTTCACGACCGGCCGCTTCAACCAGCAGATCCAAGTGACCAATCTGACTCAGAACCCCGTTCCCGGTCCGATTTCCGTGGTGTTGGATAATCTGAGCAGCAACGCAACATTGTTCAACGCGAGCGGTGTGACGTCGGTGCAATTGCCGGCGGGCAGCCCCTATGCGAATACTTCCGGTCTTGCGGCAGGTGCGAGCGAAACATTCACTCTTTCGTTCATCGACCCGACCAGGACCCCTATCACTTATAATACGCCGCGAGTGCTGGCAGGCTCAGTGCCTCGCTAATCGAGAGGAGAAAAACAAGACAATGTCCATTCAAAACATACTAAAAACCAGCATTATCGCGGTTGCGATCCTCTTGCTTGGGAGCGCAACAGCCACGGCCGGCCCGGTCACTTTAAATTTTAGGGTGAATACCAGTTCGCTCGTGGGACTGGGGGAGTTCTACTTCGC
>JBEKQS010000143.1:0-13297 GCA_049519475.1 Bryobacteraceae bacterium | reverse complement strand
AGGGGCAACTGGCGGCCGAAGGGCCAAGGTCGCACCTGTTCTATAGAGGGCCGGTCAACGGCGCGGATTTCCGCAACTTCGAACTCGAGGTGGAAGTGCTGACGCGGCCGGGCTGCAATTCGGGAGTCTACTTCCATACGGTGTATCAGGAGCGTGGTTTCCCGAATAGCGGCTATGAAATCCAGATCGACAATACTGCCGCGGGCGAGCGCTCGAAGACCGGCTCGCTCTACGGACTGCGGAACGTCTATAAGCCGTTTGTGCCGGACGATCAGTGGTTCAAGATTCACGCGGCGGTGCGCGGCAAGAATGTGCAGATCCGGCTCAACGGCATGCTGGTGGTGGATTACACCGAGACTGACCCGCCGATGATTCCCGACGGGCCCGAGACGGGCCGTTTTCTGGACCGCGGCACGTTCGCGCTGCAGTGTCACAATGACGGCTCCCGCGCGCGATTTCGTAGTGTTCGGGTGCGGCCGCTGCCGGACGACATTGCCACGCCGGGCGGGCCCGCGCCGCCGGCGGACCAGGTCTTCCGGCAGATTATCGACCAGGGCCGTCACAACATTCCCATGGCGGATTTTCACGTCCACCTGAAAGGCGGGTTGACCATCGAGCAGGCTCTCGCGAAATCGCGGCGCGACGGCATCGAGTACGGCATCGCGGTGAACTGCGGCCAGGCCAATACGGCGCAGAACGACCAGGAAGCCATTCAGTTCGTGGAGAGCCTGAAAGGCCAGCCCTGCTTCGTCGCGATGCAGGCGGAAGGGCGCGAGTGGACGCGCATGTTCTCGCGCGCCGCGGCCGCGCGCTTCGACTACATCTTTACCGACTCCATGACCTGGACCGACAACCGCGGCAAGCGCATGCGGCTCTGGATGCCCGAGGAAGTCGGGACCATCGGGGACGTGCAGGAGTTCATGGACACATTTGTGGAACGGACCGTCGGCATCCTGGAACACGAGCCGGTCGATATCTATGCAAACCCCACGTATCTGCCGGATCAGATCGCCAAAGACTACGAGCCGCTCTGGACCGCGGAACGGCGCAGGAAAGTGATTGAAGCCGCGGTGCGCAACAGCGTGGCGATCGAGATCAACAACCGGCGCAACCTGCCCAGCCCTTCATTTATCAAGATGGCGAAATCGGCCGGCGCGAAATTTACCTTCGGCACCAATAATGCCGGCGCCGACGACCTGGGGCGATGTGAGTACGGGTTGCGGATGGTGGAAGAGTGCAAACTGGTGTGGCAGGATTTCTTCGTCCCGCTGGCGGGCCCCAAGGCCATCGAGCGCAAAGGCGAGGCGCTGCGCGCGGGGTGAACGCGGCCACGGGCAGCCGGGTAGTCGTCAGTTTGTCCGCGCAGATGATTACTTCTACGGATAGGCGTTTCGTCCAAGCAGGTTCGGAGCTTCGAGTGCCCATGCAGCCCATTTACGTGCTGCGGGATTCGAGTTGCACCAGCCATCCATCAAAATGCGGGCACTCGCGCCGAATGCAGCTTAGCCCGATCTCAAGGGCTGCCAATGAGCCAAGGAGTGGCTTCTCGTACCCAGGCACAAGATCCTTGACGCGTTTCGACGGCGCAGTGACCGGCGAATCGTTGATGTCTTCCGGTGTTGGAAACTGATCTCGAATTGCTTTTAGAGCAACTTCCAAGCCCGACCGTCCGATACCGCGGCTGAAACCAGCACAGTCACTGAAAAGTAGTCCTTCAAATTCATGCATTACGACAAAGGGCACGAATCGCCGAGGGTTAAATCGCTTGCCCATTTCCGCGACTACGTCAGCCAGCAGGGCACCCTCTACAGACATTGCTTTCTCTACGCTCTTCAGGCCCGCAGCCCTCTTTCGCCCAGGCCACGCCCCTTCCCCCTCCTGAGGCAGTCCGTAGTAGTCGACCATAGTGGTCGCAATGCAGGCCGGATCCTCTTTGAGGTGATTCATGATGTCTCTCCTTACTGAGGGCCAAGGTCTGATCCCACCGCGCCGATTCCGCAGACGAGCATTGCCCACAATTCGGGCACTGACGGCATCGTAGCCTCTGGCCAGCAGATAGTCCCGAAGAACCTCATTGACGAAATCTTCCTCGGTTTGGCCTTCCAAGTGAATCAATAGGCGAGCCATCGTCCTTAGTCCCTAATGGGTCGCCCCCCAAGCTCGTTCTTCTCCCAGAGCTGTCCGAGGCTATACTCCTCAAGCCACGTAGCCAACTGCGCTGAATCAGGGCGTGTGACCTCCGTTCCGCCTTCGACACGGTTAGCGACCAACACGTCCTCGGGCTGAAAATGATCCAACAATAGAGACGACTGGGTGGAAACGATCACCTGAGTATCTACCGAAGCCTGCCGGATCAGGGAGGCGAGCATACCGATGGCGTAGGGATGCAAACCGAGCTCGGGCTCATCTACGAGGATCGCCGACGGTCGATAGCTCTCTGGCTGGAGGAAGAGAGTAGCTAGAACAATAAAACGAAGAGTACCGTCTGAGAGTGACGATGCATCGAAGTATTGGTCCGAGCTCTTGTGACGCCATTCCAGCTTTATGTCGTCACGTTTGAGCTTGAGAGGCCGCAGACGGAAATCGTCGAAAAAAGGCGCTACCCGTTGTATCGTGCGCTGGATCAGGCCATAGGAATCCGGATGTCTCTCATGTAGGTAGTATAGAAAGGCTGCCAGGTTGGATCCGTCTGAACGTAAGAATTCATTATCATCCACCTTGGCCGTTTTGCGCATCGGCGAAGAGGAACTGGTGTCATGGACATGGTACAGCCGCCAGCCTCCAAGGCGATCACGTACCCATTTGGCAGTGCCCTCAAGGTCTGGCTTGCTAATACCAGCTTCGAGGCGACGTTGCCTTGGCGAAAGCGCCGTGGAGTACGGTCTGGGGTAGGTTTTGTTCCAGTAGAAGGCGGTCTCCTCGGATGGGAAAAGGCTGTCATCTTCGGTCGGGGAGAGCTTCAACTCGTACTGATTAACCTGGCTTACAAAAGAGAGGTGGAACGATATTTCTTTTGTTGTCTTTGAACCAAAATGCAGCAGTTTATTGGCGCCGCCCGCGGCAGTGACGTAATCCTGTAGCCCGCCTTCCCGAATTGCGTGGAGGAAAGAAAACACGCCAATGAAATTTGACTTTCCCGAGCCGTTTGGGCCAATCAGGATGTTGATTGGCCTAAGCTCCAACTTCTCGAGCGCAGCGATGCTCTTGAATCCGTTAATCGTGACGTAGTCTAGCGCGTTTGAGGGCATGGGATTTAGCAAAACACTCCGCGGCTGTTCAGACCGATTGAAACGTCCGCTGGTCGGAGGGCAAGCGGCTTCTCCAAAAGCCGCAGTCGCGATCCGTTCTTGGATGAGTGGAGATCAAAACTTGCCACCCTATCAATCATACCCTCGTATCCCTGCTCCGACGATCCAGTTTTGCATCTTCACTCGACGGTCAAGCGCCCAAACCGCCGAGGGGGTACAGCCTTTTTCAAAACTGCCCCTTGCCTGCCGCCGGCGCCCCTTCAGCCCGCGCTTCTTTTCAACCGGGGCAGCGCCGTCAGCACCGCCCCATACAGCAGTAACGAGAAGAAGAGCGCTCCATTATGGCCCTGGTGCAGGTCCTGCACCAACAGGCGATATCCGCCTAGAACCATGGCGGGGTAGACCAGCAGCGACAACTCCGGGCGGTTCCAGCGCGGGCCGGCCCAGGCGAGCAGCAGCGAAAGGCCCGCCAGAACACCCGTGCGCAGCGCGGCGCGATACGCCAGGCTGGCGCCGGCGCCCAACACCACGTGATATGCCGCAGTCAGAATGCCCGCCGCAATCCCGGCCGCCATCCAGACAAAACTGGCGGCAACCGCAACGCGGAAAACCTGCATGTTTCTCGCAGGGCGATCCTCCACGCCGTAATACGTTACCAGGGCATAGGCGGCCGCGGTAGCCGCAAGACCGGTCCATAGCGCCAGTTGCCGCTCGCCCGGCCAGGATGCCGCGCCCAACAGCAGGCCGCCCACTTCCTCAAGCGCGCCCGAAGTGGCCAGCGCCAGCAACAGGTAGATTCCTCCGTGCACTTTAAGCGTAAAGCGGCCAAAGGAGCCGCCCGCCCAAATGCAGGCGATCGCCAGGGCCGACCAGACCCAGGCCGCGGTCGCGCCGGAAAGCAGGATCCGGCTGCCCGCCAGCGTCAACAGGATCCCGAAGGTGGAATAGGTGTAAAAGTTGCGGCTGGAGGCGCCTTGCCGCTCCAGCAGCGCAAAAGACACCAGGTAGCAGGCGACCGCGCACACCAGCATGACCGCGGCCATCACCGGCGCCATCTGCAAACCGCCGCTGAGGCTGATGGCGAAAGCCACGACGCATTGAGCGGTCTCAAAGCCGGTGAATGAGAAGCCGCGAAACAGCGTCCGGACGATGGTGCTGGAAAGGTAAATGGTGAGCAGGGCCACTTGCGCGGTGAGCAGCCAGGCATGTGGAATGGGCGCGTAACCTTGGGGCAGGCCGCGTTCATTGGTGACCAGCCAGGTGGCCAGCAGAACCGCCAGATCGGCGGCGGTGGCGCCCAGCCAGCGCTCGCCCAACGAGTGGCCGACGCAGGCGGAAGCTTCGATGGCGGCGGCCACGGCGAGGAACAGGAACGTGAACGGCAGGACGTCGTGAGTGGCCAGCAGGAGTGCGGAGGCGGTTCCCAAAGCCGCCAGCGTGGCGAAGGTGGAAACGATCAGCAGGCTCTTGCGCCAGGAAATCGCCATGCCGAAAGCCGCGAAGGCCAGCAGGACGGCCGCGGCCGTCCAGGGGCCAATCGCATGGAAACGTACGGTCGCCTCCCAGAGCAGGGGACAGAGCACCAGGACGGCGGTCAGACTGTGGATCGCGGTTGTCAGGCGCTCCGTGGCCGGGCTGCGGGCTGCCCAGCCGAGCCACAGCAGAGCATAGACGATTCCGGCTGCAATTCCCACCTGGGGGGACAGCGTGCCGGATTCGGTGAGGAAGCGGAGCAGGTATGCGCCGGCCAGCCCCAGTACCGCCCCTCCGACAATGGGCACAAGGCCGGTCACCTCCGCTAACGGATGGTTCGAGGGAATTTCCGGCGCGATCGCCGGCGGCGCCGCGCGGGGGCTCAAACCGGCGTACTGCTCGAGACGCGCGATGCGCTGCGCCAGGTCCCGAACCTCGCGCTCGAGCGCCTCCCACTCGGGTTGCGGCATGGCAGCCTCCTCAGGCTTCGTGAGCCTTGCCGCCCTGCCATGGCGGCAGGAGTTTCACCAGAACAAAAAAGATTACAAAGGGAAGGAGCATCAGCAGGACCGCCGCTACCAGTCCCTCACGCTCTCCCAGTTGCATTTTGTAGGATGTGTAACCGAGAAAGCTCTTGGAAAAGAGTTGCCCGCCGATCACCACGTTCCAGCGCATGGCGAAGATGCCGATCAGGGTCAGGGCGCCGGCGGTCATGTACATGGCTTTCCGTTTAGCTTCGGAGTATCTCCACAATTGATTGGCGGCCAGCAGGAACAGCGGCACCAGCGTCCCCAGGAAAATCTGCAGAATCACGTGCGAGAACAGGAGCCGCGTATGCACCATGAAATCCAGGCTGTGGAAGGATTCGTCGGACTCATAGGTGCGGTGGATCAGGTCCAGCATCTCGAGGGTGAAATCGATCACGAAGGTGTAGAACAGGTAGCGCGCGATGGTGTCGAGACAGCGCATGTCGATGGGCGTCTTGCGCAGCTTCATGCAGACGACGTACAGCACCATCACCGCGGCAATGCCCGAGACCCTCGCCGACAACAGAAACACCACCGGCATCAAGGGCGTGGACCACCAAGGGTTGGCCTTCACCGAGCCGAAAATGAAGCCCACGTACCCATGCAGCAGAAATGCCGAGGGAACGCCGATGACGGTGACGGCATAGCCCACCTTCTCGTCCATGCGGCGCGCCGCCGGGCTGATGTCGTAGGAACCCAGCGTAAGCGCGCGGTAGATCCAGCGCTTCAGCCCCTTGGCGGATTGTGCCAGTTGGACAATCTCCGTGCGCCACTCCAGCCAGATTTCCAGCAGCAGCACCACCATGAGGTACCACAGGTATACGAAGCCGAACATGGCCATGGCCGACGAAGTGTGGGGCGTCAGGTACATTTCCAGGGAACGTTCGGGATGCCCCAGGTGAAGTTGTAGGGGTAGCGGCGCCACCAGCAGAAAGGCGAGTGCCGTGAGCAAGGCCAGCCGGTAGGTGGGCCGCACGGCATCCACATTAAACACTCTTTCGAGCGAGGCGAGAATGAACGCGCCGGCAACCAGGCCCGTGATGTAGGGGTAGAGGACAATGAGCACGCTCCATTGCAGCTCCACCTCGTTCGGGTACATGAATCCGTCAACGCCGGGTATCATCAATCGCTCCTATTCAGCGCACTTCGCCATCCAGGTGCTCGTAGTAGACCTTGGCTCCCGTGGCCATATAAGGTTTCAAGACCTGGACCATGTTGGTGCGCAGGATCTCGTGGACGGGGTCTTTGGGGTTCTTGAAATCCACCAGCAGACGGGCGCCCGTGGGGCAGTTTTCGGCGCAGGCCGTGGTGAGGCCCTGGGTGATGCGGTGGTAGCACAAGGTGCACTTGTCCACGGTCTGTGTTTCCGGGTGCAGATAGCGGCAGCCATACGGGCAGGCCTGCACACAATAGCGGCATCCCAGGCAGTAGGTTTGGTCCACCAGCACCACTCCGTCCGGGCTGACGAAGGTGGCGCCCACCGGGCAGACTTGCACGCACGGCGAATCCGCGCAGTGGTTGCACAGCTTGGGAACGAAGAAGCTCTTCAGGTCGGTGCGCGCGAGCGGCGGAAAGCCATCCATCGCGCCGTTGGGCGAATCCACGCGAGGCTGCTTGACTTCCCGGCTCTGGTCTTCGATCTGGTAGCGCTCCACCCAGGTGCGGAAATACCCCTGGGGCACGTTGTTCTCCTTGGAACAGGCACGCACGCAGTTGCCGCAGCCGATGCATTTGTCGATGTCGACAATCATGCCCCACCAGTGGTCGGCCATGCGGTAGGCGTCGCTGGGCGGCTCCGCGCCGGTGATCTGCCTGAGGGTGGCGCCGACCGAGGCCAGAATCAGCAACTTCCCCCCTACTGTAAATATGTCGCGCCGGGTGATGTCCATGTTCGTCTCCTTGGCTCAGAGGTGGGGATTGTGGGGTTGGTGGCAGGAGTTGCAGGCCACGCCGCCGGAGTGCTCGGCGGTGGCCACCTGCGGAAAGTTTTTCGGTTTGGCCGCGTCCTTCTCATGGCAGCGGCGGCATAGGTCGGCGACATCGGGGAGTTTGGGGACGTGCGCCTCCGGGTCGTCCGCGTGCTGCGCCAGTGCGCCGTGGCACGCTTCACAGGCCACATGCGCGTGCTTGCCGGCGGCCCGGGCCGTAGCCTGATCGTCGTGACACATCACGCAGGTGTCCTGCCCGGCGAAGGCTATGGGGTGCTGGCGAACCAGGTCGAGCGCGCCAGGCCGGTAGTGACCATACTGCCCGAATGCCTTGGGGATGATGGCGCTGCGGACCACCAGAAAGATCGCCATGACGGCCAGCAGCACCAGGGCGGGCCGAACCAAATGAGCGGAATCGCGGAACCATCGGCGCACTACATTCCCCTTTCCAGGGCGGTCGTTGAACCCACCCAGACGCAGACTTCGTAGTCGATCAGGCAATAGTATAACCAAAAGGTCTGTTTATACCTAAATTGCCGAGTCTACAGGGGAAATGTGTGGATCTTTGCAACATTCGACGGGCGAAAATATGGGGCAATTGGGGCAACTCACACAGATCAATGGGGCAAATCGCCGGTGGAGCGGTGGCAGAGCCGCCAGCCATGCCAATGTCAGAATGTTGCAGTTATTCTGACTGTATGTCATAATAATTATGGCATTTGTATCAGAATATATATGATATAATATCAGAAAGCAACTGGTATCCTGGCATGCTCTACAAAACCCCGCGGCTCAATAGTTCCGAACGAAAAGTGCTGCAAGACATTGCCGCTGTTAGGGATAACCAAAAAAGCAGGATCAGCGTTCCAAGACGCTGGGTGGGAGTGTTGCGGCGCAACGCGCTGGCTCGTGCGATACGGGGGTCAAATAGCATCGAAGGCTTCAACGTGACGGCTGACGACGCCATTGCCGCCGCCGGGGGTGAGGAGCCGGTAGAGGCAGAACGTCAAGCGTGGTTGGCGGTAACCGGCTACCGCAATGCCTTGACCTATGTACTGCAGCTTTCGACCGACCCACATTTCTCGTACAACGAGGGCTTTATTAGAAGCATGCATTACATGATGCTGCTCCATGACCTGTCAAAACATCCGGGCCGCTGGAGGCCCGGTCCCATCTATATTCGGGACGAAGGGCGCCGCGAAATTGTGTTCGAGGGTCCGGACGCAGATCGCGTTCCCGGCCTGATCTCGGAATTGGTTTCGGCTCTCAATTCGGATCACGGCGATGCCGCGGTAATCCGCGGCGCGATGAGCCATCTAAACCTGGTTCTGATTCATCCGTTTTCCGATGGTAATGGGCGCATGGCCCGCTGCCTACAGACGTTGGTCCTTGCGAGGGAAGGCATTCTTGTGCCACAATTCTGCAGCATCGAAGAGTACCTCGGGAGCCATACCGCGGAATACTACGATGTCCTGGCCGAGGTAGGACAGGGCGCCTGGACGCCCCGAAACGACGCACGGCCATGGATTAGATTTTGCCTGACGGCGCACTATCGACAGGCGCAGATCCTGTTAAGGAGAACCGCTGAAATCAACCGGCTCTGGGACGAACTCGAAGTGCTGGTCAACCACATAGGGTTGCCAGATCGAATGATATTTGCGTTGGCCGATGCGGCGATGGGACTCAGGGTTCGTAACGCCACCTACCGCTCTTCCGCGGCAGTCTCCGAGAACTTGGCAAGCAGAGATCTGAAGGCACTCGTAGAAAAAGGGCTGCTTGTCGCGGACGGAGAAACGAGAGGGAGAGCCTACATCGCATCCGATGCGATCCAGAAGGTGCGTAGTCGCACCCGCGAGCCCAAGAAGATTATAGATCCGGTCTACTGAGGGGCGCGGCCGCCGCACTTGCGCCCCGGACGACCGATATCTGTTTGCCGTCGACGCAGATTTCGGAGGGTCAGTTTGTTCGCGCAGACGATCTTTCTCACGGGTCGGCTTCTCGCTCATGTGGCTTCCGTTTCAAGGTCGACTGGAAGAAGAAATGGAAAGGCGCGCTCCCCACTAGCTTTCAGCTTTTTCCTTTATCGCTTGATGAATGAGTTCGCGAAGAGGATCCTCGTGCTGTTCAAGATCGCTGTTCCGAAGTCGAACAAGCACTAGAGTTCCATCCTTCAAGTCGGCCTCAACTCCGGCTTCACTTAGCCGCTTGACCCACGTTTCAGGATCAGTTACGCGAAACCGCACGCGAATGAAGTTCTTCTTGGGCCAAAAAGGCAACACGTTGAAGAAACTGCCCGGAACACTGAGAGTAACCCGGCCTTTCTTGTACCTCAATTCCAACTTTGGATCGGCGATCTCATTGGCGATATTCGCTATGCGATCGCATACCTTCATCAACGTGGCACCTACTCGCGCCTCCCATGCTGACCGATCCACATCGGGCTCCGCTGCTCCTCCCACCTCGCCTGTGTCGTCTTCTCGTAGCTGTCGCTGATCAAGTACCTTCACGAAGTCAAGCACGATCTGGTTGCTGACTCTAAGGGCATTCAGTTGAATAGCGATGATAGGAATGCTACCCGCAAAAAGAGCAATCACATTCAGAAAGCGCGCGGTCACCTGCTCTGCAACCAACACCGCAACATGGTCATAAGCCGGATAGCGGCGTCGCTCGATATCCCAATATTCGATTGTGCGGACGATGTGGCTGGGATCCGTCGGACCGAGCATAATCTCGACTTCATAACGAAGGGTGCTGTCGGCATCGGCGTCGGTTAGCAGCATGTCGAGCCGTCCGGCGCCGACTTGGACTCGTTCGCGCTGGATGACGGTAAGGTCGCCCAGACCAAGCATTGAAGGGTCTTTTGATATTTGGTCATGCAGCCATACCTCGCTGAAGTCTGGGTGGCTTTTCAGAGAAATCGGCTCCGCTTTTACATATTCGAGCTTTGTCGCAGTTAAATTCATTAGGATCACGCTCAGGGCTGATTCTTGGCCTTCTGGCCTGTTTCAAAGTATACAGCGGTCATCGGCCCAGGGTGGCTTGCGGCGGTCAACTGGACGGAAAACGCCCAAACCGCCGAGGTGGACCCAGAGGGAAGATACAATCCGGGAACTAGATTGGGCCTTTCGAACTGATCCACTACCCGGATTTCAGCCGCCCCCGTCCGGCTCGCCCTTGGGAATAAGATAGTATCCTGAAAAGAGTCGCATTGCCCGCCCCGGCGCTAGCGGAGGCGGCAGGGGGTAGCCATGTTTACGATAGATCGCCGAACGTTCCTCGCCGGGCTGGCGGGCTCCTGGCTGGTGGGAGCGGGAGAAGCCGCGCATGGCTCGCCGCAATACCCGGAAGCATCGAAGATGACCGAACCGGCAGCCGGCGCCTGCTGGCTGGACGTGGCCGCTCCGCTGGTGGTGGTGGATCCGGCGCAGCAACTGACCAGCGACCTGCTGCTAACGGCTACCTGCTTTCCGGGAATCGAAGGTTTCAGGGATTCGCATTACTCCACCGAGTACCAGATCCTGCTGTTCGACGCCGCCGGCAAAGAGATCAAGCTCGATCGGGGTGGGCGGCTGAATATTCCCGCCATGCGGCCCACGCTCGTCAACATGAAGGATCTGTCGCATCGCGACAAGTTCTTCGGCGGCGCCAAGATTCGCCTCGCGCCTTCCGCCAACCAGGTGGCGCGCGCGGGCGATTTGTTCAGCGCCGGATTCATGCGCTGGGACCTGCCTTCCAACTTCGACAACGTGCACGCTCATCCGGCCCCGCCGCAACAGGTGGTCGGCCATTTCAACTATTCCATGCCGTTCCCGGCGCTCTCGGAATATCATTGCGCGCTCGCCCTGTTTAATCCCAACGAGGAGGAATCGCATGGCTCGGTGCGGGTGGTGGACCGGTTGGGCCGCACGGCGGTTGAGCGGCCATACCGGCTAAACCCACACCAGACCGTCCTCTACCGGTTGGGTGAACTGGAGATGGTGGCGACTCCCGGTGAAGCGTTCGCCCTCAAACCGCTCCAGGAAGCCAAGCTGGCCGATGGCGGCGTGGTAGTGATCCACAACGACGGCGAAAAGGTGCCGTTCGGCTACACCTTCATCAAGGGCCGGCAGGGCAATAGTTTTACGGTGGAGCACCCGCTGCACTTTTCGGCTGATGCGCCCATGAAGCCGGCGCGCGCAACGCCGTATGGGCCGAACCAATCGTTCCCGGCGTCCGCGCTGCTGTATACGCCTCTGTTGTTCAAGGGGCTGCGGGTGGGCGGCGTGCAACTGGATTCCCGGCTGTACCTCAGTTCCAGCCGCTGGGTGGAAGAAGCGCTGTGGATGATGCCGTTCGCCACCACCGGGAACGGGGAGATCGCATGGGTTTCGAACCGCGACGGCCAGTTCGCGGAGCGCGTCGAGCCTTCGGCCGTGACCAGCCAGGGCGTGGTGCGCCTGACGGAGTTTCAGAGCTGCCGCATCGACTCTGGCGCGCTGCCGCTGCCCGACGGTTTTTCCGGAGGCTTCGGAGTGGCAACTCTTCCCAAGACCTCGCACTCTCTGCAGAAGGTGGAAGTCACGGCGAAGGAATGGGGCCGCGTGGCATTTACGCACTTCCGGCCGGGCGGCGCTACGGCCAAGGCCTACCGCGAAGTGGCGGACCGGGGCAACCTGGCCAGCGATTACATCGTTTCCGGCGCCCACATCATCGGGGGCGCGTCCAACCGCAAGCGCGATTGCGTGCTGGCGGTGATGAACATCGAATTCGAAGACGACCACACCGGCGCCCCCAAGCTGCAACTTTTTGGCCCGTCCGGGCTGGTATCGGAAAAACAGTTGGACGATTTCCCGCCGCTGGCCTGCCGCCACCTGGTGCTGTCGGAACTGTTCCCTGGCGTGCAAAGCGATCCGGCGCACCCGTTCACGGTGCGGATGCAAGTGGCTAATGCTTTGATGGTGGTTTCGGCGGTTCATCTCGACTACGAGCGCCGCGACCTGGCATTGGAACACGGTTCCGACCGGCATTCGACGTTCGCCGATTTCAAATGCTGAAGGACGGACGCGCGATATAGACCCCAATCCGAGAAGCCGCGAACGTACAAGAGCGGTTGCCGGCACGAGATTAAAGTCCGCGGAGCAGCCGAAGGCGAGGAGTCAAGGGCCGACACCAAACCGCTCTCTTACGTTCGCGGCTCTGCCTGAATGCTGCCGTTATAATGAAGGAATGAAATTCCGGATCGCTATAGCCGTGCTGCTTGCGGCCGCGTGCTTTGCACAGACCACTCCTCCCGATGCCCCCAAACCGCCGGCCGGGGTCGACCAGGCTCTGCGGGCGCGCGTTAACGAGTTCTATGGGCTGCTGCTGAAAAGGGATTTTCGCAAAGCCGAGGCCCTGATTGCCGAGGACACCAAGGACTACTACTACGGCATTGGCAAGCCGGATTTCACAAAATTCGAACTACTCGAGATCCGCTATTCGGACGATTTCACACACGCGACCGCCATCGTGCAGTGCACCCAAAAAGTTGTGCAGCCGGGCTTTCCGCTGAGCGAGTGGAACCTGAAGATTCCGAGCGCATGGAAGTTAGAGAATGGCAACTGGTATTGGTACGTGAGCCAGACGGAAGTGATGACGCCGGTGGGGATCGTCAAAAAAGTGGAAGCGGGTAATGGAGCCGGCGGCTCAGCGCCGGCAACGGATGGCGGGCCCCCTAAAGTAGTCCCTAAACCGCCGGATTTCGCCTACGGCAAGGTGGCAGCCGACAAGAACATGGTCACTCTGGAGGAAAACAAGGCCGAGAAGGTTACCATCGTCAACGGGTCGACCGGAGAGATCCGGCTGTCTATGCCAAAGCAGCTCGGCCTCGACCTTCAATTGGAGCCGGCTGTGCTTTTGGCGGGAGAGAAAGCGGTATTGACCGTGCGGGCACTCAGGGATTCCGTCAGCGGAGTCGTCTACGTGGAGGTCATTCCTACCGGCGAAATAGTGGCGGTGAAGGTTGAAGTGAAATAACCCTTAGGGCTCGTTCCGAAATAACCTTGCCGAACGCTCCCTTACGGTCGCGGCTCCGATGTGCTCTCAGAGCCGCGACCGTAAGGGAGCGGTTGCCGGCGATTGAGAAGGTTATTTATTGACAGGC
>JBEKQS010000142.1:0-15132 GCA_049519475.1 Bryobacteraceae bacterium | reverse complement strand
CGGTGGGGCAGGCGCTTTCGGCTGCCAACCCCGATCGCAGTGCACACGCGCGACAAGCCAGTGGGACACATGCGTATCGATGACGTACTATACTCCGGACGAAAACACTTACGCAGGGCTCAATGGGAGCCTGGCGGAGCCGAAAGACGGTCTCCAGAAAACACCTGCACCTCGTAGGATGAGAAGTTGGCGGCCGGGTGTATCATAATTGGAAGGCGGATGCCAGAGTGGAAATTCCAGCTAGAGACTTTAGGCCCTCCCTCGGATTTCAACTGGACCGCAACAGGGATCCCATGCCATATACAGATGAGTTCTATCGCAAACAACGCGATGAGTCGTATCAGTCGGCCGAGCGTGTGGTTCCGCTCGTCCTCTCATTGATACCCGCAAAGAGCGTTATTGACTTTGGGTGCGGGGTCGGTAACTGGGCAGCGAAGTTCCTGGAGTGTGGCGTAACCGATGTTCTTGGTGTCGATGGTGACTATGTGAACCGGGATCTCCTGAAGCTGTCACCGGATCACTTTCAGGCTCGTGATTTGAGCAAGCCCTTTCAGATTGACCGGAGGTTCGATCTGGCGGTTTGCCTGGAAGTTGCCGAACATTTGCCGCCGGGCCGCTCAGTTGGTCTGGTGGAAGACCTTGTGAAACTTGCCCCAGTGATTCTGTTTTCAGCGGCAATACCGGGCCAGGGCGGCACTGACCACGTCAATGAAAGGTATTTAAGCTACTGGGTGAATTTGTTTTCAGAGAAGGACTACGTGTTGCTGGATGTCTTACGAACGAGCCTTTGGAATGATGAGAGGTGCGATTGGTTTTACGCTCAGAACGTCGTGCTCTTTGCCCATAAGGACGACAGTATTTCGGCTGGCCGCGTGGCATCAGGCATCGATTATGTCCATCCCTGCCTCAATGACACCCTTCGCGAGAAATTGGATAAGCCGACTATTGGCTATCTGCTGAAGTCGTTCCCTGGCAGCCTGCAACGGTCTCTGCGCATGCGGTAGAAACGGCTACTCACGCGCTAGTGATATTACTCAGTACACGTAAAGACGGCGCAATAGTAGGTGAGTCAGACCTATCCCGCGTATTGCAGCGCGTGTGACTCGCTCCCGGCGGGCCTATAAGCGGCCGGCCCGTTCGTCGGTGATCAGTTCCATCATCGCCGCTCGCAAAGCCTCGCCGGAAGACCATGTGTTTGCCCAGCCGAGGCGGCGAATCCGGTCTGTGTTGATCCGTACTACCGGCACGTCGCCCTTCCACCCCCGCGGGCCGCCGGAAAACTCGAACCGCACGCTGCCGGCTGGAAGCCCAACGCAGTCCACGGCAATCGCGGCGATCTCACTCACCGTGATGTAGTCGCCGGTAGCCACGTTGTAGGCATCAAACTGCTTCTTGCTGTTTCGGTGCGCGCAGATCACGGCCCTCACTACATCGCTGACGTGAACATACGACTTACTCTGCGAGCCATCGCCCAGAATCGGCAGCCGGCTGCCATCCTTCAACAGTCTGCGGACAAAGTCGAGACCCACGCCGTGAGTCTGCCGCGGTCCCACGACATTGCCGAAGCGGAAGATACAGCCCGTCATCCCGAACATGTAGCAATACGATGAGATCAATGTCTCCCCGGCGAGTTTGCTGGCTCCATAGGTCGAAATGGGAATCAAAGGACCGAAATCTTCGCCCGCTTCCACGGTACCGATGTCGCCATACACACCGCTGCCGGAAGCGTAGAGGATCCGTTGGGCGCCGGACCGGCGCATGGCCTCGACCACGTTAGAGGTGAGCAACGTCCCCTGCCAGAAATCGATGTCCGGCTCAGTCGCGGCGCGCGCGATATCCGGGTTGGAAGCCAGATGAATCACTACGTGGTGCCCCCGCATGGCGGCTGTCAGCGTATCGAGGTTTCCCACCTCCCCACGGACTACGCGAAACCGCGGGTCGGCGATATGGGCCGCGAAATGCCATTCCCTTCCCGAGGAGAAGTTGTCGTAGATGGTCACGGCCTCGGTGGTCGCATCCGCCATGAGAAAATCGACGAAGTGACCGCCGATAAAGCCCGCTCCTCCTACAATAAAATAGCTAAGCACTCCCATTCCGTCACCTCAGCAACCTCTAATGATAGCAAATCAGTGTCGGGAGTCTCTCGCCGGCCCTGCAGGCGGGCGGTAAACGAATTCCGGCCGTAAGCTCATCGCCGGCACCACGAAATGCGCAACTCGCACCTCTCGCCGGCTGAGAAAAACCCTAGCCCGGTCCGATCATGGCATCAATCCGATCGAGAACCGCCCAGTTCTGGTCGAACTTCCGGGCGAAGTGCGCGCTGGACTCGCTCAACTTGGTGATGTCCTGGAGGCCCAGCGTGCGGGGATGCAGGCCACCTTCCGACCAGTCAATATACCTCTTATCGTCATTACAAATCGCTAAGTGTGGCGCATTGCAGAATATGCACTGAAAATACGATTCTTCCGGGCAGCGCCGCCGCTGGAAAAAGTCCTTGAGCGCATCGTGCCGGGGATTCTTTGCCAGCAACCATTCCGCGGCGCGTGCGTTCCCGGTGAACCACGCCTCTCCCCCGTAGCAGCGGAACTCATCCGAAAAAAACTGCCACGGCTTCAGTAGAAATGGGTGCCGGATCCGTATGTCCCCACCCGCGGGTTTCGTGAACGGGTGGCTCAATGCGGGGTAGGGAATCCGTACCGCGATGTACCGGTCATAGGCCACGCGGAGCCACTCACTGCTTCCGTGCGCCTTGTTTCCGTCTGGCCTGGCGGTGCGGTACAGATTGTAATTGATCTCGCGCCAATCCAGGAAAACATCGTACTGGCTGTCGGACAGTTCGCGCTCGATAGCCTCCGCGGAGCGGATGGGGTAATCGGCCCCACTGAGCACGGCAAACCACTTAGGCGGATTCGGCAGGTTATACAGACACCTGATTGCGCGGGTAATACCTTCCGCTATAAAGAAGGGCCCGCCGCGGGGCGCTGATTCATCTCGCGGCATGCGTGCCGCCACGTACGGATGGACAAAGTGTACGTTCGGTGGAAATGCCGCCGTGTCGAGGGCACACGAACTAAAATCGTGATGGCAGGCAATGGGCGGATCGGCGAACATCGAAGAAAGGCGCTTGACGAGCCGCAGTATCTGTTCCGGATTAGAGTGTGTGTTCAGTGCAAAGCCGAGTGTGCTCAAACGTTCGTCCCCATAGCTCAGGATTCAGATCTTCAAGAGTCGCTATCTCTGCTTGGCGGGACGGCGGGCCCATGCCGGCTAATACATGGTATGTCCGCAGGACCTTTCCGCCGCAGATGTCGGAGGTCAACGAACGACCTCCGTTACCGAGGAGTAACAACCTGCTGTCGGCGAACCAGCATCCTGAGCAGCCGATTAGTAGCCTCCTCTCCCGTTGGGTGGCTCGATAAGAATGGCCTTTAAAAACCGATGAAAGTTGCAGTTCAACCAGCTGTCATACAGTTTACCAGCCGGCCCTATCCGGCGTGGGACCGGCAACTCGCCATCGCCGTGCGATAGAACCAAGTGAAAACTATTGGGAGCTCCGTAATGCGGCCCGCGCACAAACTGGCCCCGGAAATAGTCGAGATATTCCTCGTGGTGTGTCCAGCCAAGGGACGCGAATTTCTTGATCCACCATGGCTTAGGCTCTACCGTTCGGTGGAGCTGTTGCCCAAACTTGACATCCTCGACTGCCGACACACTCATCATCCAAAGACCATCCGGCTTAAGATGCAGCGCGCAGTTCTCGGATAAGCCCTTCAAGTTTCCTTCATCAATATGCTCTATCATCTCCCACGAAGTTATCACGTCAAACCTGAGCGGCTCGCCGTCGAGAAAAAGCTTGAACGGGTGTGTCACGTCGCAGGTGAACAAAAACTGGGGAATAGTCGCCCATTCAGCTCGCTGGAACCGCCTTGAATAGTCACTGCCTTCAAGTCCCACCGCGAAGTGTCCGTCGTCGATACAGTTCCTGACGAAGCCCCCTCCAGAGCAGCCGAGATCTAGGATTTTGAGTCCACTTTCGGCTCTTTGGGCATAGAGTGCGTAAACCTTGTAGTTGAACCGAGGGTTCATGCTATTGTCTTGCCGCGTTCCCCAGGGAAACTGGTGGTCAAGGGAATCCGAGGCGATCGCCTTAGAAGCCTCCAGTACTAACCCGATGCCCGGATTGCGGACAGTCACGTCACTCACTGTTTCCTCCTTGCCACCAGATCACCGACTTCCTGGGCCGACGCTCTCAGGAGCTTTGTCACCATTGGGAAAGTGGGTGTCCTCAGTCTTTCAGTATAATCCAGTCCCCGGGTTGCAATCCTGGCTCTTCCAGGCCCGTGACTGCCCGGCGCAGATCCGGCCGCTCTGAGATTACCAGCGCAGGAGCACCGCCAGCCGCCGGTCATAGCGGAGCTGCGATTGATAGAATTCCCAACTCGCGCGGCGGATGCTCTGCAATCGCGCGGGATTGGAGAGAAGCGCGTCGCACTCCGCCACAGTTTCCTCCACGGTTTCCCGCACCGAGTGACATTCTCCGAGCGGCTGCGGGAGTTCGTGGGCTAAGCTCTCGCCGACAATGCACTTGGAGCCGGCTAGGTATTCGGCCACTTTGAAGGCGTTCGAGCCATGCACGCCACGGGTGTAAATGCCGATCGCGGGAGTGCGCGAACATGCCGCGTACTGGCGCCGCCGAGTCGGCATGCTCGTGAGCAGATCCGGATAGGCGCTGGCCTCGCGGTTGGGTATCAGGCCCCCGATGAAGCGTTTTCCAAAGGCTCGTTTCAACTCGCCGACCATCCGGACTCGGAAGCCGTTGATGCCCTCCGGACTATCCGTCGGGGGCAGCTCGCCGGGCGCCCATAGGCGGGTCTGAAACAGAACCCTGGCGTCGCAGGCCTCTGCCGGGGGCAGTTCGAACGCCCCTGGAGGCGAGGACAATACGTAGTTCTTCAAACCGCCTGGCCGCGTCCCGTGGCGGCCATACAGGCCCAGCACTTTCAGCAGCGACCGCAGGGTCCGGCAGGAGTAATTCAGCCCAAAGGGAACGACCTGATCCCGATAGTGTGGGGGAACTTCGGCGCGAATATAGCCGCGTTTGAAGTAGACATCGCACTGCGCGAGGCTCGGTTCGTCAAACACCCGGGAGCTGTCGTGCAGATCCACGGCGTAGCGTCGATGGTCTAGTTCCAGCCGCGGAATCAACGGGTGAACCGATCGATCCATCAGGATTCCAGCTCCCGCACTCACGGCTGCCGACAACAGGTATCCGCTGTGATAGAGATCGTGTTGGGGATTCAGGAAGACTTGCATCGACCTCATACGCTCCGCCTCGCGCCCTGTTTCCTTAGCCGGCAATTCTCGCTCCGGCTGTCTGCGCCGGCACCGGCGCGGAAACCACTGAAGCCGCGCCCGCTCTCTCCGGCGGCGCCCCCAAATGATAGCATGCCGTCGCACGCCGGGGCTGTCCCGGCGAGTGCGTGCGTGTGCTGCCGATCCTCCGCGGGCTCGCCCATTGCACGCCGCCTTATCTAAGGAACGGTGCGGGCCTGATGGCGGGGGGAATCAATCGCGGCTTCGCGCCGGTTGGCATTCACACCCGACATGCAACTGGGCGGTGTTCCAACGCTGAATCCGTGGTTATAAGAAGCCGCGCGAGCCGAGGCGTCTTTGTATTACGAATGCCTCAGCATGCCCAGCACGGCGTTGATCAGCACCGCCGCCATGCCTACGGGAATCGCGATCTTCCAGCCGATGTTCATTAGCTGGTCGTAGCGGAAGCGGGGGAATGTGCCGCGGAACCAGATCAGCAGATAAATGATGGTAAACACCTTCAGCAGAAACCAGAACAGTCCCATCACCGCGTGATTCACCACCGGGACAATAAAGGCGCCGCCCAGCAGCACCAGCGCCAGCGCGCACACCACCAGCACCTTCTGCTGCATGGTGTCCTTCAGCTTTTTCACCAGCGTCAGCGTCAGGGCGCCGGAACCCACCAACAACACCACCGGGAACGCCACGTTCAGCGGCACATCCAGCCACCCGACGCTGGGGAAGGGACGCAACCAGCCACCCCAGAACAGCGCCACGGCCACCGAAGCGACCACGAATATGTTGGCGTATTCCGCCAGGAAGTAGAGGCACCAGCGGAAACCGCTGTACTCGGTATGGAAGCCGCCCACCAGCTCGGATTCCGCTTCGGGCAGATCGAACGGCGCGCGGTTGGTCTCCGCCGTGGCGGCGATAATGTAGACCGCGAACGGCACGATCATGAAGCCCCAGTTGTCGAACACGAACCAAACGCCGCGATGCTGCTGCGCCAGAACAATCGATTTCATGCTCAGCGTGCCGGCCGCCATGACGCCGGAGAGCAGCGCGAAGGAGAGCGCCACCTCATAACTCACCAATTGCGCCGCGCTGCGCAGTGCGCCCAACAGGGAATAGTGGCTGTTGGATGCCCAGCCGCCCAGGATGATTCCCAGGATTCCCACCGCGGAGACCGCCGAAATCACCAGCAGCCCCACGTTGACGTCGGCCACGTAAATCGTCTTTGCGAAGGGAAGCACCGAGAAAGCGGTCAGCGCCGTGATGGTCGAAATGCAGGGCGCAAACCAGAAAATGGCTTTGTCCGATTCCGTGGGGATGATGTCTTCCTTGAGCAGCAGCTTCAAAGCGTCGGCGATGGGCTGCAACAGGCCATGCGGCCCCACCCGCATGGGTCCGAGGCGCACCTGGAAGTCCGCCAGAACCTTCCGCTCCACGAGCACGATATAGCCGGCCACCAGCGGGAACGCCGCGACGATGACGAGCGTCACCAGGATCGGCGTGAACAACGGACTCGAATAAACCGTCTGCCACATATCGTCTCTATCTCGGCATCCTTATCGCAACAGCGAAGTCTGCGCCAGCCGCAGAAACGGCTCGGGGTAGATGCCAATCGCCAGGGTCATGACTCCGGTCACCGCCAGCGCCACGCGCAGGCCGAAACTGGTGGCCATCGGGGCCTTTTCCGTCTCCTCGCCCGTGAACATGCTGCGGACCACCTTGAAGTAGTAATAAATCGCAACCGCGACATAGAGCGTGCCCACCACCGCCAGCGTGTAATGCCCGGTCTGAATCAGCGACAGGAAAATGTAATACTTGCCCAGGAAGCCGGCGGTGGGCGGGATGCCGGCCAGCGACAGTAGGAATATCAGCATCAGCACGGCATAGCCGGGGCTCTTGTGCATGAGGCCGCTGATATCGTCCAGGTCTTCACCGATGATCTTCTGCCGCCGCAGCGCCACCAGCACCAGGAACGCACCCAGGTTCATGAACGTGTAGACCATCACGTACACCGCGATGCCATTGATGCCGGTTTCATTGCCGGCCACCAGGCCCAGCAACATGTAGCCGGAGTGCGAAATCGAGCTGTATGCGAGCAGCCGCTTGATATTGGTCTGGTTGACCGCCGCCAGGTTTCCCACCGTCAGGGTGAGGACCGCGATCACCGCCAGCATGGGCTCCCATACTTCGCGCGCCGACGCAAAGGGCGCCAGCGGGCCGTGGAACAGCCGCAGCAGGAAGGCGAATGAAGCCGCCCCCGACGCCACCGAGAGATAGGCGGTCACCGTGGTGGGCGCGCCTTCGTAAGCGTCCGGGGCCCACATGTGGAAAGGAGCAGCCGAAATCTTAAACAGCAACCCCACCAGGGTAGTGGCCAGAGCCAGGAAAACCACCGGATCCGACGGCGGGCGCGAAGCAATTGCCGCGGCGATATCCTCCAGCTTGGTGGAGTGAGCGATGCCGTACAACACCGAAAAGCCATACACCAGGAAGCCGCTCGAAAACGCTCCCAGCAGCAGGTATTTCATGGCGGCCTCATTGGACCGCTTGTCGGCCCGCAGGAAGCCCACCATGACGTAGAAACACAGGGCCATCAACTCAAGGCCGATGAACAGCGTGATCAGGTCCGTACCGGTGGCCAGGAAGTACATGCCGCACTGGGCGAACAGGATCAGGCTGTAATACTCGCCGTGGTGCTCGCCCGAGATTTCCAGGTAGTGATACGACACCAGAGCCACCAGCATGGCGGCGATCAGGAAGATCCAATTGAAAAAGATGCCGAAGCCGTCCACCGTCACCGATCCCTGGAATCCCTGCAACTGCGCTTGCCCGCTCGACGCCAGCCAGGCCGTCTGGCGATAGAGCGCAAAGCCGGTAAAGCCTTCCGCGAAGGCCACGAAAATCAGCAGCCATTTGCGCTGCCGCGGATCCGGGAAGATGAGGAAGTCGAAGAGCAGAATGGCGCAGCCGAAGAGCGCCAGCATCACCGCCGGAATGATGGTGAAGTGATCGGTGGCGGTATAGAAAGACTGGATCATCGCGCCACCTCCGCCCGTGCCACGGGCCGGGGTATGGCCGCGTTCTGCACTCCGCCCGAGTAATAGCCGGGCCTCACGCGCTCCACGATCTCAGCCACCGGTTGCCGCAGAATGTCGAAGTAAGGCTTGGGGTAGACGCCGATCCAGATGGCCCACGCGATCAGCGGCACGAACATGGCCACTTCGCGGAAGCTCATATCGGGAATGACGAGGTTCTTTCCATTGGTGACCTGTCCCAGCATGGTCCGCTGGTAGAGCCACAGCAGGTAGGCGGCGCCCAGGATCACGCCGGTCACGGCGCAGGCCGCCCAGATCCGGTTAGCTTCGAAAGCGCCCATCAGAATGGTGAACTCGCCCACGAAGCCGTTCAGCAGCGGAAGCCCGACCGAACTCAGCATGGCGATTGCGAAGATGACCGCGAACTTGGGCATCACGTGCGCCAGGCCGCCATATTCGGAAATCTCGCGCGTGTGGCGGCGCTCGTAAATCACGCCGACGACCATGAAGAGCATGCCGGTCGAGATGCCGTGGTTGATCTGCTGGAGCACGCTGCCCGCGATGCCGTTCGGATTCATGGAAAAAATGCCCAGCGTGCAGAAGCCCAGGTGGCTCACCGAAGAATAGGCGATCAGCTTCTTCCAATCCTTCTGCATCATGCACACCAGGGCGCCGTAAATAATCCCGATGATGGAGAGCACGGCCAGGATCTGCACGATGGTCTGGTCCATCGACGCCTTCGGCAGCAGCGGCAGCGAAAAGCGCAGGAATCCGTACGTCCCCATCTTCAGCAACACGGCCGCCAGGATCACGGAACCGGCCGTGGGCGCTTCCACGTGCGCGTCCGGCAGCCAGGTGTGGAAGGGGAACATCGGAACCTTGATGGCGAAACCCAGGAAGAAAGCCCAGAAGACCCACTGTTGCAGGCCCAGCGGCATGGTGGTCTTCATCAATTCGGAAATCTCGAAGGTGTAGGCGCCGAACTGATGGAAGTGCTGGAAGTAAAGCGTCAGGATGCCCAGCAGCATCAGCACCGAGCCGGCCAGGGTATAAAGGAAGAACTTGATGGCGGCGTATAGCTTGCGCGGGCCGCCCCACACTCCGATGATGAAGTACATCGGAACCAGCACCAGTTCCCAGAAAACGTAGAACAGGAAGAAATCGAGCGCCACGAACACGCCGATCATGCCCGTCTGCAACAGCAGGAACATGGCGTAGTATTCCTTGGTGCGATCCTGGACCGCGTTCCACGAACAGAGGATCGCGACGAAGCCCATCACGGTGGTCAACATCACCAGCAGCAGGCTGATGCCGTCCATGCCGATGTGATAGTGCGCGCCCAGCGAGGGGATCCAGTCGGCGCGTTCTTCGAATTGGAAGCCGGCGACGCCCACCTGGAAGCGGTGGACCAGCGGGAGAGAAACCAGGAACCCTGCGAAGGCCGCCAGGTTCGCCCAGATCCGGATCAAGTCCTTGCTCTTCGACGGAATGAAAAGCAGAACCAACAAACCGGCCAGCGGCGTCAAGAGAACAATGCTGAGTAAGTGCTGGTCCATAGGTTTACCGCACCACGTAATAGCCGAACATCGCCAGAACGCCCACCACCACAAAGAAGGCGTAGGTCTGCAGGCGCCCGGTCTCCAGAATGCAAACCGGGTAGGAGAGCATCTTCACGCAGAAGGAAGTGAATCGCACGGCGCCGTCGACGATCCAGGTATCCCACCACATGGAAAGTCTGGCGGTGAAGCGCGTCAGCCACCCGGCGCCGTTGACGCCGCCATCCACCACGTTGCGATCGAACGCGCCCAGCGCCAGCCCGCCCCCCTTGCACAAGCCGTCGACGAACAGGAAGTCGTAGATCTCATCCACATACCACTTGTGGTAGAGCACCTTGTAGAGCGGTTCGAAGCGCGCCTCGATGCGGTCGGGAATTTCCGGCTTCTGGCAGTACAAAACGCGCGCCACGTAAATGCCGATGACTGCAACCAGCACGGAGGCGCCCATCAGCGTCCATTCCATCGAGGTGTCGTGACCGGCTTCTCCGGCTGCCTTCACCAGCGGGGATTCAAACATCGGCGCCAGCCACGATTCGAAGCTGCGGAAAGCCTCCGGCAGGTTCCACAATCGGGGCGTGCCCAGCCAGCCGGCCGCTATACTGCCGAAAGCCAGAATGCTCAGAGGCCCGGTCATCGCAAAAGGCGATTCGTGGATGTGCTTGGCCACTTCCGGCGCCACGTGCGACTTGCCGTAGAACGTCATGTTCATGAGCCGCCACATGTAGAACGCCGTCATGGCGGCGGTGGTCAGACCCACGGCATAGAGGGCGATGGATCCCAGCGGCGAACTGTACGCCTGCCACAGGATCTCGTCCTTCGAGAAGAATCCGGCGAAGCCCGGAATCCCCGCGATCGCAATGGACCCCACCCACATGGTCCAGTGGGTGATAGGGATCTTATCCTTGAGCCCGCCCATGCGCCGCATATCCTGCTCGCCGCCCAGCGAGTGGATCACCGAGCCGGAACAAAGGAAGAGCAGGGCCTTGAAGAAGGCATGCGTAAACAGGTGGAAGATGGCCACCCAATACGCGCCCACGCCCAGCGCCAGGAACATGTAGCCGAGCTGGCTCACCGTGGAGTAGGCCAGCACGCGTTTGATATCGTTCTGCACCAGCGCGATGCTGGCCGCCAGAATCGCCGTGAAAGCCCCGATGATCGCTACAATCATCGACGTCTGCGGGGTCAACTGGAACAACGCCGCGGAGCGCGCCACCATGTACACGCCCGCCGTCACCATGGTGGCCGCGTGGATCAGAGCCGAGACCGGCGTCGGGCCTTCCATGGCGTCGGGCAACCAAATATACAGGGGCACCTGCGCCGATTTTCCGGTGGCGCCGAAAAACATCAGCAGCGACATGGCGCTCAAGACGCCGAAGGTGGTTTCGCGGGCGAACTGGCCGCTATGCAGGATGGAGTTCACGTCGGTGAAGCGCACTGTGCCCAACACGCTGAGCATCAGCAGCATTCCCAACACGAAGCCGGCATCGCCCACGCGGTTCACCACGAAGGCCTTCTTGCCCGCGTCGGCCGCTGATTTCTTGTGGAAGTAGAATCCGATCAGCAGGTAGCTGCACAACCCCACGCCTTCCCAACCCACGAACAGCAGCGTGTAGTTGTTGGCCAGCACCAGCATCAGCATGAAGAAGACGAACAGGTTCATGTATCCGAAGAAGCGGTAGTAGCCGTTGTCGTGCGCCATGTACCCGATGGAGTACACATGGATCAGGAACCCGATGCCGGTCACCACCAGGATCATGACCGAGCTCAGCGGGTCCAGCAGAAAGCCCCAATCCACGGAGAACGTGGCCAGGTGCCCGTTCGCCATGTGGAACGGCAGCCCGGCGATCCAGGTGAACTGGATGATCTGGTGCACGCGCTCGGCCTTCTGCGAAAGCTGCCACACCGCGCCCACCGAAAAGAGGAACGAAAGCAGCACCGTCCCCGGGCAGATGAAACTGATCAGGGTCTTCAGTGGCGACGAATGGGGATGCCCGTGTCCGTGACCATGATCGTGATCATGACTATGCTCGTGTGGGTGCCCGTGGGCGCTGTGTTCCCCGTGCCCGTCATCGACCGGCTCCACACCGGGAGCGACCGCTACTTGAGAGGGCGGCTGCGGGTCGAGCATCTTGCCCAACAGCAACATGAGCGCCGCCCCGAACAGCGGGAATAGAGGAATCAGCCAGATTTGGTCTAGGAAGTTCACGGCTCTCCTACCACTTCAGCAAATCGATTTCATCCGCCAGCACGGTTTCTTTATTGCGGAACAGAGCGATCAAAATGCCCAGCCCGACGGCGGCTTCGGCGACCGCATCGACGATCACGAAGATCGCGAAAATCTGCCCGTGGACGGCGTGCGCCTGGCGCGAAAACGCCACCAGGTTGATGTTCACGGCATTCAGAATCAGCTCGATGGACATCAGAATAATCACAATGCTGCGGCGCGTCAGCACGCCCACGGTGCCGATGAGCAGCAGCGCCGCGCTCAAGGCCAGGTAATGAACTGTGGTTACCGGATGCATCGTCAGATCCTTTTCTTGGCCATCACCACCGCGCCCACCACCGCCACCAGCAGCAGGACCGAAGCGATTTCGAAGGGGAGCAGGTATTCCTGGAAGAGCACGTCCGCCAGCATTTCCGTGTTGCCCGGCGTGGTCACGGCAATAGCGGCGGCGGAAGGCGCGCCCGCGCTGTCGGCCAGTTGGAACGCGCCCTGCCCGCGATACAGGAACCAGGAGATCTCGGCGCCCACGGCGGCCACCGCCACCAGCGCCACCATCCACTGGCCGTTGAACTGCCGCTGCTTGGCCGACTGGTCCAGGTTCACCAGCATGATCACGAATAGGAACAGCACCATGATGCCGCCCACATACAACACAATCTGCACCGCGAACAGGAATTCCGCCTGCTGCATCAGGTACAGCCCGGCCACGCCCAACAGCGACACAATCAGCGAAAGCGCGCTATGCACCGCGTTTCGCCGCGTGATGGTGAGCAGACCGCCACCCAGCGTCAAGAGGGCGAACACGTAGAAAAAAAACGTATCAATCAGCATTTGTATTGAGTCGGCTTCGGCCCTTCTTCCAGCATCTGCCGGTCCCAAATCTGGCCTTCCCGGGTGTAAGTGGCCAGTTCGAAATCCTGTGTCAGCTCCAGCGCGTCCACTGGACAGGCATCTTCGCACAGCCCGCAGAACATGCACCGCGAAGTGTCATAGATAAACGTCGTCAGTTCCTTGCGCCGGGTGGTTTCGTTGCGTTCGCTGGTGACCACGATCAGGTTTTCCGGACAGACCACGATCAGGTTTTCCGGACAGGCCAGCGCGCACAAATTGCAGGCGATGCACAAGGTCTCGCCGTTGTCCGGGTTGTTATTCAGCCGCGGCGCGCCCCGATACCGCTCCGCCACCTGAGGCCGCTCCGCCGGATACTGCTCGGTATAGATGTACTTGGGATTCTGATTCCGGAACGTCACCCGCAGTCCCTGCAACAGGTCCACCAGAAAAATCTTCTTCAGCAGATTGAGCATAAAAACTCTCAGGAAGACACGAGTCAGAAGACAGAAGTCAAAAGAAGCGCGCCGGCTCCGCCATTCTGACTTCTGACTCCTGACTTCTGACTCCCTTCCCTCATCGATCGATCTCTCCCAACACAATATCCAATGTTCCGATCACCGCTACGACGTCGGCCACCAGGCCGCCCCGGATCATTCGGTCGAGCGCCTGCAGATTCACGAACGACGGCGGCCGCACGCGGCACCGGTACGGCTGCGTGGATCCGTCGCTGACCACGTAATACCCCAACTCGCCCTTGGGCGCTTCAATCGAGACGTACGCTTCGCCTACCGGCGGTTTGATCACCTTCCCGACTTTTCCCATGATCGGGCCTTCGGGAATGGCTTCGACGGCCTGCTCCATGATGCGCACCGCTTGCCGCATTTCCTGCATGCGGACAACATACCGGTCGTAGGTATCGCCGTTCGCCCTCGTGGGGATTTCGAAATCGTATTTCTCGTAGCCCGAGTACGGCTGCGCCTTGCGCAGGTCCCACTTCACGCCGGCGGCGCGCAACACCGGCCCGGTGACGCCGAATTCCTTGCATTCCTCGGCGCTCAGGATTCCGACGCCGATCAACCGCGCCTTCCAGATGCGGTTGTTGGTCAACAGTTCTTCGTATTCGTCCACCTTGGGCACGAACATTTTGCAGAAGTCCCGCACTTCCCGCTCGAAGCCGTCGTAGGTCTCATACTGCAACCCGCCGATGCGGAAGGCGTGCGTGGTGAGCCGCGCGCCGCAATACTTCTCGAGAATCTTCAGGGCTTCTTCGCGCTCCCGCAGGCAGTAAAAGACCGGCGTGATGGCCCCGATATCGAGGGCGTGCGTGCCCAGCCAAATCAGGTGGCTGGCGATGCGGTTCAGTTCCGTGAGAATCACCCGCACGGCCTGCGCGCGCGGCGGTGCCTCCACGTTCAGCAGTTTCTCCACCGCCAGGCAGTAGCCCAGACCGTTCGACACCGCCGCCACGTAATCCATGCGGTCCACGTAGGGGTTGAACTGCGTGTACGTGCGGTGTTCCGCAATCTTCTCCACGCCGCGGTGCAGGTATCCGATGACGCAATCCGTCCCCAGCACCTTCTCGCCGTCCAGCTTCAGGATCACTCGCAACACCCCGTGGGTAGACGGGTGCTGCGGGCCCATATTGAGCACTAATTCGGTGGAATCTAGAAATGTTGCATCGGGCATACTGATGTCACTGGCCGCTCTCGATACCGAGGTTCTCCCGAACCCAACGGTCGTCCTGCTGAAGAATGCCGTAATCCTTGCGCAACGGGTACCCCTGCCACTCCTCGGGCATGAGGATGCGGCGCAGATCGGGGTGGCCCTCGAACTCGATGCCGAACATGTCGAAGACCTCGCGCTCCAGCCAGTTGGCCGTCAGGTGCACGCCCACCGCGGTTTCCAGCTTGAAGCCTTCGGGAATATGAGTCTTGATCCGCACGCGCTCGTTCCGCGCGAAGCTGTAGACCACGTAGACCACGTCGAAGCGCTCGGGCCGTTTGGGCCAATCCACCGCGGTGATGTCCACCAGGTAATCGAAGTCAGCTTCGAGCTTCAGGTATTCCAGCAGGGATACAGGCGCGTCCGGTTTGGCGACGATGAAATTCTGGCCCAGGTAGGTGGATGTCGCGCTGACCCGGTCGCCGAATCTTTCCTTGAT
>JBEKQS010000141.1:0-13411 GCA_049519475.1 Bryobacteraceae bacterium | reverse complement strand
GTCGTCAACCCTGAAGATGCGGTTCAAATCATTGGCGGCCGCCCCGTAATAGGGTCCGAGAGAATCCGGAGACACGCCCGGCGAAAAGTCCGAGAGCCCCGGCCGCCGCAACGCCCTCTTTCTATTTCCCATCGATCTCATGCCACAAGTGGCTTTTTCTCCGCGCCTCCGCGTCTCGGCGGTGAATTCCTGACTTCTGACTTCTTCCTTCTAACTCCCCAACTTCTAACTCCCTGACTCCCATGTTCTTTGAGAGAATAAATCTCGGAGGCCTGAATGAAATTCTGTGCGGCAGCGCTGGTGGTCCTATCGATTGTCCCCTTGGCGGCCGAAGCGACCGTCAAACCCGCAGCGCTCTTTGGCGACCACATGGTTTTGCAATCCGGCATGCCGGTTCCCGTTTGGGGAACCGCCGGGCCGGGCGAGCCGGTCACCGTCACATTCAGCGGTCAGCGGCAATCGGTTGCCGCGGACGCCGCGGGCAAATGGATGGTCCGCCTGACCGATTTGCAACCAGGCGGCCCATATGAAATGACCATCGCCGGCGCCAACACCATCACCATTCGGGACGTCCTCGTGGGCGAGGTCTGGCTCGGCTCGGGTCAATCCAACATGGCCTTCACGGTTTCGAAGAAAGCCGCGTCCTACGCCGGCCTGGTGGACGAAGAGAAGGAGATCGCCGCTGCCAACTATCCCAAGCTCCGTATGTTCACCGGCAAGTCCGTCAGGAGTGATGAGCCGCAACCGGACCTGCAGGGCCAGTGGCTGGTTTGCACGCCGGAGACCGTGCCGGGCTTCTCCGCGGTTGCGTACCTCTTTGGCCGCAACCTGCACAAGGAGCTCGATACGCCAGTCGGCATGTTGGTGCTCGCCTATGGCGCCAGCACCGCCGAGGCGTGGCTGCCTCGCGAAACCATGGCCGCCGATCCGCTACTGAAGCCGATGCTCGATGGCTTCGACGCGGCCGTCGCTTTTTATCGCAAGAATCCGCAAGCTCCGGGGGACCAGGCTCCCGCGCCGCCGCAGACCATCAACGCCCGCCCGGGCCCGCCGCCGCGGCAGCAGCGCGATCCCGTGCAGGATCAGCACCAGCCCACGGTCCTGTTCAATGGCATGATCCATCCCGCGATTCCGTATGCGATTCGCGGCGTCATCTGGTATCAGGGCGAATCGATTGTGGGCGGCGACGCAGGCGTCACTCTCTATCCGCACGTGCAGAACGCCGTCGTGACCGAGTGGCGCAAGCTTTGGGGTGAGGGCGATTTCCCGTTCTATGTGGTGCAACTCGCGGCGCAAGCCAACATCAGCAATAACCCGCGCGTCAGGGAAGGTCAGGCCGCCGTGCTTTCGCTGCCCAATACCGGGATCGCCGTCACCATCGATATCGGCGACGAGAAGGACGTGCATCCGCACAACAAAGAGCCGCTGGGTGACCGCCTCACGCTCATCGCGCTGGCCAACGTGTACCATCGGCAGATCGAGTTTTCGGGCCCGGTGTATGAATCGATGAGCATCGAGCGAAGCGCCATCCGGCTGAAGTTTTCGCACCTCGGCGGCGGACTGGTGGCCAAGGGCGGTCCGCTGAAGTGGTTCCAGGTGGCCGGCGCTGATCGGAAATTCGTCGATGCCGATGCGCGCCTGGACGGCGACACCATCGTTGTGAGCCGCGCGGACGTGACCATGCCGCAGGCCGTGCGCTACGCCTGGGACAACTATCCCGAAGGCTGCAATCTCTACAATGCCGCCGGCCTACCTTCGGCTCCGTTCCGCACCGACAAGTGGTGAGCAAACCACTCGCTTACGCTCGTTGCTCCGATCCGAGCCGTAAGCGCAAGCGGGTGGCTGCCTATTCTGACTCCTGTCTTCTGACTCCTGACTCCCATATCCCGAAGGGATATCAAGGGCGGAGCCATTGCTTAGTTAGTCGCCGAATTCGATGGTGGTTGTCGAGCCGGCCAGGTGAATCGACTTGATGATTTCGGTGCCGTCCTTCTGAGTCGCTTCCACGCTGGTGTATTCGAACTTCTTGCCTGTGCCCGTGTCGAGCTTCACGGAAACGGAGACCGACTTGCGGTGCTGGTCGGTGAACACGGCCTTGTCGCCTTCCACCTGCACGGTATAGTTGCCTTTGGCTAGCTGTACGCTGCCGGCCTTTGCGGCGGAGTCAATCATTATGGGATACGATTTGGCGCCGGCAAAAACCAGGCTCGAAAGAGACAGCAGTCCTGCAAGAAACAGAGATTTCTTCATGTGGGTCTATTCTCCTCTAAGTGTTTAGTATTGGATGTACTGAAAGCGCCAGGTGCGGTTCAGCACGTTAGGTGGGCCATCGGAAGGGCCCCGAATCCAACTTGGTTCTCTTTTATAGTAAGCCCTTACATTCCGCAGCGCAAATTCAAAATTTCTATGGGCTGGATTTATGCGTGGCCGTCAAACAAATTCCGCCTCCACCGCGCGTACGCGAATCTCCACGGTTCGCGTGCCGAGATATTGATGGCGGGCTTCCAAGCGGATGGTTCCGGCGGCTTCTTTGGCCTTGACCCACACGGCGCCGGCGCCGCCGCTCAGAGAGAATGGGTTCTCTCCTACAATCTGGCCCGGGCCCGTGAGACTCAATTGAATCGCGCCGCTCGCGAACGGCCGCAGATTGCCAAACTGGTCGGTCACGGCGAGCACCACGCGGGTGGCATCGCGGCCGTCGCCATCCAATTCCGTGTCGTCGGGTTTCACCAGCAGCACATCGTCGGTGCCGCTGCCCGACAGCATCCTGGTGGCCACGAGCTTGTCTTTGAGATAGCCTTCGATCTTCAAATCGCCCCAAGTACCGAATGAGAGCGTGGTCAGGTTCACCATGAATGGCGGGTGCTTGAGGTTGGGATAGGTCTTGCGATCGGGGTCGGCCTCCAGAAGAAGCCGGCCGTTGTAATAGATCTTCAGGTGATCGCAATTCGAACAGATCGGCACCACGCCCGGACCGTTGCCGCTTCCGCGGTCGCCCCAGGCATAGAAGAAGCCGGGCTCGATCACGACCTCTTCTTCGGGATCGCACTGCGACCGGTAGAAGCCCGCCGCTGGTTTGGGCAGCCGGAAGATATCGCTCACTCCGTGGTAGCAGATGCGGTCGCCCGATCCGAAGTAGCGGTGCGAAGCGTAATCGAAGGCGCACCACGCGATGCCGCCGGCGTAGCGTTCGTCGGAGGCCAGTTGATCGTGCACGCGCACGTGACGAATCACGTGCTCCGCCACGCGCTCCACGTTGTCGAACCGCTTGGTGGAGAACATGTGGCCGTTGAACTCGGTGTTCAGATAGAGCGGATGGCTGGGCGGCCGCAACGGAAATCCGAAATCGTTTATGGTAAACACGTCCTCCAGCAGCTCCGAGTTCGGCCGGTTGCGGATTCCGCCGGTCTGGCGCGAATCGTCCAGCGAGTGCGCCAGGGCGTTGGTGCGCGTATAGAAATCGTGATTGTCGGCGGACTCGTTGATGCGCACGCCCCACAGCACGATGGAAGGGTGATTCCAGTCGCGCTGGATCATGCGGCCGACGTTGTCCACGGCCAGCGACTGCCACGCCGCGTCGCCGATGTGCTGCCAGCCGGGAATCTCCTCCAGCACCAGCAATCCCATTTCGTCACAGGCATCCAGAAAGTGCGGCGATTGCGGATAGTGAGACGTGCGCACGATATTGCACTTGAGTTCCTGGCGCAGCACGTTGGCGTCCTGAGCCTGCACCCGCGCCGGCATGGCCCCGCCGGTGTAAGGATAGGTCTGGTGGCGGTTCAGGCCGCGCAGTTTTACAGGCTCGCCATTGAGGTAGAAGCCCTTGTCGGTGAAGCGCGCCTCGCGGAATCCGATGCGCGTCGTCAGCGCGTCGCCACTGTCGAGGCGCGCCGTCACCTGGTACAGCTTGGGGCGATGGAGGTCCCACAGTTGAATGTCGCCGACGCTCGCGAGGACCACGTCGTGGTACTCGGCGGCTGCGTTCACCGTCGCCGTGGCGCTTTTCAAAACCCGATCTCCATCGCGCAACTCGACCGTGATGGTCCGCGGCTCATTCACCGGCCCGTCCACATAACACCGCACCAGCACCGCGCGATCGGCCGCCATTACGCGCACCGGCTTGGCAAAGATGTTCGCCAGGTGGGTCTGCGGCACCACGCGCAGTTGGACATCCCGGTAGATCGCGCCGAAGGTCAGGTAGTCGATGCTGCCGCCGAAGGGCGGAATGTCGGCGCGCTCGGTCGAATCCACTTCCACCGCCAGCAGATTGTCCGCGCCGTACTTCAAATGCTCCGTCAGTTCAAAGGCAAATGGCGTGTATCCGCCGCGATATTCTTCGAAGCGGTGCCCGTTGATGGTCACCCTGGCCGCGGTCATCACGCCGCCGAAATCCACAAAGACGCGCTTGCCGTTCCAGGCCGCCGGCGCGTGCAAGTGCCGCCGGTAGACGGAAACGAACTCATAGGCTTGATCGTTGAAGCTATGCCAGGGCAGCTCCACGTTGGTATGCGGCAACGTGACGCGGCTGAGTTTGGACTCGTCGAAGCCGGGCTCGTGGCTGTCTGGCGTGGCGTGGGTTGCGAAGAGCCAGTTGCGATTGAGGGGATAGGTGCGGCGCGGCGGGACGGCGGGCGGCGACGTCTGGGCGCGGCCCAGCGCGGCGGCGGCGCTGGCTCCGGCGAGAAAGGTGCGGCGGTTCATTGGGGCCTCCTCACAAACCACATCTTAGCGGCTTGTGTGTGGACTTGGCGGAATTGGTGGGGCAGACCCCCTGGTCTGCGCGGGTCCCCCTGGACCCGCTCGCCCGTCGAAGAATCAAGTCGTTTGACCACTGCGAAAGGCCGGCGGCGGCGTCCGCCGCAGTCCAGAAGGACTGCCCCACCTTCCAGGGGATTAGAATGGGGTTTCGATCCCAATCGGAAAGGTCGGTATGAATCTGAGTAACACTCTGCTCTTCGCCGCAGTGATCCTGGCGCCGTGTCTTGTCTCGGCCCAGACTCCAGCCGCTGCTGCCCGAACGCGTGCGGCCGGCCCTCAGTGGCTCGCGCCCGACACGGAGGCCGAGAAGGCTCTTAACGACGGACTGGCCGAGGCAAGAAATTCGCACAAGCGCTTGGCGGTGCTGTACGAAGGAAGCTGGTGCACCCTCTGCGGCGACGTTCACGAAGCAATCCACAACGATCCCGATCTGCCGCATCTGCTCGCCGGCTACGTGGGTGTTCCCATCAACGTGGCCGATGCCGCGGCCGTGCAGCAGTTCGCGCAGAAGATTCACGCCGCTCTGCCCAAAGACAATGCCATGCTGATCACCGTGCTGGATTCGGACGGAGCGCTGGTGACCACGATCACCGCGCCGCGAATTCTGGATGCCGGGCACATCGCTCCGGCCAAGCTCAAGGCGATCCTGATGGAATTCTTCCCGGGCGCGCCGGCGGCCGAGGTATTTGCGAAGTCGCTCCCGGCGCTGGCCGCCAGCGGCAAACTTGGCTGGGTGGAGTTCCGGGCCGATTGGTGCGGCTGGTGCAAAAAGATGGAGAAGTTTTTCCAGCAGAGCGAGGCCGCGCCGATCCTGGCCAAATACTACTCCGTGGTGACCGTCGATACCGAGAAGAATGAAGGCTCCGAACAACTGGCCCGCCGGCTGGGATCGCTCGAGGGCATCGATGGAATCCCGTGGTTTGCGGTGATTGATGCGCAGGGTAAGGTCCTGGCTACGTCGGAAGGACCCAAGGGCAACATCGGCTTTCCCGATACCGATGTCGAGGTGGCGCATTTCTTTGCGGTGCTGCAGGCCACGGCCAAGGGCATCGCGGCCGGTGAGATCGAAACCATCACCAAGGCCCTGAAGGCGAAATAGTTGGCCGGCGGAAGCGCCGGCCCCGCCTTGCCGGGCACTGTCCCCTCTCGATGCGCCGATTAACCCAACAGTGTACCCACCAGTTGCAATCTTATTGAAACAGTGGTATCCATATAACCCATACGGAGATTTCGGGGCCCCGCGGGAGTTGTATCGGGGCCTGCCGCAAGCTGTCCCTCCGGGTTGAGGGTTCGCCAGAACGGTGGCGATAACACTATATAGGGGTTCCACCAAAATCATTTTGGATTCCGGAATTATCTCGCGTTGACGGCTTTTTGCTTCTGTTTGTGGCATCAGGTTAAGCCACCGTTAGTCTCGAGACCGAGGAGGGTCTTTACCATGAAGGGATCGATGCACTTGAGGCGTTTCTGGCTGGCAGCCGCCGGCCTGTCTGTAATGTTTCTGCTGCTTGGCGCGCCTTCCGCGTATAGCCAGACAGCCACCACGGGCGACATCGTAGGCACTGTCAGCGACGCCAGCGGGGCCGTCGTGCCCAACGCCAAGGTCACCGTCAAATATGTCGACACCAACGAAGCCCATTCGGTGGTCACCAGCCCGAGCGGCGAGTATCGCTTCTCATTGCTGCAGCCGGGCGACTATTACGTGACGGGCGAAGCCGTTGGCCTGAAATCCAAAGTAGAAAAATTCACCCTTTTGGTGGGCCAGGAAACTGCCGTCAACCTCACCCTGGGCGTGCAAGGCACGGTGGAATTGGTCGAGGTACAGGCCCAGGCCACCATCCTGCAGACCGAAAACGCCAACCTGGCCACCGGCTTCGATACCCGGCAAATGATCGATCTGCCCGCCAACGGCGGCGATATCACCACCATCGCGTTCACCGTTCCCGGCAACCTGGTGGGCAAGGGCGGGGCCGGTTTCATCACCAACGGAATTCCCGGAGCGACCACGCTGTTCACACTCAACGGCGCCGACGATATGGACCCCTTCAACAACCTCAACAACTCAGGGGCCAGCAACAACACGCTCGGGTCCAATGAAGTGGCCGAGGCCTCCGTGGTCCTCAACGCCTACAGCGCCGACTATGGCCGCATGAGCGGCGCGCAGGTGAACTTCGTGACCAAGAGCGGCAGCAACACCTTCCACGGCAACCTGTACCACAACTACAACGACAAGATCTTTAACGCCAACACCTTCTTCAACAACCAGGCGAGCTTGCAGGAACCGCGCTCCGATTCGCATAACTTCGGCGGCTCCGTCGGCGGTCCCATCAAGAAGAACAAACTGTTCTTCTTCTTCAATTACGAGAGCTTGCAGTACGCCCTGCCGGGTTCCAACACGAAAATAACCGTTCCTTCGCCGCAGCTCGAGGCCTATACCCTGGCGCATATCCCATCGGCCTCCACGGCTCTCTATCAGGATGCGTTTGCGCTATGGGCCGGCGCATCCGGCGCGAAAAACGCGGTTCCCGAAACCAACGGCAGCGGCCCCTTGCAGGACAGCAACAACCACCTGGGTTGCGGCATCGGCACCTTCTGGAACGCCAATGTGGCCGCGCCCGGCGGCGGCGTTTTCGGCACCACTGTGCCTTGCACCTACGCCTTCGCCGAGAACGCCAACATACCCAACACCGAGAGCCTGATCACCGTTCGCACAGACTACAACATCACCGATAAGCAGAAGATCAGCTTGCGCTACAACTACGATTGGGGCCTGCAGGCCACCGCGGTCAGCTTCATCAGCCCGGTTTTCAATTCGGTAAGCCATCAACCGTCCGACCAGGGCCAGTTAACCTACACCTACGCGATCACACCGACCCTGGTGAATAACTTCACCGGTTCCGGCATGTGGTATACCGCCATCTTCGGCGTTGCCGATTTCGCCAAGACCACCTCCCTCATGCCCGAAAGCTTCAGCGTGGGTGATGGCTGCTGCACCGGCGTCGGCGCCAGCTTCCCTACCGGCCGCAACGTGGGCCAGGCTCAATTGGTGGATGACCTCACCTGGGTTAAAGGCAAGCACACTTTGAAGACCGGCGTGAATTACCGCAAGGATAAGATCACCGACACCAGCATCGCCAGCAGCACGTACAAGGGGACGTACAGCTTCGCCGATTTGACCGACTTTACGACCGGCCAGATTAACGCCACGGGTCTTGGCGATTCCTTCAGCCAGGGCTTCCCGGATATCTACGCAGCCCACATACGCATGACCTCCGTGGGCGCTTACGTGCAGGATGAATGGAAGGTTCGCCGCAACCTCTCGCTCACGCTGGGTTTCCGCATCGAGCACGATGCCAACCCGGCCTGCCTCGACAATTGCTTCGCCCGCTTGAACACCCAGTTCGGCACCGCGGGCTATGTGGGCGGCGCAAGCGTCCCGTACAACCAGAGCATCACCACCGGGTTGCATAGCGAGTTCCAGAGCCTGGAATCCATCGTTCCGGAACCGCGCTTCGGCTTCGCCTGGAGCCCCAATTCCAAGACCGTGATTCGCGGCGGCATCGGAATATTCGCCACTCTGTTCTCGGGGAGCACGGCGGAAAATGTGTTTGGCAATGCCCCCAGCAAATTCAGCCCGAGCGTGAAATTCGGTGAAGTGGGTCTGCCCAGCGATCCGAACAGCTCGGCCTATGCGGCACTGGCGGCCTACAACATCTTCACCTCCGGATTCGGAGCGGGAGACAACCTCACCGCGATTCAGGCCGCGTTGGGTAAAATCGCATTCTCGGCGCCCAGCTACTATTCGCCGCCGAACAAGTATGTCGTTCCCAAGACCACCGAGTGGAGCGTCCAGGCGGAACGTACCCTGGACGCGCACGATGTCCTGGCCGTCACCTACACCGGCAACCACGGTTTTGATCAGGCGCTCAGCAACGGCTGGGCCAATGCCTTCCTGCTGCTCAGCGGCGGCACCAACAAGTACTACGGGACCAGCTTCGCGGGCCTCCCCACTGCCGCACCGGATCCGCGTTTCCTCACCGTGACCCAGGTGTTGAATGCGGGCTACTCCAACTACGACGCCATGTCGGTCCAGATCCGGCATTCCATGAAGTGGGGCCTCCAGGGCCAAGTGGGTTGGACGTGGTCGCACGCATTGGGCCTCTCCAGTATCTACAACCCGTACAACCTGAACTTTGGCTACGGCAACCAGGGCTTCGATGTGCGTCACGCCATCGTCAGCGATCTCATCTGGTCGGAGCCTAACAAGTTCGCTAACCGCATCGTCAACACGGTGCTGGGCGGCTGGAATTTCGGCATGAAGATCTATGCCTTCACGGGAACACCCTTCTCGTCGGCGGACAGCAAGATCAACGCGCAGATCAACTCCGGCGGCGGATTCAGCGGAACGTTCCTGGCATCCGTCATCGACCCCCACATCAGCCCGGTCTGCACCGCGGTTAAGGGCACCGCCGATACGCCGTGTTACACCCCCAGCCAGTTCGAAACCTACAATACGACCTCGGGCGTTGCGACACCGGTACAGACTGATTTCGGGATTACCGGACCGGGCGTTTTCCGTGGCCCCGGCTACTTCGATATCGACACGCAGCTCAGCAAGAAATTTTTCATCAAGGAGCGCTATGCGTTAGAACTCGGAGGCCAGATCTACAATACCCTCAACCATCCGAACTTCTCGAACCCGAACGCTTCCGTTACGTCGGGTGTTACGATGGGCACCACTTCCGGCCTGGTCGGGCCGCCCACCAGCCCCTACGGTTCGGGCCAGGGCGCGTCCCTGGTTGGCGGACGCATCATCGTTGTGACTGCGAAGTTCAGCTTCTAACCAATCCCATAACCGGTGGGGCAGGTTTACGCCTGCCCCACTTTCCTGTGTGCCTTCGAGATTCCCTCGCCGTGAAAGACCCCGGCCCTGCCCGGCCGCAGTTTCCCTGCTTCGCTATTGAAGAAGCGTTCCGCCCTCGCCGTTCCCCCCTTTAATACCATGGGACGCCGGCCTTCGCGCCCGGAGGCCCCCGCCAACCTGGCGGTTGCAATCGAAGTGGAATGATGGTATCCGTATATCCCATAAGGACATTTATTTAATTGCGGAGGCCGCGCGGGGGCTGTTGCGGGGTCAATTGCAATGTGCCCTCTACGTTGAGGGTTCGTGGGAAGTGGTAGCAGTAACGTTTAAAGGGGCTACAATAGAAGCCATTTTAGGGTACTTTTGGGTTTTTCTATTGCGGTTGACGGCTTTTTACCTTTTTAGTGGTTAGGTTTAGCACGAAGGTTAGTTTCGAGACCAGAGGAGGTCTTTAATTATGAAGGGATCAACGCACTTGAGGCGTTACTGGCTGGCATTGGCCAGCCTGGCTGTAATGCTTCTGCTGCTGGGCGTGCCTGCCGCGCACAGCCAGACAATGACGACCGGCGATATCGTGGGCGTCGTCACCGACTCCAGCGGGGCCGTCGTGCCCAACGCCAAGGTAACCGCCAAATTCGCCGACACCAACGAAAGCCACACGAGCACCACCAACTCGAGCGGCGGGTATCGCTTCGCGCTGCTGCAACCGGGCGATTACTACGTATCGGGCGAATCCACCGGGCTGAAATCCAAAACGGAAAAATTCACTCTGATTGCGGGCCAGGAAACTGCCATCAACCTCACGCTGACAGTGCAAGGCACGCAGGAAGTGGTTATGGTTGAGGCCCAGGCTGCCATCCTACAAACCGAAAACGCCAACCTGGCGAGCGGCTTCAACACCTCGCAGGTTACCAATCTACCGACCATGGGCGGCGATCTCACCACCATGGCGTTCACCGTTCCCGGCGTCCTGGTGCTGCCGGGCGGCGGCGCGGCGGGCAACTTCAACGTCAACGGAATCCCCGGCGCCACCAACCTGTACACCCTCAACGGCGCCGACGACATGGATCCGTATCTGAATATCAACAACTCGGGCGCCAGCAACAACACGCTGGGGGCCAATGAGATCGCCGAAGCGGCCGTGATCCTCAACGCGTACAGCGCCGACTTCGGGCGCATGAGCGGCGCGCAGGTCAACTGGATCGGGAAGACCGGCAGCAACACGTTCCACGGCAACCTGTTCCACAATTACAACGACAAGGAGTTCAACGCCAACGACTTCTTCAACAACCAGGAGGGCCTGCAGCAACCGCGGTCCGATTCCCATAACTTCGGCGGCTCCTTCGGCGGTCCCATCAAGAAGAACAAGCTGTTCTTCTTCTTCAATTACGAGAGCTTGCAGTACGCCCTGCCGGGTTCGGGCACGGTATACCTGCCTTCTCCGCAGCTCCAGACCTATACCCTGGCTCACGCCGACGCGGCCGCCTTGCCTCTCTATAATGACGCGTTCGCGCTGTGGAACGGCGCATCCGGCGCCAAGAACGCCATCCCCGTAGTCAACGGCAGCGCCAACTCATTGCAGGATGGCAACGGCCACCTGGGTTGCGGCACCGGCACCTTCTGGAACGCAGGCATTGCCGCTCCCGGCGGCGGCATTTTCGGCACCACCGTGCCTTGCACCTACGCCTTCGCCGAAAACGTCGCCGAGACAAACAAAGAGAGCCTGATCACCGTTCGCGCGGACTACAACATCACCGACAAGCAGAAGATCAGCGCGCGCTACAACTACGATTGGGGCCTTCAGGCCACCGGGCCGAGCCTGATTAACCCGATTCTCAATGAGCAGAGCAACCAACCCGCCGATAACGGCCAGTTGACGTATACCTACGCCATCTCGCCTACCCTGGTGAATAACTTCATCGGTTCGGGCTCCTGGTACCAGGCGATTTTCGGTTACGCGAGCTTGCAAAAGGTTGAGGCGGCGATGCCGGAAACCATCAACGTGTCAGACTTCTGCTGCTCACAGGTGGGCACGGCCACCAACATGCCCCAGGGCCGCAACGTGGGCCAGGCTCAGTTGGTGGATGACCTCACCTGGATCCATGGCAAACACAGCCTTAAGGGCGGCGTCAATTACCGGTACAACAAGGTCACCGATTTCACCAACAACGAATCGGCTTTCAACGGATTTTACAACATCCCCGATTTGACCGATTTTACTACCGGAAAGATCGACGCCACGGGCCTGGGCGATTCCTTCACCCAGAGCTTCCCGAATTTGTTTCAGGTGCACCTTCGTATGAGCTCGCTGGGCGCTTATGTGCAGGATGAATGGAAGATCCGGCGCAATGTTACGCTGACGCTGGGTATCCGCATCGAGCACGACGGCAACCCGGCCTGTCTGGATAACTGCTTCGCCCGCATGAACACGCAGTTCGGCACGTCGGGCTACACCGGCGGCGCCAGCGTTCCGTACAACCAGACCATCACCACGGGGTTGCACAACCTGTACCAGAGCCTGGAATCCATCGTTCCGGAACCACGCTTTGGTTTTGCGTGGAACCTGGATTCCAAGACCGTGCTTCGCGGCGGCATCGGCTCGTTTGCCACTCTATTCTCTGGCAGCGTGGCATCGAGCATTTTCCGCAATCCCCCCAGCGTGTTTAGCGCCAGCGTCCATTTCGGTGAAGTCGGAATGCCGAGCGATTCCGCCAGTTCGGCCTATGCGGCGGCCGCGGCCCACAACACTTTCACCTCCGGATTCGCGCAGGGCTATAATTACACCCAGATGGTGGCGGCGTTGGCCCCGATTGCCTACGCGCTACCGAGCTACTATTCGCCGCCGAACAGTTTCGTCGCGCCGAAAACCACCGAGTGGAGCATGGAAGTGGAGCGCTCGCTGGATTCGCACGACGTCCTGGCCGTCAGTTACATCGGCAACCACGGTTACGATCAGTCGATGTCCAACACCTGGGCCAACTCCTACCTGCTGCTGGCCAGCAACGGGCTCAACAAGTATTACGGCACCAACTTCGGGGGCGCGACTCCGCTGCCGACGGCCGCGCCGGATCCCCGGTTCCTGACCATCACCAAGGTGCTGACCCAGGCCTACTCGAACTACGACGCCATGTCGGTGCAGGTCCGCCACTCCATGAAGTATGGCTTCCAGGGCCAGTTTGGCTGGACGTGGTCGCACGGATTGGGTGACGCCACCGTCTACGACCCGTACAACCTGCACTTTGGCTATGGCAACGAGAGCATCGACGTGCGTCATGCCATCACCAGCGATCTGGTCTGGACCGAGCCGCACAAGTTCGCCAACGGCATTCTCCAGCAGGTGCTGGGCGGCTGGAATTTCGGCTTGAAGCTCTATGCCTATACCGGCCGGCCCTTCACGTCGTCCGACAGCAAGATCGCCGCGCAGATCAACTCCGGCGGTGGAACCGGCACGGCCCCGCCTGCCAGCGTCATCGACCCCAACATCAACCCGGTCTGCACCGCGATTCACGGCAGCAGCACTCCGCCGTGCTTTAAGACCACCCAGTTCGAGACCTACAATTCGAGCTCGGGCGTGGCGACACCGATCCAAATGGATTTCGGTGAAACCGGGCCGGGCGTCTTCCGCGGCCCCGGCTATTTCGATGTCGACACGCAGCTCAGCAAGAAGTTCTTCATCAAGGAGCGCGCTGCGTTGGAAATCGGTGGCCAGTTCTTCAATGTCTTAAACCATCCGAACTTTTCGAACCCGACCGCTTCCATCACTTCGGGTTCGCTCGGCACCACCTCCGG
>JBEKQS010000140.1:0-13622 GCA_049519475.1 Bryobacteraceae bacterium | reverse complement strand
TCAGAAAAGAGGCAAGGTCTTCACCTAGCCTGTTTTCGTCGATTTTCGCAGTGCCGACGTTGAAAGCAAAAGGAATTTTCTGACGCGAAGACAGAAAATGCCCTCCAAGTGCGAAAGTCGGGTTAGGCCAGGGTTAGGCCTGGGTTAGGCCGCGGCGCGCTCACCCCGCCGGGTCCCGGCCGCGAAAGACGCGAGCTATAAAGCTCTGAGCCGAATGGCCCCGTAGATTACCAGGACCGACCCCATCATGAATATGAACGTCAGGGGAACCCAGCGCACCATTGGCATGACGGCCTCGGGAACCTGTTCCCGGCGCAGGCAGATCAGCACCACGGCCAGGGCCAGGATAATGTACAGAGTCTCGTTGTAAGTGCGCGACAGAAACCACGCGGTCAGCAGAAACGCATACAGGGCCGCGCGCACCACCGTGACGCACTGTGTAAAGTCCTCGTCTTCCGGCGTCTTCGCCGGGACTTTGGCTAGAGTCTCCAAACCCCACACGGTTGTGACCAGGAGCGCCAGCCAGAAGAAGTAGCCGAAGAATCCCACCTCGGCAAAGCAGAGCACGAAGGAATTGTGGGCAGTCAGGTCGTTATACGCCGTGAACTGCCCGAAACCGACGCCGAACAGCGGATCGGTCTTCAGTTGCGAAATGCCCGACCCCCACGCGGTTACGCGGCCGCTCGCGGAGCCTTCGTGCAGCGAGATGTCGCGGCCGCCGCCGAATCCCGCCGCCAGCAGGACGACGAAGATTACGATGGTGCCGAGCACTGCCTTAGCCTTGCCCACGCGCGCGGAAACGGCTACAAACACGATGGCAGCCAGTCCGAACATGGCGCCACGCGAGGACGTCAGAAAGATGGCATACAGCAGGACCGAGGCGGGCCCCAGAACCTTGATCAGGTTTCCGGGGAAATCGTACTTTCGCCAGGAAACCCCCAGGAATGCCAGGCCGATCAGCAGGAACTGGGCAAAATCGTTGGCGTCATTCAGAATGCCGTAGCCGCCGAGGCGGCCCCTGATGACCAGCTTATCCGCCTTAAAGCCAGTGTAATAGGCGATGATCCCTTCGATCGCCATGATCAGGCAGCAGAGCGAGATGACACGGCAGAAGATCCTGATGCGCTTCACGGAAAAGGCATTGATCGCAACCAGGAAATAAACGCCGACCACCAGGCCGAAGGCCAGGAAGGCGGTGAGCGACCCACCGAACCAGCCTCTGGTCAGCACCGACATCACAACCGCGAACCAGAACGCTACCATCAAAACCGATTGCGGCGCCCGCAATCCTCCGCGGCGCGCGTCGAAGACGATAATGGAAATCACCACCGCCGCGCCGAGAATGAATTGCTGAAGATGGTACGGCGCCAGCGTGGGCAGCACCTCGCCGGGAGAGAAGTAACACAACGCGATGCTTAGCAATGTCAGGAAGAGGGCCATGGTACGCGAGTTGAAGGCTGCCGCGAACGGCTACAAACAAAGTATATGGCAGAAGCGGGCCGCCGTGCTAAGGTTCCTCATCAGAACTGGAAATAGATGAACTGCGTGCTGCGATCGTCAAAGATCAGGAACAGCAACAGGCCGCACGCGTAAATCGCCGGCCGCAGCAGGTAAGAATGCGCCAGTAAACCGCCGCGCAGGGCCGTAATGCTGTTTTCGGCCCGGGTCCAGGCGGCCGCCAGGAAAGGCTCCACCAGGCAAAACAGCGCCATCAGCAGCACCACGAGGTAGAAATCGGCGGGATACGAAAAGCCAAAACGAAAACGTCCGAACATGCCGGCCAGCATGTGTGCGGCATCTGCCCCGGTGGCGGCGCGGAAGGGTACCCACGCCGCGGTAACCGCGGTGAGAGTGAAGATGCGCCAGCTCCACGCGGCCGGGCGCGATTTCGTAAAACCGGCCAGGCGTGTTTCGCCCAGGCTCTCCCACACGCGGTAGAGCACCAGATACGCGCCATGCAACACGCCCCAGGCGACGAACCCCCAGCCCGCTCCATGCCAGAGGCCGACCAGCGCCATGACCACCAGCAGGCTGGCATACAGCGCCGCCGGCGAGCCGCGAAAACGGGCACTCACCGGGAAGAAGAGATAATCGCGGATCCAGCGCGACAGCGTCATGTGCCACCGGCTCCAGAAGTCGGCGGGGTTCTGAGCGTGGTAGGGGAAGCGGAAGTTTTCGGGCAGCGTGATACCGATCAGTTGTGCCACGCCGATGGCCATGTTTGAATATGCGGCAAAGTCGAAGTAAATCTGTAGCCCGAAGGCCACCGCCAGGGCCCAACTGTCCACGGTGGAATTGTTGCGGACGGCATTGGGGAAGAAGCCTTGATCTACCCAACTGCCCAGGGGATTGGCGAACAGGTTCTTCTGTACCAGGCCCAAAACCAGGCGGTCCAGGCCCCGCAGGAGCATGCGCAACTCGAACGGCTTGGCGAAGTCCAGTTGCGGGCCCAGTTCGCGGAATCGCACAATCGGCCCGGCCATCAAGTGGGGCCAGAACATGATGAACAGGTACAGGTCGGAGAACCGGCTTTTCTTGATGCGCCCCTGTTTGGCGTCGATCAGGTAGCTGATGGCCTCAAACGAATAAAAGGAAATTCCCAGCGGAACCGCAATCTGCCAGGCGACACTCACCGGGCGGGCGCCAAATGCCGCCAGCAGATGGTTGATGTTGGCCAGCAGGAACAGCCGGTAGCGAAAAAAGCCGAAGATCGCCAGGACCATCGCCACGCCACTCCAAAACCACCGCCTGCCCCGATCGGGTTGAGCGATCAAGAGGCGCGCCACAACATGCACCCCCAGGGCCAGGGCCAGAGGCACGGCCACAAACGCGGCATTCCAGGTGGCGTAATAAAGGATGCTCATGGCCAGCACATACCAGCGCCGCCAGGGCGCGGGCAGCGCCCAGAAAACAGCCGTCACCGGAATCAGCAGCAGGAGATAGGAGTAGGAATTAAACTGCATGGTTCAGACTCCGTTCTGATCGAGCGCTGCGCACATGAGGTCGGCCAGCCGGCGATGGCCTTGACGGCCGAGGTGCAAGGGATCGGGGACGTTGAGTGACATGCCCCACTCGCCGGCGGGGATGCTGTGTTCGAAATCCAGAATCTTCAGCCCGAAGCGGGAAGCCACGGAGCGCGTGAACTGGTGGTATTGGCGATCATCCTGCGCGGTGAGGTACAAGGGCACCCGCGGGTTGGTGGGGGCCTCGAAGAGAATCACGCGGATTTCCGACCGGCCGCATACTTCCGCAAGATCCGCGAGCGCCGCCCGGCTGGCGGCAATCCGGCTGCCGGTTAACGAGCGCGCCCTGGCAGACCCCAGGTGAAGAAAATAGACGCGGCACTTGTACATCAGCAGCACGAAGGACTCTTTGATCGCCTCGCGGGTGTTGAAACGGGGGATGCGGTCCAATTGCCGGCGGAAGCCGGTTTCGATCCGGTACCCGAGGGTCTGTCCGGCGCTGGTGACGGCCGGGCCGCTGCGATTCTGAGACTGATCGAAGGTGTGCAGCGCTTCGGCAAACGCATCCGCGTCAGCGCCGTTGCGCTGCACGATGGCCTCCACCTTGCGGCGGAAATCGGTGTCGGAGAGCAGCTCCAGCATGCCTTCGCGAATCCCCCCGTTGACGAAGTTCTGATAATTCAACTGCACCAGCAGAACATCGGGCTTGATGTCCGGGCGGCCGCTGAGATACAGCGCGTACCACAGCATTTCCTGGTAGCTCATGGCGCCCGCCGACAGGCGATAAAAGAGCTTCCGCGAACCGGCCTGGCGGTAGCGATCCGCGATCTGGTCGGGATAAGTTTTTTCGGGGCCGGAGGGGGGTGCTTCGCCCGGCGCCAGGCTGGTGTACAGGCTCTGGGAGTTCCCCATCAGCATCACGCGGACGGCGCCGGCGTGCGCGGCCCACGATGCCGACAGCGTCCGGAAGCTGTCGATGGGAGAATCGCCGCGGCTCACTTCCTGAGTGGTGGAGTCGCGGAACATATTCGTGACCTGGGTCCAGTCCGGCAGGGCGCCGAAAGCGCGATTGAGCCCGTCCGACATGCGCGCGAACGGTTGCAGCGCGAATAGCCCGGAGAGGCAGAGCAGTGTAGCGGCGACCACCACGATGCTGGATACCGCTCGCTTCATCTGGATCGGGCAACGCGCAGCACGGTATCGGTGATGAAGTCGACGCTCTCGAAGTCGTCGGGCTGCAGGTCTCCGGCCGGGATCGTGACCGAGAGCCGGTTCTCGAGATTGCCGATCAGCTTGAGGATGGAAAGAGAGTCGATCAACCCGGAGGAGATCAGATAATCGGCGTCCCCGACCTTCTTGCCGATCATCTCGGCCACCACTTCCTGCGCGGCTTTGCGTACCTGGTTCGGATTCAGCATAACGTGTGTTCAGCCGGCGGTAACCTGCGGCTGGTTCAGCCGCTCGCGTAGAAATCGCACCCGCGTGTCGCGCCGTGAGATCTTCCCGGCGGTGCTCTTGACGATCCACCGCTCGGGCACGACGGCGGCGTAGCGCGGAGCAATCCCGATGGTGGAAAGCACAAGCTGGTGCACTTGCCGCTCCACGGCTTCCGCCTTGCCGGCGTCGAATTCTCCGCGCAACTCGGCTACCACTACCAGCCTTTCCGTACCGTACTGGTCATCGTTGATTCCGAAGGCCACCACCCGGCCCGGGTAAATGGAGTCAATCGAATTTACCACTAATTCGACGTCTTCCGGGAAGATGTTCTGGCCACCCACGATGATGATGTCCTTCAATCTGCCGATGACGTACAGGTCCTCTCCCGCCAGGAAACCATAATCTCCGGGGCTGTACCAGCCGTCCACGATGGACTCGGTCAGGAACCCGTCGCTGGTCCAGTAACCGCTGAAAAGGCATTCCGTTCGAAGCTGGATATTGCCGGGCTCGGCATCCGCGCACACTTCGCCTTGCGGGTTGACCACGCGCACGCTCATGCCTTCCAGGACGGCGCCGCTGGAGACGTATACGTCGTCCAGCAGGTCGAAGGCGGTCTCCTGAAATGCGGCGGCGCGGTGGCGCAGCCGGCTCCGCGGGAACGTCCCGGGCTGCAATCCGAGCGGCGTTTGCGTGACGGCGAAGATGTTCTCCGCCATGGCGTAGGAGGCTTGCAGCGACTCCATGGTTACGCCCCACGGGGCGAACGCTTCGGCGAACTCGCGGAACGACCGCAGCCGCACCGGTTCCGAACAGTTGATCCACGCGCGCACGTGGCCGAGAGAATGCGATTGCTTCATGCGTCCCCGCTGGGCCGCCAGGTAGGAGAACGCGAAATTGGGTAGCCAGCAAAAGGTGGCGCGGTAGCGGTCCAGGCACCGGAACAGTAGCTCGGGGTTGAGCAGCCAGTCGTTGGCGCTGAAGTGGAGCGAGGGCGCGCCGCACCACAGTGGAAACCAGAGACACGCAATCAGCCCCATGTCATGGTACATGGGAAGCCATGATGCCACGCCATCCTCCGCGGTGAACGCCAGGCACCGGCGCAGGCTCTCCAGTTGCGCGGCCAGCAGGGACGCCGTGACAGCCACGGCCTTCTGCGCACCCGTGGTGCCTCCGGAGAATTGCAGAAAAATCGCATCCGCCGGCGTATCTCCGGCGCGGGGCCGCGCGGGCTCGCCTTCCGGAACCTCCAGCGGCAACGGAATCCGGAACGATTCCTCCAGTTGCCGGACGTTTTCAACGCGGCACTCCGTGACGGGGAAATGCAGACCTCCCGCCAGGTTTGTGGCCAGACGGGGCAACGTGATGAGTTGATGCGCGGGAAGGTGGCGCAACTGGTGCAACAGATTGCGCTGGTACTTTTCAGGGTCGATGCGGTTCGTGGGCCACGCCAGGATAGCCGGCAGCCGCCCCTCCAGAATCAGCCCGAAATGCAGCAGGAAAAGCTCCACGGAGTGAGGCAGGAGCAACAATACCACGGACGATTCCGCCGCTGCCTGGTAACGGCGCGCCATCTCCGGCGCCCGGGACAGAATATCCGCCCCGGTAAGTTCCACGGGCGCAGCCCCAGGAGAAAGCAGGATGCGCAGCAGCACGCGGTCCCGGTTTTGCTGCAAACGGGAAAGCAGTAGTTCACGGAAACTCTGAGCGTCCACCTTCAATCCTACCGTTGTCAACGCGCCGGCTTGGCCCCCTCGTCGGGACGCCGTGCATCGGAGCAAATTTGATGATGGGCGGATGTCAACCCAATCCATTGTCACACACTCTAGTCGGGAACGGATTTGGAGGAGGAGAATTTCGCGGGCTTGGCCCGCATCAACCGCGAACCGGCGACGGGGCAGACGGAGGTGATGGGCGCAGCAAAATCGGGGCGACGGAGCATCAAGAATTGGCGGCTGGGTGCAACATAACTGGAAACTGTGAGCCAGAGTACCGGAAGCCGGGAGCCAAAATGGAAATTCCGGGTAGAATGGTTGCCATGCGGCGTGTTCCATTTGCGCTTTTCATTTGTATCTCCGCATTCGCGCAGGGAAACGGCGGGGATCGCCCGCGCCCGCCCATTTGCGCCTGCACCGGCCAGATTCCCACCTACCAGGCCGGCACGCAGCCGTCGTGCGATGCGGCCACTCGCAGCAGTCTGATCATCACGCTGGGCGGCACCGGCCAACCCGACCTGGTCCTGACCTGCGCCCGCGACGGCGCCGGGCGATATGCGTGGGTGGGAGTGGGCCAGCAGAACACCAACACGTTCGTCAATTCGCGGACCGTCGGGGGCTGCCCGCTGTTCCCCGACGATAATGTGTGGAACTCGACGGTGGACTCGCTGCCGCTCGACGCTGCTTCCGCCGCGATCATCGGCACCTTCGCCGGCAACCGGCTGGGCGCCGCGCCTTCGATGGCGATCAACCTGGCCACCAGCAGCACTCCGGCGTTCCTGGTCTCATTCGGTGCGAATACGGTGAGCGATGGCGGCTCGTACCCCATCACCGGCGGGATGCAGGTGGAGGGATATGCGTTGAACGCATCCTATCCCGTCTCGGGCGGCCCTTACCCCGGCGATGCGCACCTGCTGGTGATCCAGACCGACCAGTGCAAGCTGTACGAAATATACGCTCTCGGGTCGGCCACGGCGCCCTACAGCGCCGGATCGGGGGCGATTTTTGACCTGATGTCGGATGTTCTTCGTCCGGATGGCTGGACTTCAGCCGATGCCGCTGGTCTGCCCATCTGGCCGGGCGTCCTGACCTACGGCGAAGTGTATGGCAGCGCCGAGATTCAGCACATGGTCCGGTTTACCGTCAACCAGACGCAGAATTCGGATATCTGGCCGGCGCGGCACTACGCGAGCAACAACGGATCCGCGTCGCTGCCGCCAATGGGGTCGCGGTGGCGATTGAAGTCAACTTTTAACGAAACCACCTGCGCCGCCGATTCGAATGCGGGTGGGACCTTTCCGCCGGAAGCGCAGCGCATCATTCGCGCCTTGAAGCACTACGGAATGATCCTCGCGGATAACGGCTCGCCGATTCTGATCACGGCCGATTCGGACCCGCGCTGGGGGGATCCGAATTCTTCCAGCAGCCCGACCTGGATTCTGAACGGCTGGACACATTGCATCCGCGGCAGTGATTTCGAGGTGGTCGATACCAGCACGATGATGGCGAATCCGAATTCGGCGGCGGTGGCAAAGTAGCGGGCGCTCAATACCCTTTTCACTCAATTCAAGCGCGTTCGGTCGAAACCCAGGAGCCCGACGACCCCGCCCCACTGCCCGAGTCAGCTCCGCGAGCCGGCTGGCCGCGGCGGGGCGGTGAACGTGTGCCACACTCAAAGCATGGCCGGCAAGCTCTACCTGGTGGCGACTCCCATCGGCAACCTGGAGGACATCACGTACCGCGCGGTGCGGGTGCTGCGGGAGGCCGATGTGATTGCGTGCGAGGACACGCGGCAGACGCGCAAATTGTTGGACCACTATGGAATCTCCAAGGCCACGGTGAGCTACCACGAACACAACGAAGCGGAGCGCGCGGTGGAACTGGCTTCGCGGATGGCGGCGGGAGCGACGGTGGCGCTGGTCAGCGACGCGGGGATGCCGCTGGTCTCCGACCCGGGATACCGGCTGGTGCGGGCGGCCATCGAGCTGGGAGTGCCGGTGGAGCCGGTGCCGGGCGCTTCGGCGGCGCTGGCGGCGCTGGCGGCTTCCGGACTTCCCACCGATTCGTTCTATTTCGGCGGGTTCCTGCCCTCCAAACCGGGGCAGCGGGCCAAGGCGCTGGAAGCGCGGGCGGAGGAGCACGCCACGCTGATCTTCTATGAAGCGCCGCACCGCGTTCTGGAGGCGCTGGAAGCGGTGGAGCAGACGCTGGGGCCGAGGCCGGTGGTGGTGGCGCGCGAGCTGACCAAGATCCACGAAGAGTTTCTGCGGGGCACGGCGGAAGAAGTGCGGGCGCAACTGGCGGCGCGGGACAGCGTGAAGGGCGAGATCACGCTGCTGATCGGCCGGGCGGCGGGACCCGCGCCGGACGATACGCCGGTGGAGGAAGCGGTGGCTGCGCTGGTGGAAGCGGGCGCGGCGCGGATGGACGCCATCAAACAGGTGGCTCGCAAGCGCGGGCTATCCAAGCGGGAAGTTTACGACCGGCTGCTGCGGGAAAAATAATTCCGGCGGGAGAGCCAGGCGAGCGAAAGCAGGCCAGCCGCGAGCAGCGTGGAGGTGCCGGGCTCCGGGGCGGTGGACGTGGCATCCAATACCGGCGTGTTGCCGCCCGGAAACAGGGTTGTGTTCCCGTTATCCCAGCCGTTGCCGCTATCAGGGTTGCCGTCAACGTTGAAAAAATCGATGACGAAGTGGCCTCCCAGCGGGATGCCCATATCGTCCGGCGTAAAGTCGCCGCCGGATGGGGGAAGGTCGGAAAAGTCCATCGTGAGCTCGCCGGTGCCGGGGTTATAGGTAATGGCGCAGTCCAGGAATATGCTGGAGCCGCAATTGAATTGGGAGATCTCGTCGGGGCTGAGGTCAGTGTTGAGGGTGGTGGTCAGGCTGATGGAGGTAAGCACGTTGCCGGTGTTGTTATAGAAATAGATGACGTTGTCTGACGGGTCGAGAGAGGCGGAACCGTTGAATGGGGCGCTTCCACCACCGGGGTCGATCCACGCAGCGGGGTCTTGGATGGCGCCCGCCCACGCCGGCGCAGCCAACCACGCCAGCATCCCGCATATCGCAACTAAGCATTTAGTGAACATTCAAAGGCCACTCTCCGAGCCAACCAGAGCATTTCAATCTTATGGTTACCCAGCGGGCGGGCTGAGTCAACCGAAAGTTCACTATCGTAAAGACAATCCAAGAATACGCGGTACTAGGACCAAAGGTTATTAGAGCGCTTTTTTACTGAATTCCTGCAATAGTTTGGCGAACTCCGGAGTCTTGCGAAGGTTGGCCAGTTCGGGGTCGCCATTGATTTCGCCGAGGGAGTAGTTGTGTTGTAGAGCCTGGCGAAGGCTCGAGATGGCGCCGGCGGCGTCGCCTGCCAGGGCATAAATGGTGGCCTCGCGGAACATGAGGAGGGTGTCATCGCCCTTGATCTGGCGAGCGCGCTGGATCAATCGCAAAGCCGTGGTCTTGTTGCCGATCTTGGCATAGGCGATGGCCTGGGTGCCGAGGGCGTCGGAATCCTGGGGGTTGATCTGGAGCGTCATGGCGGCGAGTTTGATGGTCTTATCGTAGGAGTCCGCGGCCTTGGAGGTTTGGTTGGAGGCCCGGTAGGCATCGGCCAGGTTCACGCGGATATTGGCGTCGTTGGGGCTCAGCTCGACGGCCTTTTCGAAGTCCTTGATGGACTCGGGATAGCGGCCGAGGCGGAAGTAGGCGACGCCGCGGTTGGAGTAATAGAACGGCCTGTTGGGATCTTTGGAAATGGCCATCTCATATTCCCCGATGCAGTCGCTCCAATTGTCCTGAGCCAGATAGACGGTGCCCATATTGGCATAGCCGGTGGCGATGTCGGGCTCCAGCCTGGCGACCTGCTGAAACGCGGCCAGGGCCTTATCATACTGCCCGCCGCCGTAGTACGCGAGCCCCAGAAAGTTGAAGTTCAGCCAAAGATACGGATTGGTCTTGATGGCCAGCTGATATTCATCGATGGCCTTCTGCCGGTCGCCGGCCGCGGCGTAAGCGTCACCGAGGCGGCGCATGCACTCGTCCGATGCGGGAACCAGGTCGAGGGCGCGCTTCAGCTCGGCGATCGCTTCCTGGCCCTTTCCGGTGGCGGTGTAGATGCTTCCGAGAGAAGTGTGCACCTCCGGCAGGCTGTCGTTGATGCCATCGGCAGCCAGGGCAGCCGTCAGGGCTTTATCGGTCCAGGAAGAATCTTTGGTCAAGACGTACATGAACAGGCACGCATCCGCACGGCCGGTGAGCGCCAGGGCGAACCGGGGGTCGTGCTGGATGGCGGTATCAAACAGGGCAAGGGCGCTCTTCAGGCTTTCCTGATCGCGCTTGACGCGCACCAGGTTGCGGCCCTTGAGATAGGCGTCGTAGGCGTCGCTGCTATCGGTTGGCCGGGCGCCGGTGCGCGCCAACTCCTCCTTGGTCTGCTGGATCTGCAGGCCGCCGACCAGCACATTGAAAGCTTCGTTTTCGAGGGTGATGAGATTCTGGCGCGAGCCGTCTTTCTGGCGCTTGAGGAGATTGCCGCCGTCCTTTCCGACCTTGTCCATGGAGACGATGACGGAAACCTGGTCGCCGGAGACCTGCACTGTGGTGCGGACCAGAAGAGTGACGCCGAGCATTTTGGCGATCTGGGCGTCGTCCTTCTGTTTCGCCGCGGTATCGACGATCTTGCCGGTAGCCACATACATGTTTTTCAGCCCGGCGAGCTTGGCGGCGAGAGTGTCGACGACGCCGTCGCCGATATAGCCGAGCGCCGCATCTCCCTGGTAGTTGACGGGCAGGACGGCAATGTAATGGGTGGGCTGGGTGGAAACAGCGGCGTCTTTGGACGCGCCCAGGATCAGATGACGCGTCAGGGGGATCGCGAAGGCCAGCGCCGCCGCCAGCGCGAGAGCGCCGATGACCAGGCCCCAGCGCCCGGTGGGCTTGGGGATTTCGATGCTGATGGTAGTGGAACCGGGTTTCGGGCCGGGCTTGGGCGCGGAAGTGGTAGTGGTGGTGGCAGGGCTGAGGGCCGGGATGTTTTGCGCGTCCAGATCGTCGAGCACCTCGCGCGCGGTTTGGTAACGTCTGGCGGGATCCCGCTCCAGGCACTTCAGAATGACGGTGGCGAGGTAATCCGGCATCTCCGGGAAGATGGTCCGGGGATCCTGCGGCGCGGCGGTGACCCGCTGGTACATGAGCTGCATCGCGGATTCGCCGCGGAAGGGAATATCCGCGGTGAACATCTCGTAGATGATGAGGCCCATGGAATAGATGTCGGCGCGATGATCGACGTCGCGGGCTTCCACCTGTTCGGGAGACATGTAGCGCGGGGTGCCGAGGATCTGGCCCGTGCGCGTCATCATGGTGGCTTCCGATTCGAGCGATTTGGCGAGGCCGAAATCAGAGACGTAGATATTGTCGGACTGGTCGATCAGGATGTTCTGCGGTTTGAGATCGCGATGAACCACGCCTTCGTTGTGGGCGGCTTCCAGGGCGGAGCACAACTGGCGGGTGAACTTGAGGGCGCGGTCGAAGGGCAGGCGGCCGCCTTTTTCGATGACGCCGGAAAGATCCGTGCCTTCCACCAGGGCCATGGTGATGAACTTGACGCCGCCGGCATCGCCGAGATCGTGAATGCGCAGGATATTCTTGTGCGATATCTTGCTGGCCAGCAGCAACTCGTGCTTGAAGCGCTGCATGGTCTGGGGGTTGGTGGCCAGTTCGGGCCGGACCAGTTTGAGCGCGACGGTGCGGCCGAGTTCCGTGTCATAAGCCTTATAGACCGCACCCATGCCGCCTTCGCCGAGCAGGGCCTCGATGCGATAGCGGCCGCCGAAAGCCGTGCCGGGCGCCATGTTGGTGGGCATGACGGGGCGTGCGCCGGAAGCTGCAGGAATTGCCCAGGTAGCGGATTGCGATTCGCCGGGCGGTGGACCGAGACTGCCGGCAGAGCCGTCGAGCATGACGGTCTGCGCGTCGCCGGCCGCCTGGAAGGAACGTCCACACTGGTGGCAGAAACGAACGCTCGCGGGATTGTCGGCATTGCAACCAGGGCATACCATTGCCGGCTACCTCGGACACACGCTAATGAAAGGCGGTATCCGTTCATTATGGGCCAGCGAGGAGCGGGGTGCAACGTGTCGGGGCGAACGATGGCTTCAAGGGGTTCCGCCAGTTTCCGACGGGCGGCAACGCATACCGCTCGTCCGGTTGTGCAGGGCACAGCACCGGGCCGCGTGCGGCTTGGATATTCTTCACCACTTGACCAGTTCGACGCGACGATTTTTCGCGCGGCCGTCCTCATCGGCATTCGACGCCACCGGCGCGTACGGGCCGCAGCCGAAGGAATCCAAACGAGTGGGGGCAATGCTGGAACGCGAGGTCAATGCGTGCACAACGGCGGCTGCGCGACGCCGGCTCAGATCCAGGTTGTGGTCTGGAGTACCCTGGCTGTCGGTGTGCCCAACCACGTGAAGGCGGACTTGCGGATCCGAGGTAAGCAAGTGGCTGATTTCGTCGAGCATGGCGTTCGAATCAGCCCGTAGTGTGTCCTTGTCGGTATCGAAGTGAATGCCGTAGAGCGCGATCTTGCCGGAGTCTTTCAAAGCGCGAGCCATGTCGGCCGCATTGACGAACTCCATATTGTGTTCCAATTTTTCCGGGGCCATGACTGCGATGTGGATCAGGGTGCGATCCTTCTTCACCACGCCCTGCAAGCGGTCCGGGATCAAGCCGTCTCTGTATGCCGTTATGAATACGAAATACCAAACCGGCTGCGCATCCTTGGATTTGCCCGTAAGCACACGTTCCTGCGCCTCGTTATAAGTCAAGATCTGTTTGAGTCCGTCTTCATCGTCCGCCCGGCCCAACGTGGGACCAAACCAACCGGGCGCATTGGCGCCCTTCTCATACATCGTGACAAGATTCATTCGTTGGAACTCGAGCTGATAATTACGAAAGACTTCTGCCGGCGTGCGGCCCTCCGGTGCAACGTAGGTGTAGCGGCTCAGGAGGCCTTCCACTTTCTGGCTCTTCTCATAGGCGGGCGGGTCCTGGGATGTGGGCTTTCCCAAGGGCATGAGATACTCGTCGTATTTGGGAGCGCGGTAACCGATGATTTCACTGCCGGCATAGCGCTTCATGAGCGGCGGGTCCTGGGACCCCGGCAGGTCCGCGGCAATGGCTGGCAACACCAGGAAGAACAGCAAACCCTTGAATTTCATATGAGCCTCCACAATAGGGAAGATATCACGTTCAGTCGCGGAAATTAGAAGCCGCGTGTCTTCTCGCACCGCACGAGTCGCGTGTCCAGCCATCAGGTCTGGCGCTCCGGGCCGGATGAAGGCGACGAGTCGAGCACTGGCACCGATTAAAAAAGTGCCCCCGGGCTCGTGCTTTGGATAGCAGGCTCCGAGACGATCCCGGCTCTTCTCAGCCTCGTGGCGTCGCTTCTCAACCTGCGAAGGTTGCAGGTTGGCCCGCTCGGCGGCCCTGTCCGGATTTCAGATTTT
>JBEKQS010000139.1:0-13690 GCA_049519475.1 Bryobacteraceae bacterium | reverse complement strand
TGCCGCCGAGCGACAAACGCCCCGCTGATGGGACACCGCCGGACCCCACAAGCCGATTCAGACCTCGATGACATCTGGTATTACGTCGCTTCCAAGAGCGGCAGCATCGAGATTGCCGACCGGCTCGTCGACTCCATCACCGACCGGTTTTTTCTTCTCGCCAACCATCCCCACATAGGGCGCGCGCGCGACGCGGATTTGCGCCCTGGCCTGCGCAGCTTTCCCGTGGGCGGTTACGTCATCATCTACCGCATACACGGCGAAGATGTGCTCATTCTCCGTGTGGTGCGCGGCAGCCGGAACATTGAAGCGCTGTTCGGGCATTGACGCTTGCCCGGCTCCCGGTCTTTCCACCCCTACTTCTTGTTCACCAGGGCTTTGATTTCGTCGGGGAGGTCGAAGCGGTTTTTGGGGATCTCGGGGTTCAACTTCACGGTGTCGATGGTGATGGTGAACTCCTGGCCGGCGACGGTCTGGCGGACCTTGTGCGGCATCAGGATATCGCCTTCCTTGCGGTAGTCGGAGGGGAAGGAATCTACCGCTATTTCGCCCGCGGCACTCTGGGAGATCATCGACATCTTCGTCAGCAGGCCGGAATCCTTGTCGTAAAAGTGGGTAACGGCGGACCCTTCGGCGGGCGTGAGCACCACTTTGTAGCAGTCCTTGCCATCCACGGCTTCGACGCCGGTGATCTCGGCGGCCTTATAGGTTTCGCGCCAGTGGAGCTCGCCATTGAAGCGCGCGGCCTGCATGGCCTGGGCTCTTTCGGCGCCATCCTTAACGTGCGGGCCTTGCATTGCGGAGTTGGCCCAGGCGACTTTGCCGTCCGTGCCGTCGGTTATTTTGCCAATGCCTTCGAGCACGATTTCGGTGTAGGCAAGGTCCGGTTCCGCGCGGTAAGTGGTAACCGCGCCCTTGATTCCCGCGGCGGACATTTCAAAAATGCCGGACGCTATTTGGGAATGGAGCTTCTGGTAGGCGGCTTTGCCGCCGGTGACTTCGACGTATTTGTCGAGGATGGTTTCGGCCTTGGGCAGATCGGCCGCGACAAGGCGCGGCAAGACGACGGCGGCCAGGAGCGCGGTTCCGATGATGGCGTTGGCGCGTAAGAAAGAGCGATTCATAGTTGTTACCTCCGTTGGTTACTTAGGTTGTTTCTCAATCCAGCTTACCGCAGCGTCGAGCACGGGGTCCTGGCCTTCGAGCAACTGATGGCGGGTGAGTTTGACTTCCTGGTCGGGAGTCACGCCGAAGCCTTCCAGCGCCTGGCCGCCTTCGGAGATGTAATTGGCGATGGCGTACTGGAAGCCATCGCCGTTGGGCAGCCGGGTAAAGTAGGAGGGCAGGGCGGCGCCGGCGGTGCGCGTGCCGATGATGCGGGCGCGGCCGAGGTCCTGCATGCCGCCTGCGAGAACCTCGGAGGTGGAAGCGGAGCAACCGTCCACGAGGATGGCGAGCGGTCCGAGAAAGGGTTCGGGCCTGGGGAAGACGGCGAACTTGATGGTGGCGCCGCGGAGGAACATGGAGCCGAGGCGCTGGCCCTGCTTGCCGGTGAACCAGCCGGCGACGCCGGTAGCCAGGCCGCCGATGCCGCCGGGGTTGCCGCGCAGATCGATGATGAAGCCGTCGCAATTCCGGCAGGCTTTGACGGCCTGTTGAAAGGCGGCGATGAGGGCCTCGGGCTCGAAGAACAGGTTGAAGCGCACGTAGCCGATGTTGGGCTTGACGGTGCGGGACTCCACCCAGAGGTGCATGGGCGGCAGGTTGCCAAATTGGGCCAGCAGGCCGCGCGGGCGAGCGCGGGTGAGCTTAACGGAGGCCTTTTTGTCCCGGCCGTCGAGGAACTGAACTTCCACGGACTTGCCGACATTGCCGGACAGGCGGTAAGTCACGGCGTGGGCCTGAACCAGGTCCAGGAGAGTGGACTGGCCGGCAAGCGAATCGCGGATTTTGGCCAGGCCGAGGGCGAGATCTTTGCCGCCGATGCGGAGGATCTCCCAACCGGGTTTGACGCCCGCGGCGGCGGCCGGGGAATCGGGCTCGACGGAGGTGACGAGCACGTGGCTATCGATCACGCGGGCATCGATACCGGGGTTGCCATCGCGCGGGCCGGAATCGTCATCGGCAGCGGCGGAGCCCATCTCCTGGTAAGCATCGCCGGGCACGATGCCGAAATGGGTCTGCTTGAGGCGGTCGAGCATGTCGGACATGACGGCGCGGGCTTCATCGAGGGTGGCGGCTTTCTCGACCTTGGGACGCAGTTCGTCATGGATGGCCTGCCAATCGAGTCCGCCGAGTTTGGGGTCCCAGTGCTTGTCGCGGACGGTCTGCCAGACCATTTCGAAGGAATCGAGGTTCAACTGGCGCTCGGCCGGGGTCAAGGCGGGCTGGGCGGGCGAAGGGAGAGCGCCCGAGAGCAGCAGGGCCAGGGCCGCGAGACGAAGCTGCATCCTCCAACTATAGCGCAGGAGATTCGTTAAAACTTTTTGAGAGAGAAGGAGCGCCCGCCGCACTAATCCTGTTATCAGCCATGATCCGAGGTCTCCTTTTATCCATGCTGTTGGCCGGCGCGCTCAGGGCGCAGCCGGGAGCCAAGACCCAGTTTGTGGGCGGTACGCCGCCGGGTATCGACCCTAAAGCGACGGCGCTGCTCGATCTGACGGGCGCCGACGAAATGGTGTTCCGGTCGAAGAGCGGAGAAGTGCGCGTGGCCTACCAGAGGGTCAACACGCTGGAATACGGACAAACCGTGAGCCGGCGATACGCGGCGGCGCTACTGGTTTCGCCGATCCTGCTGTTGAGCAAGACGCGCAAGCACTACATCACGCTGGGCTATGTGGACGCCGCAGGCAAACAGCAAGTGCTGGTATTCCGGGTGGAAAAGGGCGACATCCGGACCGTGCTGGCGGGCCTACAGGCGCGTACGGGCCGGCGCGTGGAATATCAGGACGACGACGCGCGCAAGGCGGGAGGATAAGCATGCCGGTGCTATGGGGATTGATATTGGCGGCCTTGGCCGCGGCGCAGCAGTTCTCGTATCAACCTCCGGCGGCCGGGCCGCCCGCGCCCACGGCCATCGAGGAGAGCGGCCTGCGCCAGTTGCTGACTGTACGGCGCGTCTATGTGGACCGGCTGACGGGCGGGGAAACGGCGGCGCAGATGCGCGACATTCTGATCAGCGCGCTGGAAGGTTCGAAGCTCTTCGTGCTGACGGAAAATGCGGAGCGGGCCGACACCACACTGCACGGCGCGGCCGAAGACCTGGTGTTCACCGACGTCCACTCGTCGAACGACAGCATTAACGCGCGCGCCAATATAGGCACCGGCCGGAGCAGCCAGTACTCGCGCAGTTCGACTGCGGGGGTGACGCTGGGCGAGAACGAATCGGACCATTCCACCGAGCGGCGGCATGAGGCGATCGCCGCGGTGCGGCTGGTGAACAAGGATGGCGACGTAATCTGGGCGACCACGCAAGAGAGCCTGGGCGCGAAATTCCACGGGGCGAGCGCGGACGTGGCCGATAAAATCACCGGCAGGCTGAAGGACGATTTCGAGCGGGCGCGCAAGCTGAAGTAGCGGCTACCGGCGGCGTGCGGCGGGGATGGCCGCCGGCTATGGACCCCTGTTGACCTTAGTAAGCATTCCGTTCCCGGCCGCGCACTGCCACACTAGCTGCGGAAGGTGACGAAGATGCGAGCTGCCTGGTTGCTTTCGGGGTGCGTGCTGGGGCTGGCGGTGTATGAGGGTTCGGCCGCGGCACAGACGGTGGTGGAGTATGGGGCCGGCGCGGGCGCGGCTGCGGCCGCGGCTGCGGGGGCGAAGGGAGTGGGCGCGAGTATCGGCGGGGCGTTTGACAGCGTGGGCAAAGCGCTGAAGCAAGCACAGGACCAGGCGCCGAGGGCCGAGCCGGCCACGAACGCGCGTCCGGCAACCACGGCCCCGGCCAAGCCGAAGGCGGAAGCGATCAAAGAGGCCGAAGGGCGGGCGGCTGCGGCACCCGCCGCGCCTGCTGCGCCGCCGCCGAGCTACGAAGACGCGATGGGCATCCAGAAGGGAATGAGCTGCGAGGAAGTGACGCGCCGGTTCGGCCCGCCCGCGATGGCGTTTGCCACCGAGGATGACGCCAAGACGATGAGCTACGCCAGCAAAGCCGGCGGGGTTCAGGTGGAGTGCCAGGGCGGAAAAGTGGCGTCGGTGGATAAGCCGCGCTAGAGGCTCGCGGCTGGCCTGAAAAGCGATTGTGAGCGGGGATCTATCCGCGAGTTCGGTCGGTCAGGACTCGAACACTGCCGCCATGAAATCTTGCTCGGCTTTCGGAATACGAAGCTGGGTCGCTTCGCTCCTCCACGACGCAACCGCTGTCATTGCTTGCGCAAGGATCTCGCCGGCTTCGGTTTTCGACAGGCCGTAATCAACGTGCGCCTCCAAAGCGATTGACACATCGCAGGTGGTATCGACCTCGTTGATCGCAAGCGAGAGTTGGTTGCGTTCATTCGACGGATTGATGTCGTACGCGGGCGATAGCGAGATGCCTTGTTCTCCAATAAAGAATCCATGGTTTCGCAAATGATCGTCCGTGTTGTGGATCAGGATGCTAAATACCACGCGCCGGAAGAGCTCCACGCAATCGGCGTGAGTATTTGAGCCTTGGGACTGCAGCAGATCGACCAGTTCCAGATAGCTTGCGCCGGGTTCGCCGGCGATCCGCTGTGTGAGGGTCATCGCCGAAACGAAGGCCAATCGGCGGCCTTGCCGAGTGCGATCGAATCGCCGCGCCAGGAATGTGGTGTAGCCACTTTCGGGTACTCGCAGGGCGCGAGTATGAGGAACGTGAATCCCGGCCTTGACCGCGAGCCGATTGGCAACAAGCTCCCACGCGCCTACGTCACGCCTGTCCTGCCGGCTGGGGAACTTGGCAAGGCATAAGGCGCTCTCTTCATCTCTGACTGAAGCCTTCGGACGCGCTCCACCAAGGGACGTCCCTGGAGCAAATAGTTGGGTAAGCCAGCGTTCATAATCGGGGTGCTCTTCCTCATTCTCATGCAGTTCGAACTGGAGACTTGCCGCCTGAAGCTCACGAAGCGAAGTGAGGAGTGGCGCCGCGAAGTCGTCATCGCTATCGATGAATTGGCCGGTGTCTGGGGCGCGAAAGCGTAGCGCGCCCAATCGGGTCTCATCATGTACGCCGAGCAGGAAGTCCCATTCAGCTAATGATCTAGCTTTACGGCCCTCGTGGCGCGCGCGCGAGTTTTCCCGACGCTGCATCAGTACGCGTCCCCAGCGATCGGGGGAGGAATCGAGGAAGACGCCGAAGTTCGCACGGCCGGGCACGGGATACTGAGGCCCGTGAACTAATGCCAGATCCGGGTCAAACGTGAACGCCTCAGGTTTTTGCAGCCACGCGTGGTCGTATTCGAACCAGAAGATGTCTCCAGCGCCGCCGGCCTAGCAACGTAGCGATCCCATCATTACGGGTTCGTGGAAATGGCTCAAGTCGGCGTAAACGGCTACGGTCTCGAGTTGGCGCGCCATCATGGCAGATCCTCGGATTCCGTGGAGGCGTTCGTCGACTTGTCGTCGTCCGACCGAATCGCGGCGAGCGCCGACCGTCTGGGAGCACGGCGCTTCGGTTCCAGGCTGGCGTCCTGCAGTTTTCGGCCTAGTGCGTCATCCGATGCGATCAAGGCGAGATCACTCTCCAGTCTCAGTGCCTGTAGCACTCGCGCGCAGATGCCTAGGGCTACTGCCGGATCGCCGCGCTCAACCCGATACAGGGTCTTGCGGGTGATTCCCGCGCGCTGAGCGACCGTCTCAGATGAATAGGCGCGGCGAAGGCGCGCTTTCCTGATATTTTCGCCAAGACCGGCCAGCAAGCGAGCCAGCCGGGGCAGGATCGATGGGACGCTTCGAGACATAATGAGTCATATCATACACTAAAATCGCTTAAACAGGGTAATTTATGACCCTCTTAGCGTCGAGGCGAATCGTCCTTCATGAGGCGGGGCTCTTCCGGGCACGCAGCATCTTCTGGTAGGCGTCCAGGAGTTGCTCTCGTGCCTGCTTGCCGATGGGCTCGGGAAGTTCGGTTGGCCGGTAGTTGCGGCAGAGTTCCACCGTTCGGCGGAGGCTTTCGGCAAACTCGATGCAAGGCGGGCAACCGGCCAGGTGAGTTTCGATCTCCTGGCAGGCATCGGGCGGAAGCTCCAGGTCCAGATAATCGGAAAGCAGGGAAAAGATCTCCTTGCATTTCTCCGTGCGCTCGGCGAACTCCATCTCAATCTCCTCAGTTGTGACCGGGTAGAACCCGGCCAGCGGTGCGCAGGTATTCATCCAACTTCTGGCGGACGGCCAGGCGGGCGCGATGCAGGCGCGTCTTGACGACATCTTCCGTCAGATCGAGCACGCGGGCGGTTTCCAGCGTGGACAGTTCCTCCACGTCCCGCAGCAGGATCACGGACCGGTAGTTTTCCGGCAGCTCGCCGATGGCGCGATCGAGCACTTGCTTCATTTCCGATTGCAGGAGCTGACGGTCAGGCAGATGGGACCAATCGGCGATCTGGAGCCTGGCGTGGCCACCGTCATGGTCCATCGCCGGCAGGAAGTCGTCGAGCGAGAGCTCCTGCGACGGAGCGAAAACGCTCTTCCGCCGCTTCATCAGGCAGGCGTTTTTGGCGATTTGAAAGACCCAGGGACGGACGCGCCCGGGTTCGCGGAGATGGTCGAAATTCTGAAACACGTTGAGCAACGTCTCCTGCGCCACTTCCTCGGCGTCTTCGCGGTGGCCGCACATCAGCCAACTATAGTGAAAGATCCTGGCGCGGAAGTGTTCCACAAAACGGTCGAACGCCTCTGGTTCTCCAGCCATCAATTGCCGCGCGAGTCTTACTTCGGTTTCACGTTCCAAGGTTCGGTACCGCTTCCGATTGTAGCGGGCCTCGCCTTGAGCTTAGACCTGTGCGGGCGTCATAGCCTTGACCGCGATCTCGATGCCCGGCCCACCCAAGAGCGTGTTGTGAATCAAGCAGGATTTTACGGCGCGCAGAATGGCGGCCTGGTGACGATCGTCGAGGGCCGGGACCGTCACCTCGATGTGGAACGACGCCAGGCGGGCGGGCTGGGTTGCTTTTTCCGCGGTGACCCGCACCTTCAGGTCCTGGGCCGGGAGTTTGCGCGCCTTCAGGTATTGGGCCGCATAATAAGCCGCGCAGGTGGCGAGCGACGCCAATAGGAGCTCCGGCGGCGTCATGCCTGCATCGGAGCCGCCGTTATCAACCGGCTGGTCGCAAATCACCCGATGGCCTCGGGCGGCGACGTCGAACTTCGAATCCGCGAGATATTGAGCCAATACTTCCATGGTTTTCTTTTCTGTTTATCAAGGATGCAAACGGCGGGGAAAGGTGACACGGTGTCACCTCGGCCAACCAACTGCATCCTGAGAAGCAGAAGCAATGAAGAAAACAATGCTGCTGCTGGTGTGGTGGTTGCTGCCGGGCCGGGCGCAAGACCCCATGTCGCTAAAAGACGCGGTTCGGTTGGCGCTGGAGAAGAATCAGTCCGTGGCAGCCTCCACCGCGAGCGAGAAGGCCGCGGGAAGCCGCATAGCGGAGGCACGGGGCGGCAGTCTGCCAAAGGTCAATTACTCCGAGTCGTGGGGCCGTAGCGACAATCCGGTGTTTGTATTCTCTTCCTTGCTGACACAGCATCAATTCGGGGAGCAGAACTTCCAGGTTGGGCCGCTGAACCGGCCCGACTTCCTCAATAATTTCCAATCGCAACTCACGGCGGATCAAACGCTCTACGACGCAGGCCAGACGAAGCGCGCGGTGCACTCGGCCGAGTTGACGAAAGACCTCGCCAGAGAGGATGGGCGGCGCACTCGAATGGAAGTGATCGCAAGCGTGATCCGGTGCTATTACGACGCGCTGTTGGGCGCGGAGCAACTCGATGCGAACAGCCAGGCCATGCGCTCGGCGGAGGCTGACCTGGAGCGTGCGCAGACGGTCCGGTCGGCGGGAATGTCCACCGATGTCGATGCGCTCTCAATCCGCGTTCACCTGGCCGGCGTTCGCGAGCAACAGATCCGACGCACCGCGGACCTTGAGGTGGCCCGGGCCGCACTGAACGACGCGCTGGGCCTGGGGCTTGACACGGCGCACACGCTGACCACGGGACTGACGTCTTTGGAACTGCCCGAAGGCCTGCTGGCGGATTACGAAAGGAACGCAGTGAGCGAGAGGCCGGAGGCTCGCCAGGTGAAACTCGCAACCAGCCTGGCTGAGAACCAGGCGGCCACGGCGCGCAGCAGCCTACTGCCGCAGGTGGGCGTTCACGCCGCTTTCGAGGCGGACCGGCAGCGCTTCTACGACCGGGGAGGCGCCAACTGGCTGGTCTCGATCGGACTGCGCTGGAACCTGTTCAACGGCTTCAGCGACAAGGCGCGCATTGAGGAAAGCAGGTTTGCGCTGAGCCGGAGCGAGGCCGAGCAGGAACGCGCCGGCTCCGCCATCCGGCTGCAGGTCCGCCGGGCATACGCCGATCTCGGCGCCGCCGATCAGCGGATCGAGGTGGCGAAAGCATCCGTGGCGGAGGCCGAAGAGAGTCTGCGCATCACGCAGAACCGATACGAAGCCGGGATGAGCAACGTCACCGACTTGCTTCGCACGGAGACGGCGGTGCTGGACGCGCGGACCAGGCACCTGGCGGCCATCCACGACCAGCGCGTCGCGGCCGCCATGTTGGAACTGGCGGCAGGAACGCTGAGTGCAGATTCCGAGGTATTGAACTAGATGACGAAGCGCCTGCTGATTCCGATTCCGTTGGTGATGTGGCTGGCGGGGTGCGGCGAAGCGCCGAAGGAGAAGGCCGCCGCATCTTCGTCACCCGCTGTTGCGGTGTCCGCCGTGACGGCAGCCACTGAGACATGGCCTTCGATCTATGAGGCGACGGGGACCGTGCGGGCTCGCACGTCGGCCGTGATTTCCGCGAAGTTGATGGGTTACGTGCGCGAGGTGAAGGTGCAGGCCGGCGATCGCGTCCGCGAAGGCCAACTGCTGGTGACGCTGGATGCGCGCGATCTGGACGTGAACTCGCGGCGCGCCGAAGCCGCCCGCGAGGAAGTTCGCACGGGCGTGCCCGAGGCCGACAGCGCCGTGGCAGCGGCGAAAGCCAATCTCGATCTGGCGCAAGCGACGTTTGGCCGCATGCAGGAGCTGTTTCAAAAGAAGTCGATTTCGAACCAGGAGTTCGATGAGGCCTCGGCCAAACTCAAAGCCGCGCAGGCGGGCTACGACATGGCGCGGGAGCGGCGCGTCCAATTGAACGCGAAGCTGGCGCAAGCGGACGAGGAAGTGCGTTCCACCGAGGTGGCGCGCAGCTACGCCGAGGTGCTGGCGCCCTTCGCCGGCCTGGTCATCGCCAAATCGGTTGAACCGGGCAGTCTGGCTCTGCCCGGCGCGGCTCTGTTCACGATTGAACGCGAGGGCGCGTACCGCCTGGAAGCATCGGTGGATGAGGGCCACCTGGCGGCGATTCGGGTTGGTCAGGCAGTGTCGGTGACGCTGGACGGCGTCGATCGCGCGCTCGAAGCGCGGGTCTCCGAGATCGTGCCCGCAGTGGATGCCGCCTCGCGGGCATACACCGTCAAGATCGATCTGCCCGCGGTGCCGGCGCTTCGCTCGGGCGTTTTCGGACGGGCGACGTTTCAACTCGGAAGCCGGCCGCTGCTCGAGATTCCGGCGGGGGCCGTCACTGAGCGCGGCCAGTTGCAATCCATCTTCGTAGCGGATAACGGCATTGCCCGCATGCGGCTGATCACGGCGGGGCAGAAGGCGAAAGATCGGGTTGAGGTGCTCTCCGGCCTCAGCGCCGGCGAAAGGGTGATCTTCCCGGTTCCGCGGGGTCTGGCGGATGGGGCCAGAGTGGAGGTCCGCCAGTGAAGGTGGAGCGCAAACTGGGGCCCGCGGGGAAGTTCGCCCGGGTTTGGATCGGGTCGAAGCTGACGCCGCTGGTGATCGCCGGCTCGTTATTGCTGGGGGGCTTCGCGGTGTGGAAACTGCCGCGCGAGGAAGAGCCGCAGATCATCGTGCCGATGGTGGACGTGTTCGTGCAGATGCCGGGCGCGTCGGCCCGCGAAGTGGAGGAGCGCGTCACCAAGCCGATGGAAAAACTGCTGTGGGAAATCCCGGGCGTGGAGTACATCTATTCCACCTCCAGCCCCGGCACGTCCATGGCGATTGTTCGCTTCCTGGTGGGGCAGGACGAAGAGAAGAGCATTGTGCGGCTGAACCAGAAGCTGAATGCGAACCTGGACCTGATCCCGCCGGGCGCATCGCCTCCGCTGGTGAAGCCCCGCTCCATCGACGACGTGCCGATCCTGGCACTCACGTTCTGGAGCAAGCGGTACGGCGATTTCGAGCTGCGGCGCATCGCGGCGCAAGTAGACGACACGATCAAGCAGACGCCCGACGTCTCGGCGGTGGCCCTGATCGGCGGCCAGCGCCGCGAGATTCGCATTACTCTGGACCCATCGCGCCTGGCGGCTTACAACCTTTCGCCGTTGCAGGTGGTGGGAGCGCTGGGCCTTTCCAACCGCAGGATGCGGTCGGGTGAGTTTGCGAGCGGCAACCAGCAATATCTCCTGGAGACCGGCGAGTTCCTGCGCACCGCCGAGGACGTCCGCAACGTGGTTGCGGGCGTTGCCAACGATAAGCCGATCTTCGTACACGACGTGGCCGAGGTGACCGACGGCGGCGAGGAGCCTTCGCAATACGTGCGTTTCTCAGCGGGGACGGGCTTCTATCCGGCGGTTACGATTGCCGTTTCCAAGCGCAAAGGAACCAACGCCGTCACAGTGGGCGCGGACGTCTTGCGCCGGGTGGAGGCGCTGCGGGGCACGGTGATCCCATCCGACGTGGAGATGACCATCACGCGGGACTACGGAGACACGGCGAAGGAAAAATCGAACGAACTGCTGTGGCACATGCTGATTGCCGTGATTTCCGTGAGCGTTCTGATCGCCATCACGCTGGGGCGGCGCGAATCGCTGATTGTATTTATCGCCATTCCGGTGACGCTGGCGCTGACGCTTACGGTTTTCTACCTATACGGCTACACGCTGAACCGCATTACGCTGTTTGCGCTGATTTTCTCTATCGGCATTCTGGTGGATGACGCGATCGTGGTGGTGGAGAACATCGTTCGCCATTGGCGGATGCCGGCCAATCACGGCCGGCCGCCTTTCGAGGTGGCGGTTGAGGCGGTGGACGAGGTCGGGAATCCAACCATTCTGGCCACGCTGGCCGTGGTGGCCGCGATTCTGCCGATGGCGTTCGTGGGCGGGCTGATGGGACCGTATATGCGTCCCATCCCGATCGGCGCCAGCGCGGCGATACTGTTTTCGCTGCTGGTGGCGTTCATCGTGACGCCGTGGGCCGCGGTGCGGATTCTCAAGCCGGGGCGGAATCACGAGGGCGAACGGGAGAACTTTTTCACGCGGCTGTACCGGCGCTTCATGGGCGGCTTGCTGCATCGTGCCGTCCTGCGATGGAGCTTTGTGGGCGGCGTGGTGGTCTTGCTGCTGGGCTCGGTCTCGCTGTTCTACTTCGGCTTCGTCAAGGTCAAGATGCTGCCGTTCGACAACAAGAGCGAGTTCCAGGTGATCGTGGATATGCCTGCGGGCACGACGCTCGAAGAGACGGCGCGAGTGACGCAATTGCTCGCCGAGGAGACCGGGAAGCAGCGCGAGGTGGTGAATGTCGAGACCTATGTGGGAACGGCGTCGCCATACAACTTCAACGGACTGGTGCGCCATTACTACCTGCGGCGCGGGCCGAATGTGGCGGATATTCAGGTGAATCTGCTGCCCAAGGCTGGGCGGGACCTGCAGAGCCACGAGATCGCCAAACAAGTGCGGCAGCGCATCGAGCCCATCGCCGAGCGCTATGGAGCGCGGATCAAAGTGGCCGAAGTGCCGCCCGGTCCGCCGGTGCTCGAAACGCTGGTCGCCGAAGTGTACGGCCCGAGCATGGACAGAAGGGTCGCGCTGGCCCGGCAAATCAGGGATTTGTTCCAGCAGACCAAGGGCGTGGTGGACGTGGATTGGTACGTGGAAGACGATCAGCCGAAGTACAACCTGCGTGTCGACGAAGAAAAGGCCGCCATCAATGGCATCTCCGAAGAAGACATCGCAGGCGCCGTGCAGGTGGCTTCCGCCGGCTACGCGGCCGGTCTGCTGCATCAGGATGCGGAAAAGGAGGATGTTGCGCTCAGCGTGCGGTTGGACCGAGCGACTCGCTCAGATATCGAGCGAATGCAGAGCTTGAAGATCGGCGGCCGCAATGGGCGGCAGGTGGCACTCGGAGAACTGGTACACGTCGAGAAGGCGATCGAAGATAAGAGCATCTACCACAAGAATCTGATGCCGGTGACGTATGTTACCGCCGATATTGCGGGAGAGATCGAGAGTCCGGTTTACGCGGTTCTCAAGCTCGGGCCGGAGATCGACAAGATCAAGATTCCGGAAGGCTACCAGATCGAGCAGCACATGGCGGCGCTGCCGTCGGATTCGGGGCGTTACTCGATGAAGTGGGACGGCGAGTGGCACATCACTTACGAGGTCTTTCGCGATCTCGGCATTGCCTTTGCAGCGGTGTTGATCCTGATCTATGGCCTGGTAGTGGGGTGGTTCCAGTCATTCGTGACGCCGTTGATCATCATGGCGGCGATCCCGTTCTCGCTGGTCGGCATCCTGCCCGCCCATGGTCTGCTGCATGCCTTCTTCACGGCGACCTCCATGATCGGCTTCATCGCCGGCGCCGGCATCGTGGTAAGGAACTCGATCATCCTGGTGGATTTTATCGAACTGCGTTTGGCGGAGGGGATGCCGCTCGACGCAGCCGTGATCGATGCGGGAGCGGTTCGATTCCGGCCGATGATGCTCACTGCCGCGGCGGTGGTGGTGGGTTCGTCGGTGATTCTGTTCGATCCCATTTTTCAAGGGTTGGCGATTGCGCTGATGGCGGGTGAGATCGCTTCGCTGCTGCTCTCGCGGATGACCGTCCCCGTGCTGTTCTATCTGGTTAACAAGGGAAGGAGAAAGATCGCATGACGATCGATCGTTACCTGCGCATGATTGCGGGCGCATTCGTGCTATTGAGCCTGGCGCTCGGTCATTGGGTGAACCCGTACTGGTATCTGTTGACGGCGTTCGTCGGACTCAACCTGTTTCAATCGGCTTTCACGAACTGGTGTCCGATGATGACGGTTCTGCGGAAGTTGGGCGTTCGGAGTAACTGAGATTGTGTAAGGGCCGCGCCTGACCGGATCCCGATTCTTACCTTGGATACCATTCGCGGACGCGAACTTCGATCCCGGTGCCGGCCAGAGCTTTCGCAAATACCGTCAAGTCCGACTGGCTGTAGTGGTAGGGATAAACCACCGCCGGATGAAACGCCCGCACGGCTTCCGCGGCCGCTTCCGGCGACATGGTGTAAGGCAGGTTCATGCACACAAAGGCCACGTCGATGTTGCGCAGCGCCTTCATTTCAGGCGTGCCTTCGGTGTCCCCGGAAAAATAGAAGCGCTTGCCTCCGTACGTCACGACGTACCCGTTTCCACGGCCCTTGGGATGGTAGAGCGTGCCATCGGCGGCGGGTTTCAGGTTGTACATCGGCAGCGCCTCCACCTGGAACGG
>JBEKQS010000138.1:0-13906 GCA_049519475.1 Bryobacteraceae bacterium | reverse complement strand
AAGGGAGCTTCTTCTACTCATCGTCAATTCACCGGAACACGTTTTGCTCCTATCGCCATTTATTCTGAAGGAGCTTGAGCGCGTTTTCGAATACGACCGCGTTCGAGCCGCAACAAAGCTGACTGATGAAGAGGTGGCCGAGTACCTCGGCTACATCAGAGCAAGGGCAGTATCGGAGATCATCTTCCCAGGGCCGGCGCCCCGCATCGTTCCATCGGATGCGGACGACGACCCGGTCGTTCATACCGCCGTGGTTGGGCGAGCCGAAATCCTGTGCACCTTGAACCGTGATTTCTACCACACGAGTGTTCTCGAATACTGCAAGGCGCGCGGTGTTCTGGTCGGACGTGACGTAGCCATCCTCGAAATCCTCCGCGGTCGAAGGTGATGGTGGTTGATTGGCGTTCCAGCCCTGAAAGGATAGTAGTTTCCCGCGTGCCGATCATAGCGGATAATAGCGCCTCACCCCCGCGGCGCGGCCGTCGATTCCCTCACGATCAATTCCGCCGGCACCTTGATCGTTTCCGCCGACTCTTGCCCCGACATCAGTTTGAGAAGATTCTCCATGGCCATCCGCCCCATCTGCCGCATAGGCTGCCGTACGGTGGTGAGTTGCGGCTGCGTATAGGAAGCGAAAAACAGGTCGTCAAAGCCAATGAGAGAAATATCCGCGGGGACGCGCAATCCGTGCGTCTGAATCGAGCGGAGCACCCCCAGGGCTGTCATGTCGTTATAGCAGAACACTGCCGTGGGCGGATTGGGCAGGCACAGCAGCGCGTTCATGGCCCGCGTGCCCCTTTCGGGTTTACCATCGCCATGCACCACCAGTTCGGGGAGGAACGGCAGGGCAGCCTGCGCCAGAGCCTCGCGGTACCCGGCAAATCGTTCCGTGTCCGACTGGTGGCCGTACCGGTCTCCCACGTAGGCGACTCGCCGATGGCCCAGACGGATCAGATGATTGGTGGCCTCCCTGCTGGCTGGCACGTTCTCAATCATTACGGAATGAACGAACTGTCCGGGATGCTGGTTGTTAATCAGAACAATCGGCACCATCATCTCCGACAGCAGCGGAGTGTACAGCGCACCCACGCGCGACGAGGTGATCACAATGCCGTCCACCCGTCTTTCGGCAAACGAATGCACCACGTTTTTTTCCCGGGTCGGATCGGCGTTCGAGTCGGCCAGAAACACCGAATAGCCGTTATCGTTGGCGGCCAGCTCGATGCCGATCACCACTTCGCTGACAAACGGGTCGGCAATGGTGGTCACCACCACCCCAATGGTTCGAGTTTTTTGCGTCACCAGACCGCGCGCGACGGCGCTTGGCCGATAGGCCAGGTCCCGCGCGATCCGCCGGATTTCCGCGGCCGTCTTGGGATTGACCACCGGGCTGTTCTGCAGCGCTCGCGAAACCGTGGAATGCGAAACACCGGCCACGCGGGCAACATCTTTGATGGAGGCCGGTCTGTGGCGGAGCTGCTGTGTATTGCTCATCTCAGGAGAATCGTGTGCGCTTCCACAAAAGCACACCGCAAACGATCAGACACACGAACGTGGTAACCAGCAAAACGGCCATCCAGGGGAGATTCACTGCGACGGCCTGATGTTTGGCGCCGATGGCCAACCACACAAAGACTGCCGTGGCCGCGGCGACAATCACCAGTTCCCACCAGTGACGCTTCGGCTTTTCTTTGGCTAGCGGATCTTCGCCCAGATTGCTCGACGCGACGCGCTCCGGGTCCAGACCGTACCGGGCACACTCCCGCGCCACGGCCGCTTTCCATGAGGTCTGCTCGGATTCGGATGCCTTGGCCGAACAGATCGCGCCGGCCCCCGCGATCATGATTACCGAGCCCGTGAATACCAAAACATGAGCCGTGACACCTTGTCCGGCGAGTTCACCGAAGACCAGGACTCCCCAGGCCAGACCCCAGAGCTGGTTGGTGTTGGACAGCGGAATCCCGCGGGCAATCCCGATGTACTTCGCGGCATACTGTTGGAACAGGTCTCCCACCACCCAGCAGAATCCGCCCAGAAAAAGCCAGAACAGCGCCGGCCGCGCGGCCACCAGTTCGGCCATCACCTTATGCAACCCTCCATCGCAGATCACCGTCAGGGTGCTGACTGTCGCCAGTTCACCGAATGTGAATACGGTGACGAAAGAGAGAGGATTCATTCCGCTGATGTAAGCCTTCCGGTACGGAATGTACATGGTGCCTAATAGCAACCCGGCGGTGATCGCGGCCACAATCCCAAGCGTCGCGCCGCCCGGCGCCGTGTTGGCGTGCTGTGAGGTGGCGTAGGCCAGCAGGAAAGCCCCGCCCACAATGGCCGTGGCGCCTCCCACCACCCGTCCCCAGCCGGAACCGCGCAGCTCTTTGAACAGCAGCCAGCCCCAAAACAAACCCACCAGGCTGTTGATGTTCCAGAGCGGAAAGGCGATGGACAGCCCGACGTTTCGCACTGCGAAGACCGTCAGGGTGTTGGCCACCGCCCACAACATTCCCGCCACGATCGCCCAAACGATCAGATGCGGCTTTTCTCGAAGGTCCTGCCAGACATAGCCGCTTCCTTTCAAAGCCATGGGCACGGTCCATCGGGCGACGAACACGCCGGCCACCATACCGAGCGAGATCAGGAAGGGGGAAAAGCCGGCCGTCACTAACTTAGTCGGGGCCTCGGCGGCTGCCAACCACGTGGCAGCCGCTAAACCGCAGGCTACGCCCAGTACGTGGAGGGAGTGCGTTGAACGCTTGGCACTCGATGGCAGGTCGCTCATTTCACCAGTACCAGCACAACGATTCCGATGATCAGGACGATGACGGGCAACCACAAATGCGGGTCGGTTGCGATTGCCCGAGTGCGCGAATGCTTCGAATTTTCCATGGTCGTCTTGGAACTCCCGGTGATTGTCGTTCTAATCGGCGATGGTTTGCAATGTGGTATCTACTTCGCTCACCTGCACGGGCCGCCCCTGGTGGCACGAGAGCGTCGCGGCAAGGCTGATCCGCATGGCGGCGATGGCATCGGCTCCGCTCAGCGATGGCGGCTGCCCCTTCAGCACCTTGTTCACGAAATCCTGGATCTGGGTGAGGTAAGCGCCCTCGAAACGCTGCATGAAATGGGGCACCACGTCATGCGTGATGCCTTCCTTCGTCATCACCAGAATCGGCGTGTGCTGGAAATAGCCGATCTGGATGGAGCCCTTGGTGCCCCACAGCTCGGTGCGGATATCGTAGCCGAAGACTGAGTTGCGGCTCAACTGCACCGAGCCCAGGGTTCCGCTCTCGAAAACCATGTTGACCAGGGCGTTGTCGATATCGCCCACGGATTTCATTTCGGGGTACGCCAGGGCGCCGCCCACTGCGTGAACCGTCGAGACTTCGCCCATGAACCAGCGGCCCAGGTCGAAATCATGAATTCCCATGTCCGCGATCAGGCCGCCGCTCACCTTCGGGTCGCAAAACTCCAGCGGCGGACGGAACGGATCGCGCGAGGTGGAGATCATCACCACGGGAGTGCCGATGACGCCGTCGTCCACTTTCTTTTTCGCCGCCATGTAGCCGGCATCGAAGCGGCGCTGGAAAGCCATATGGAAGAACACGCCGGCCTTTTCCGCGGCGTGAAGCATGTCGTAGGCGCCGTCCAGGGACAACGACATGGGCTTCTCGCAAAAGATGGCCTTGCCGCAGGCGGCGGCCGCCATGACCACTTCTTTATGTGTGCTGGTGGAAGTGATGATGGCGACCGCTTCCACATCCTTATTGTCGAGCAGGTCCAGATGATTTTCGTAGACTTTGACGCCGTCGAGTTCCCGAGCGAACTGCTCACGGAGTTCGGCTTTCTGGTCGGCAACGGCGACCAGACGGGCGTTGGGAACGCGTTGCGCCAGGTTGCGCGCATACACGCTGCCCAGCCTTCCCAGTCCAATCACGCCAACATTCAGGAGACTTGACATGTGGGTACTCCTTTGTAGATTTCCGACAGCTTGACCGGCCGGTTTTCCCGGGCGGATTTTCCGGCAGCCAGCGCAATCACCATGGCTTTGAGCCCGTCTTCTCCGCCCACCGGAACGGGCGTCTGATTCACCACCGCATCCACAAACGCGCGCATTTCGCGCAGATAGGATTCGGTGTACCGTTCCAGGAAGAAGTTCAGGGGCAGGGCGGTGTGGATGCCGACGCGATCGCAAAAGATATGCGTGTCGGGTGTGTTGTTGGCGACCGTCACCATGCCCTCCGAGCCGAACATCTCCACGCGCTGATCGTAGCCGTAGACGGCCTTGCGGCTGTTATCGATCACGGCAAAAGCGCCGTTCTCAAAGGTGAGCGTGATCACCGCGGTATCCCAGTCGCCGGCCTTGCCAATCATGGGATCCACCAGCACGGCGGCCCTGGTATAGACTTCGGTGACTTCGCTGCCCATGAGGTAGCGCGCCATGTCGAAATCGTGGATGGTCATGTCCAGGAAGATCCCGCCGGACGCGCGGATGTACTGTTCGGGCGGCGGACCGGGATCGCGGCTGGTGATGCGCAGCACGTGCGGCTGACCTACCAGGCCGCCCGCGATGGTCTCACGGACTTTCAGGAAGTTAGGGTCGAAGCGGCGGTTGAATCCCACCATCATGCGGACTCCGCGTCGGGAGACTTCCGCATTGGCCGCCTGCACCTTCTCAATCGAAAGGTCGATCGGCTTTTCGCAGAAGATCTGTTTTCCGCGCGCGGCGGCGTCCACAATCATCTGGTAGTGCAGGTTGGTGGGGCTGCAGATGACCACTGCGTCCACTTCGGGAAGGTCCAGCAATTCTCGGTAGTCCCCGAATGTTTTCCCGATACCGAACTTGGCGGCAACCGCCTCCAGTTCCGCGGGGGCCACGTCGCAGACGCCCACCACTTCGGCGCCGGGAATTCGATTCACCAGGTTCTCGCTGTGAATCTTGCCGATGCGCCCGATTCCCAGAACACCGAATCGAAGCTTGCTTCCTTTCATGCTAACGCCTCCTATGGTCGGCACGCCGCGATAGCCATATGCGATGTGCCGGTTTCATTCAACGTACAGGGTACTGAAAAAGCATATTCAGCGGATGCCACAATTCTCCAAAAAACTTCGAATGATTACGTGTGCAATCCGATCGTAGCCCCACCAAAGCGACTCAGTCAAGAAGAAAATTGGCGGGGAACGCTGCCTGTGGCGACGTGCAGGCGATGGAGATGTGGCGGGCTGGAGTGCTGCGGGCCGCTTCGCGGCCTCGACAGGCCAGGCCTGTCCTACTGGTTGACGCCGGAGGCCAGGAAGCCGCCGTCGACGGTGATGCATTGGCCGGTGATGAAGCTGGCGGAATCGGAGGCCAACAGAATGGCGGCGCCGGTTAACTCGTCGGTGCGGCCGAAACGGGCCATGGGGGTGCGGAGTTTCAATTCCTTGCCGCGTTCGGTACCGTCGAGGAGCCCGGCGTTGAAGTCGGTGCGGAAGACGCCGGGAGCGATGGCATTGACGTTGATGCCGTCGCTGGCCCACTCGACGGCCAGGCTGCGGGTGAGCGCGAGGACGGCGGCCTTGGAGGCGGCGTAGGCGGTGACCTGGACCAGGGAGACGAACGAGTTCAGCGACGCAATATTAATGATGCGGCCGCGGCGGTGAACGGCGAGCGCCGGATAGAAGGACTGGCAGGCGCGGAGCATGCCGGTGAGGTTAATGTCGAAGAGATGGTTCCACTCGACCTCGGTGACGTCCTGAGTGGGCTTGCGGAAGATCTGGCCGGCGGCATTGACGAGGACATCCAGCTGGCCGAATTGGGCGAGGACGGCGTCGCGGAAAGCGTCGATGGATTGGCGGGAGGCGACATCGCAGGCGTGGCGGAGGGTCTTTGCGCCGGCCTGTTCGACGGCGTCACACACTTCTTCCACATTGGGCTGGCGGCGGCCCGTGGGGACGACGTTGGCGCCGGCGGCGGCGAGGCCGATGGCGAGATCCCGCCCGATGCCGGACGTGCCGCCGATGACGGCCACCACGCGGTTGGTGAGATCGAAGTAATTTTTCGATGGCAAAAGATGGGCTTTCTAGCGCTGGATGCGCGCACCGCCGCCTTTAGCAAAAGCGCGGACCTGTTCGAGGGTTGCCATGGTGGTGTCGCCGGGGAAAGTGGTGAGCAGCGCGCCGTGAGCCCAGCCGAGCTTGACGGCTTCCTCGGGGGATTCGCCGGCCAGCAGGCCGTAGAAAAAGCCGGAGGCGAAGCCATCGCCGCCGCCGACGCGATCGAAGATGTCCAATTCGGCTACGGGCGCGGTGAAGGTTTTGCCGCCGATCCAGGCGACGGCGCTCCAACTATGGCGGTTGGTGGAGTGGACTTCGCGCAGGGTAGTGGCGACGACCTTAATTTGCGGGTGCTTGGCGACGGCATTATCGATCATGCCGAAGAAGGCGGAGGCATCCAGCTTGGATTTGGCGGCGACTTCGGGGCCGGCAATGCCGAGGCCCTTCTGCAGGTCTTCTTCGTTGCCGACCAGGACGTCGACGTTCTTGACGATACGGTCGAGCACCTGGACGGCGCGGGCGGCGCCGCCGGAGATGCTCCAGAGTTTCTCGCGGTAATTGAGGTCGAAGGAGACCACGGCGCCGGCGGCTTTGGCGACTTGCATGGCTTCGATGACCACCTCGGCGGTGGTTTCCGAGAGAGCGGCGAAGATGCCGCCGGAGTGGAACCAGCGGACGCCGCCGGCGAAGATTTTAGGCCAATCGAAATCGCCGGGCTTGAGGCGGGCGGCGGCTTCGTTGCACCGATTATAGAAGACCACGGGGGCACGCATGCCGTGGCCCCGATCGCTATAGACGGTGGCCATGTTGGGCCCGGTGACGCCGTCGTGGGCGAAATGCTTATAGAAGGGCTGGACACCCATGGCGCGAACGCGCTCGGCGATCAGGTTACCGATGGGGTAATCGACCATGGCGGAGGCGATGCCAGTGCGGAGGCCGAAGCAATCGGCCAGATTGGCGGCCACGTTGAACTCACCGCCGCTGACGTGAATGTCGCAGTGGGATGCCTTGCGGAAGGGAATGCTTCCTGGGTCCAGACGGTGCACCAAGGCGCCGAGGGACACCAAGTCCAGAGCGCCAGCAGGAGAGATTTGGAGAGGGAGACTCACAATACAAGCTAGGCCCGCGACGCTACGGGTGTCAAGCAGGAATGGCTGAAGGGATTGTTTAGCGGGGCTGAAGGATGGGGGCGGTCTACAACGATGGTGCCGAGGTGAGGGACTTCAAACGCCCGTTGGCTCCGCACAGTCAGTCACCAGCGATTGGCGTTCCTATGGCCGCGTTCCGCAGAAGGCTGACACGTCTTCATCCGGATGGTGCGTACCTATTTGTACCGCCACCAGGGCCGCGCGCGGACGAGGGCGTCGGCCCCACCGGCGCGGGCTTCGCTACCCTTGCCGGCCGCGGCGCGCCATGGCGGTTTCCGGCGTGGTCCACGAACTCGGCGCGGGCCCGGGGGGCGGAGGCAGCGGCTCTTCCGGCTCCGGCGGCTTTTTCACCCTGCGGTCCAGCCGGTAGGCGATGAATTCTTCGCGCGCCTTTTTGTATTTCGGCGTCCCCGGATTGCCTTCCACCGTAGCCCATTCGTCCGGCGTGATCTCTTGCAGCAGAGGCAGGGACTTCAGGTAGTAGTTCCGCATCCGCTCCTGCACCGGCTTCAACTGCGAGTGGTACAACTGGAACAGGATCTCGTCCGGCGCCGCCGCCGACATGATCGCGTACACCTGCGAGGCCTTCTTAATCCGCGCCGCGCGCAGAGACGACTCGAGCTTCCTGGCCCGCGCTTCCAGTTTTTGCCACGGGTCCAGTTCCGCCTTGCGCATCTCCGTCGCCTTGATCAGCGCCTGCTTTTCCTTGGCCGTCAGCTTCTCCGTCAACGCATACAGGAACGGCCCCAGCCGCGCCGCCCGCGTGGCCGTGTCGTCCGGCAGCATGCGGCAGTTCTTCTCGAACTTCACGATCCCCGGCAGGTTCAGCTTCCCTCCCGCCAGCTCCGGCGAAAACAGCGCCAGCAAACCGGCCTCTTCCAGGCCCTTCAAAACCTCCGACGGGCTGTCCTCCGCACTGATCCGCTTCAGCTCTTCCCCGAGCGTCCGCGCCGGGATCAGCTTCTCCACCTCCGCTTCGCGCGCGTTCGATACCTGCATCCCGGTGCGCTCTTCCACCGTGAAATTCAGCCGCACGCGGAACCGCACCAGCCGGAGCAGCCGTGAGGGATCGTCATAGAATCCGTACGTGCTGATGGCCCGCAGCTCCTTGCGCTCGATGTCCGCGAGGCCGTTCATGGGGTCCAGCAGCAATCCCCGCGACGTCCGGTTGAGCGACAGCGCAATGGCGTTGCACGTGAAGTCCCGCCCCCGCAGATCTTCCTGGATGGTCGCCGGCGTCACTTGCGGCTTCGCCCCGGTCCGCGCGTACTTCTCCTGCCGCGACATTCCGATTTGCGCCGTCGCCCCGCTCGGGAACACCAGCTCCGCGCTCTTGCGCACTTCATCCGGCGAAACCACCTTAGCCCCGGCCCGTTCGCAAAGCGTCTTCACCACCTTCAGCGCATTGCCTTCCACCGCGAAATCCAGATCGCGGATGCGGAATCCCGCCAGCATGTCGCGCATCGCGCCGCCGGTCAGGAACAGGTTCACGTTGGCTTGGCCGGCCGCCTCTTGGACTTCTTCCACCACCCGGTTCTGGTCCGGATTCAGGTGGCTTTCCAGCATGTAGATGTAGTCGCTCATGGCATGCGTTCTCGATTTGCCAGGTTCTTCCGGCCCGCTTGCGTCCGCTCAGCTCCTGGGATGGTGTTCTTCTATGGTTTGCCGAAGTCTCGACCGCATCACGTGCGTATATATTTGCGTCGTCGAGATATCGGAGTGTCCCAGCATCACCTGCACGCTGCGCAGGTCCGCCCCACCCTCCAGCAGGTGCGTTGCATAACTGTGCCGCAGGACGTGCGGCGTCAGCCCGCGGAAGATGCCGGCTTTCCGGCCGTAGCCCGCCAGCAGCTTCCAAAAAGCCTGCCGCGTCAGACAGGACCCCCGCGCGGTCACGAATAAGTACCGGCTGGCCCGCCCTTTGAGCAACACGCCGCGCCCGCCCCGCAGGTAGGCGCCCACCGCCGCAATTGCATCCTTGCCCACCGGCACCAGCCGCTGCTTGTTGCCCTTCCCGGTGGTGCGAACCACTCCCAGGTCCGCGTTCAGATCGCTCATCCCCAAACGGCAGAGTTCCGAAACCCGCAGCCCTGTGGCATATAACATTTCCACCATGGCTCGGTCCCGCAATCCGGTGGGCCGTGCCGGATCGGCAGCTTGTATGATCTTCTCTATCTCTTGTAGATTTAAGAATTTAGGTATGTTATGCCATTGTTTGGGGGTCCGCAGGAATTCCGTCGGATCGGTCGAAATCTTTCCCTCGCGCAACAGGTACCCGTACAGGCCCCGCAGCGTGGCGAGATGCCGGGCGATCGACCGCGTGCTCAGTCCCGCTTGGTTTAATTGGTCGAGGTACCGCCCCAGGTCTTCGGCCCCGGTCAGTTCCGCAGTGCCTACAAATGCGCTAAATTTCAATAAATCAAGTGTATAGGATTCCAGGGAGTTCGCCGACAGCCCCTTCTCCATGCGGCAGAAGTCCAGATAGGCCGTCATCTGCCTCTGCCATCCAGCCGAATTTGCCGTCTGCACTCCAGACATCGTGCCAATGATACAATAAGCCGCTAAATGATTGAAACATAGTTGTTGCAATCGAGGAAACTTTTGCCCGCTTCCACCACTAAGAAGGCGCTCGTCCGGCGGTACCAGCGCGAAACCCTCGCGGGCTACGTTAACCCACTTTCTTATCTGCAACCTGCGGGCGTCGAACTGCTTTCCGAAGCGGGCAATGTTTCCACCATTCCCTACGAGGAGATCAAGACCGTCGCTTTTGTCCGCGATTTTGAGCCTCCGGGCGCCCCGGAACGCCTCACTTTTCTCACCCGCCCGAAAATGGCAGGCCTCTGGGTCAGCTTCCGGTTCCGCGATGGCGAAGTCCTCCAAGGCATCCTCCCCAACAATCTCCTTCAAATCGACCACCACGGATTTGTGGTGATACCTCCCGACCCCAACGGCAACCAGCAACGCATCTTCGTCCCCCGCCAGGCGGTTCTGGCGGTGGAAGTCCTGGGCGTGGTCGGCAGCCCCCTCCGCAAGCGCAAGCCGGCTCCCGTCTCGCAAGACCAGATCCGCCTCTTCGAGGAATAGCGCAAAAACCCGATTACGGTATACTGGAATTTAATACACACTAGTCTCAGTTGGAGGTTTTATGAACTCGCGCAATGCGGCGTTTGCCGCCGTTGGGCTCGCAATCCTGGCGTTGGTTTCCTACGCTCAGGTTGCGACCGTCGAAGGTGATGTCATTGGCACGGACGGCAAACCCGTTGTGGGAGCCATTATCAAGTTGCATCGCACGGATATCAAGTGGGATTCCCAAACCAAGACCGACAAGAAGGGCCATTATATCCATGCCGGCGTGCCGCTGGGCACCTATCAAATCTCGTGCGTGATCGATGGCAACGTCGTCGACCAGGTCTCCGGCTATAAGACCAGCTTGGGCGAACATCCTCCCCTCGGCTTCGACTTGAGGAAGAACGGCGCCCAGGCCAGCGCAGCCCGCAACGCCGAGATTCAGAAGGCCTTTGAAACCGGCCAGATCTCGGACGATCTCAAACGCCAGATGACGCCTGAACAAAAAACCGCCATGGAAAAGCAGATCAACGAGAAAGCCGGCGAGATCAAAAAGAACAAAGAGTTGAACGATGCCTTCAACGCCGGCTTCAACGCTCTCCAAGACAAGCAGTACGATGTGGCCGTGACCAATCTCGAAAAAGCCGCCGAGCTCGGTCCGACCCAGCCCGCCGTCTGGGCCAATCTTGGCGATGCCTACATCGGTCTGGCGCAATCCAAGACCGGCGCCGATTTCGATGCCCTGGCGCAGAAAGGCATCGACGCCTACGCCAAGTCCATCGCGATCAAACCGGACGATGCCTCGGTGCACAACAACTACGCGCTGGCGCTCGCCAAGGCCCATAAGATCCCCGAGATGCAAGCCGAATTGAAGAAGGCCGCCGATCTCGATCCCGCCACGGCTTACGTCAAGTTCTTCAACCTCGGAGCCCTCATGACCAACGCCGGCCAGTCCGAAGCGGCCTCCGCCGCGTTCAAGATGGCCATCGATTCCGCTCCCGACAACCCCAAGAACTGCGAATCGTATTATCAGTACGGTCTGTCGCTCGCCGCCCAGGCCTCGGTTTCCGCCGACGGCAAAATCACCGCGGCTCCCGGCACCATCGAGGCATTCCAGAAGTATCTCCAGCTCGCTCCCGACGGCAAGAGCGCACAGTTGGCTAAGGACATGCTGACCCAGTTGGGCGGCACCATCGATACCACCTTCAAGAACCCCAACTCCAACAAGAAGAAAAAATAGCCGGAGTTTCCCGGGGCGGGAGTCGCGCATTCCCGCCCCGATTGAATGATTTCAGCCATCGTTCGCGAGTTACTGCTCCCCCTGCTGGTCTTTCTACTGCTGCGCTCCCTGCTGCGCAGCGTCTTCGCAGCCATGCGTGCCCCTTCCCGGCCCGCCGCCCAGCCGCAACAGACCGTGCAATCCGGCGGTGTCCTCAAGAAGGACCCGGTGTGCGGCACCTACGTCTCCACCAACACCGCCATCACCCGCACCGTGAATGGGGAACCGGTCTATTTTTGTTCCCGGGAATGCGCGGAAAAATTCCGCGCGTAGGACAGGCCTCCCGGCCTGTCTCCGGAGTATGGGAATCAGGAGAAGTCAGGAGTCGGAATGGCGCCGCAACGGCTGCGCGCGGGGTTATTCTGACTTCTGAATTCTGGCTCCTGTCTTCTTTCTGTCCTACCGGTCGCAGCAGGGCTTCGTGACGATGATCTGCGGCAGGATCGGTTTCACTTCGCCAACGTCCATCGCGAAGTAGTGCTGTTCGGAAAGGCTGCGATAGATGGCTCCCGCCACTCCCGCCGCCACCGGCCCGCTCACCGACTTGTTGATGGCCGCCAGCATCACGACCACCACCAGTTGATGCCTGCCCACGTCGTTGAACGAACCGAACCACCCCATGTGGCTCGACGAGTTGAAATCCGTGCAGGTCCCGGTCTTCCCCAGGATAGGTTCGTTCGAGTCGTAGCCCGCGCGCCGCGCCGTTCCGAAGTCCACCGCGCCCCGCATCCCCACCTTCACGTCGGCGATGCCGTTGGGCGCCAGTTCCAGCGGCCGCTTCACCTTCGGCGTAAAGTTGTCGATGTCTTCCGATCTTCGCGGGTATTGCAGATAGTAGAGCGTCCCGCCGTTGGCGATCGCCGAGAGCATCGCTCCGAGTTCCAGCGGCGTCACCAGGAAGCCTTCTCCAAAACTCGTCATCATCCCCACGCCGCCGTATTTCGGAGCCTCCGGCACAATCGTCCCGGGCTGTTCGCCTTGGATATCCAGGCCCGCCTTTTCTCCCAGCCCCAGCATCTGCGCGTAGTGCGCCACCCGATCGTAGCCCAGCCGGTTGCCCAGCGTCGCGAAATAGGGATTATTGGAATGCGCCAGCGCCGTCGTCAGGGTGAAGCTCGCCACCCGGCTCAGCCGGATCACCGTGTCGCGCTCCACCACGTGCTCGCTCAGCGCCGCCAGAGCCGTCACCAGCTTGATGGTGGAACACGGCGTGAAGCCCGCCTTGAGTCCCAGCTTCTGGTTGACCATGGTCAGAACCCGGCCGCTGTTCGGGTCCACCACCAGCACGCTGCCGTTGGTTGTCCCCAGCGCACTCACCGCCGCGCGCCGCACCGTCAGGTCGTCGCCGTCCACGTTGTCCCCGTCGGTCGGATCCACCGGCGGCGGCGTTTTCACGGCCTTCTTGACGGCTTTCTTCCTGGTGGTGGTCGCGGCCTTCCCGCTACCGGAGGCACTGCTCCTGATCGCCTGGCCGGCGGCAAAGTGTCCGTTCACCAACAGGCCCGCGACTATGGCTGGCAGCAGGAATCTTTTCATCGCAGCTTCATACGATACACGACCAGTATAGCCGACTGCGTATCATTTCGTACTTCGGACCCCCATTATGCTGCAACCCGGAACACCCCGTCAACCCATTTCCAAGGGAATAGGCGGCGGCTTGAGGCACTCTGGGACCAGCGCTTCGCGCCGCGCTCCGCTACCCGTGCAAAGCAGGTGCAGGTCCACCCGAAATCGGGCGGGTCACTTTTGTCCCATCACCGATACGCTGAGCAGGCGCGTCACCAGTAGTATCATGGTACCTGCGAGCTTGCCTCGGGAGCCGGGAAACGGTTATGCTTAAGCTGGCTCAGGGTACCGTAATGTCAGACAACATTCTCTCCATCGACGTGGAGGACTATTTTCACGTTGAGGCATTCGCCGGCGTGGTCGATCGTTCCCATTGGGACACTTATCCCTGCCGCGTCGAAGCCAACACGCGGCGGCTGCTGGACCTGCTGGCGGAGAAGAAAACGCACGCCACTTTTTTCATCCTGGGTTGGGTGGCGGAGCGGTTTCCGGGGTTGGTGCGCGAGATTGTAGCCGGAGGCCATGAGCCCGCCTGCCATTCCTACTGGCATCGCCTCATCTATTCGCTGAGTCCGGCCGAGTTTCGAGCAGACACCAAGCAGGCGAAGGAGATCATCGAACAGGCGGCGGGCGTTGCGGTGTTCGGTTATCGCGCTCCCAGTTACTCGATCACGCGGCGTTCCTTGTGGGCCCTGGATGTGCTGGCGGAACTGGGATTCCGGTACGACTCCAGCATCTTCCCGATCCGCCACGACATATACGGGATACCGGACGCCCCGCGGATGCCGTTCCGGGCCAAGACTGCGGCGGGCGG
>JBEKQS010000137.1:0-17730 GCA_049519475.1 Bryobacteraceae bacterium | reverse complement strand
CCGCGTTCTTTTACCGGTGGACTTTTCCGAACGCTCTGCCGGCGCCGTCCATTGTGCCCACTCGCTGGCTTGCCGCTTTGGCTCCGAGCTCACTTTGCTGCATGTGCTGGTGCCGCCGCAATACGAGTTCGGCGCCGTGGATGTCGGCGGGTCCATGCTGGCCGAACTGTGCCGCGACCGTGCCCAGCAGGCCACCCTGGAACTCGACACCTTTATGGCTCCGGAGCTCGATGGTCTCAAAGTCCGCCGCGTCCTGCTGGAAGGCGACCCCGCCACCACCATTGTCGAGTATGCCCACCGCGAGCAGACCGGCCTCATCATCATGCCCACCCACGGATATGGTCCGTTCCGCCGCTATATTCTGGGTTCCAACACGGCCAAGGTTTTGCACGACGCCGATTGCCCGGTGTGGACCGGCACGCACCTCTCCGAGACTCCCGCCGTGGTGGCTGCGCCCTTCCACCACGTGATGTGCGCCGTCGATCTGGGGCCGCAAAGCGCCAAAACCCTCGCCTGGGCGACGCACTTCTCCGGGGAGTTCGACGCGCGCCTCACGCTGTTCCACGTCACCGCCTGCGACCCGCAACTCCGCTCATCCGCCGGAGACGCCCTGAACAGCCTGCGCAGCCAGGTGGGCGCCTCGAAGGCCGAACTGGACGTCGAATCCGGCGAAGCCTCCCACCAGATCTGCGCCGCCGCAAAACGTCTCGAGGCCGATGTGCTGGTGATCGGCCGCGGTTCGGCCGCCGGTGTGTTCGGTCGCCTGCGCACCAACGCATACGCCATTATCCGGGAATCGCCTTGCCCGGTGGTCAGTGTATAGCCCGTAACCATTCCGTGAGCCGAAAGGAAAGATTAACCGCAGAGACGCGGAGACGCGGAGACGCAGAGAAGACTGAGGAATCGGGGCCGCGGAACTCTCAATCGAGATTCTTGTTTCTCATGCGTTTTCTCCGCGCCTCCGCGCCTCCGCGGTTAATCCGGAATTCCGTAATCGACGCATTTCGTATAGGCCACTCGTGTTAAATTGCTGGGAGTGCCGTCTCGCACCCTGTACCAGGTTCTCGAAGAAGCCGCGCGCCGTTATGGCGATCGCCCCGCGTTGCGCCAGCCCGCCGGCGGCCGTTACCTCACGCTCTCCTGGAACCAGTATTTAGAAGCGGTCCGGGAGATCTCGCTTGGCCTGCGCTCGCTCGGCATAGGCAAGCGAGACGTAGTGGCGCTGAACTCGGAAACGCGCCTGGAGTTTTACCTGGCCGACCTGGGCATCATGTCGAACGGCTCGATCGCCGCCGCGCTCTATCCCAGCTATCCTCTCAAAGACCTGCTGCACAACCTGGAAGCCGCCGGGGCGCGCGCCGCTTTCGTGGAGAATCCCAAGGTCTTCGAGACGCTGCGCCCGGCGCGCGTGGGCCACTGGATTCTGCTTACCGGCCAAGCCGAAGGAGCGCTTACGCTGGAAGAACTGCGCGCCATGGGCCGCGCGGCGCTCGAGCGCGGGGACCAGCCGGCCGACGCCGAACCCGCCGACGCCGCCATCCTGTATCTCACTTCCGGCGCGACCGGAGAACCCAAGATGGCGCTGGTCACCCACCAGGCGATCTGCGCCAACATCGCCATGGGGCCGGCGGTGCTGCCGCTGGGGCCGGAAGATTCCACGGTGGCTTTCCTGCCTTCGGCGCACATCGCGCAGCGCGTGGTGGTGGAATTCCTGCCGATTCCCGCTGGCATGCCGGTGACGTTCTCCGAGAGCCTGTTGCAATTGCCCCAGGAGATTCGCACGGTGCGGCCCACGCTGCTGCTGGCGCCGCCGCGCATGTGGGAGCGCATCTATTCCACCGTGTGCACGGAGCTGCGCAAGCGTCCGGCGCTGGCGCGCAAGGCCTTCTACGCCGCGCTGGGGCTTGGCCTGGCCGCGGCCCGCTACCGGCACAAGGGCAAATGCGTGCCGTGGCGAATCCGCATCCCGCTGCGGGCCGCCGACCGGCTGATGTTCCAGAAGATTCGCGGCCGGTTCGGCGGCCGCCTCCGCGTGGCGGCATCCGGCGCCGCGCCGCTCAGCAAAGACCTGGCCGATTTCTATGAAGCCATCGGCATGCCGCTGGTGGAGGGCTACGGATTGACCGAAGGCGGGGTGGCGACGATGAACCCGCTGGACCGCCCCAAACCCGGCAGCATCGGCAAGGCGCTCCCCGGCGTCCAGGTGCGCTTCTCCGAAGACGGCGAACTCCTGCTCAAGAGCCCCTGCCTGTTTTCCGGCTACTGGAACGACGCCGCCACCACCGCCGAAGTGCTGCGCGACGGTTGGCTCTATACCGGCGACGTGGGCCACGCCGACGACGACGGCTACCTCTTCATCACCGGGCGCAAGAAAGAGCTGATTGTTTCCTCCACCGGCAAGAAGATCTACCCTTCGCGGGTGGAGAGCCTGTTCAAGATGGAACCGATTGTCAGCCAGGTGCTGCTGATCGGCGACCGGCTGCCTTACCTAACCGCGCTGATCACTTTCAACCCGGCGGTTGCCCAGGCGCTCAAGGGAATGGACGAATGGAAGGGCGGCACAACCGCCGAACTGGCCGCTGCGCCCCCCGTGGTGGCGGAAATCCGCAAGGCGGTGAAGCACGTCAACAACCAGCTTGCGCCTTTCGAGCAGGTGCGCAAGTACCGCGTGCTGGCGCGCGATTTCTCCATCGAAGCCGGCGAACTCACCGCCACCATGAAACTGCGGCGCGTGCAGGCGCTCGAAAACTTCAAGGAAGATATCGCGGAGTTGTACGCCGGCCGGGAGTAGCCGGGCAGGCGGCACCGCCTGCCAGAGAAAGAAGCCGGCTAACTAAAGCCGGCTGCGCCCAGGATTGGCCGCCCCGCAGAGCGGCGGAGCCGCAACCAAACGACCGAAGAGAAGACTTCAACGCGGAGGCGCCGAGGCGCGGAGAAAGGCAAAGAACAAAAGCCAAAACAGGGAGTGAGCAGGAAGCAGCACTTGCGCCTGCCTGCGAAGGAAGCGGAGGACGCGGAGAAATCTTCGCAGGGGGAGAAGAATTCAAAGGGGCACAATACAGTGCTGCCGAGCCGCAACTAATGCGGGATAACGCCAAGCGTCGACACGAGTGTCGACGCGGCACGCAAAAGCTCAGTCGAGCCGAATCCGCTCAAATCGTGCAACAATGATGGATGTGTGCGTGCTCATCGAGTCGACGCCGGGCACTTCCAGCCGTTTGACACCAAGTACCGCCCTGTGCTATAACCCACGCAATCATGATGTCCAAATTCAAAATCCCGGACGCCTACGCTGACGGTATTGCTTCGATCCGGAAGCAGCCTGAAGACGTCATGCTAGAGTTTTCATCTGCACTCTCAGCCGTCGCACCTTCACTCAGGACGGATGCCGTTGTCGCCGCCGTCTCATCATCCCTGACATTAATTCCCAGGCACGAGGTCGAACGGATGGTGGCTGCGATTGTCTCCCTGTACATGGCGTTGGACTCCGCCGACGAATCAGTGGAGAGCTTTGTCGAAGAGATCTGCAAGGCAATGGACGAGAGCCCGCGGAAAGATCTGAAATTCGATGGAGACGCGGACCGCAATCGTTTCATGGATCGATTAATAGGGCTCCTCAAAATCGACTCATTTGGTGTCGCATCCAAGGCCCTTTCTCTGAAAAGCGAGTGTGCTTACATTTTTTGTGCTGGACGCATTTTGACTGATGCAAGGCCTATATACGGACCAGACGCTTCGATCCCTCCACAGGCGGCGCTCATCTCGACGATGGCGACCTGAAAGATTTTAGAGACCTGCTGGATCGAGCGGAACTAAAAAGCAAGAGCCTTACAGCAGCTCTCAAGGCAGCGGGCATTGCGGTTATCACTACCGAGTAAGCGTGAGCAACTATCATGTATGATCTTGAGACCTCTCCGCGCTGTGCTCCGACCCACTATCGCGGGGCCAATCAATGGCTACGGCGTCCGCGTGGCAATGATCCTATTTTGCAATGGCTCGTCCGGCCATCCAGACTGGGAAAAGACTTCATCGAGTATCCTAAACCTGCGGCAAAGTCCGGCAGGCGGAGCCACAGGCAGATTCCTGTTGCAGTTAGTGTGCGGTCTGATGCGGTCGGGGAATTACTAGAGACACGATTCGCCCGGCTCGTTGCCGAATGGAGGGAAGCTATTGAGAATGTTTCTTCCTTGACACAAATTGTATCGAATCGGTCTTACCAAAGCATTATTGATCTTGGTAAGCGTGGAGAACCAGTGGTCCGCTTAATACTGAGAGATTTACAGAACGCTGGTGGCTACTGGGCGACGGCGCTCAACGCTATCACCGGAGAGAACCCCGTTGCCTCTAAGCATATCGGTAACCCGGCAAAAGTTAGAGAAGATTGGATAACATGGGGACAACGTCAGGGCTATCTATAAAATGTACCCCAGCTACGCCAAGAAGTTCGCAACCGACTTTCCGAATCTAGGGAACCAATATAAACAGAAGAGTTGTCCGACTTCCCAATATAATTGCATCGCTTGGGCCATGAGTGAGTGTCATCGTTGGTGGTGGCCTGGAAGCGCACCGGAGGGCTATTGGCCTCCGGACCTGCCACCAGACTTAACAATCGATAATTTCATAGAGGCATTCCGAAGGCTGGAATACGAGCTGTGTGTCGGCACTCATCATGAGTGGCGTTTCGAAAAGATAGCGCTATACGCAGATCGGCACGGTGTCCCGACTCACGCCGCGAGGTTATCGTGGCGAGGGGTGTGGATCAGCAAACTTGGGCAGAATGTTGATATAGCGCACAAATCACCGGACCTCCTGGATGGCCCATTATATGGCACAGTTGTTTACGTCATGAGAAGACCTTGGACAGTGCGGAGGCTTGCAACTGCATTGATCCTGAGAATAAGGACGTCTAGCGCCATAACGCGTTGGATGTGACGTCGCCTCCAGGTTTTCCCCGGCGGGAGTAAGTGCGTGCGCCACGAACGAAATGAAATCTTCGCAGTGGCAGAAGATTCAGACAACTTGCAATACAATGCCTCTGATCTTGGCGCGCTATAGCGTGTATTCGGCCTTCATCATTTCGTCCTCGGCCGAGTACTTCATCACAAAACCGAGTTTCTCACAGACACGAAGCACGCCCCGGTTGTCGGGCAGAATCCCGGCGGTCAGTTTGGAGAGCTTCTCCGCGGCGCCTATGGGGATCAGCCGGCCGAGCAGTTCTTTGCCTAAACCGCGGCCCTGCCATTGGTCGCTGATCAGCACGGCCACCTCGGCTTCGCGCGTCCCGTGGATCTTCACCAGCCGGCTCACGCCGAGGACGTCGCTCTCCCCGGTTTGCGGATTGCGGCGCACGGCCACCAACGCCATTTCGCGGTCGTAGTCGATGAAGCAGATGCGCGTCAGGCGCTCGTGCGTGGTGCGCTGCTCCAGATTGATGAGGTGGAAATAACGCAGGTACACGCTACGCTCGGAAAGCGTTTCGTGGAACCGCACCAAAGCCGGCTCATCCTCGGGCCGAATGGGCCGGATGGTGACCTGGGTGCCGTCCTTCATGGTCCAGGGCGAGATGTAGCGGGCCGGATAGGCGCGAATGGCCGTCTTGGGGATCTGGTCGAGCTCGACCTCGGGCCCGTGCACCACCACGCGCGCGTCCAGCGCGATCAAACCGTCCGGGGAAGCCAGCAGCGGGTTAATGTCGATTTCCTTGATCCAGCGTTTCTCGGCCACCAGTGCGCTGAACCGCACCAGCAGCACTTCCAACGCCAGCAGGTCCACCGGCTTGCGGCCGCGCACACCTTTCAGGGCCTTGTAGATTTTGGTCTGCTCCATCATGCGGCGCGCCAGCGTGGTGTTTAAGGGCGGCAACGCCAGGGCGCGGTCCTTGAAGACTTCCACCAGTTGTCCACCGGTACCGAAAAGCAGCACCGGCCCGAACTGCGGATCCAGGGTGGCGCCGACGATCAGCTCGTAGGCGTCCTTGAACTTGATCATGGGTTGGACGGTGACGCCCTGGAAGTGCCCGGCGCCGGCCCTTTCGCCGACCGACGTCTGAATCGCGCCAAAAGCTCTCTTCACCGCTTCGGCGCTGCCCAGGTTCAACTGCACGCCGCCGACATCGGTCTTATGAGTGATGGTTTCGGAGTAGAGCTTCAGCACCACCGGGTAGCCGATCTTGTCGGCGGCCTTCACGGCCGCTTCGGCGTCGGTCGAGACAATGGTCTGGGCGACCGGGATGCCGTAAGCGCCCAGCACCTGTTTGGATTCAAACTCGGTGAGGATGGTTCGACCCGCGGCGCGCGACTTGCTCACGCTGTCGTCCACCAGCTTGCGGTCGGGGGTCCAATCCGCCGAGTCCTGCGGCATGTCGGGCGTTTCGTACAGCGACTTGAGGTTGTAGCTGTACTTCCACATGTAATTGAAGGCGCGCGCGGCGGTATCGGGGTAGGGGAAGGTGGGGATGTTGGCGCGGTTCAGGATCTCCTCGCCCGCGGCCACATCCACGCCGCCCATCCAACTCGCCAGCACCGGCTTGCCTTCCTGCTTGGCCAGCGGTTTGAGTTGTTCGGCGATCTTGGTGGGATCGGTCATGGCTTGCGGGGTGAGGATGACCAGCATGCCGTCGCTGTTGGGATCGTTGGCGGCGATCTGAAGCGCCTTGGCGTACCGTTCCGGAGAGGCGTCTCCGATGATGTCCACCGGGTTGTTGTGGCTCCAGGTGGCCGGCAGCACGGCATTGTAGGCTTCCATTGCGGCGGGAGACAGCTCGGCCAGTTCTCCGCCGCCCATGATGAGAGCGTCGGTGGCCAGCACGCCGGGGCCGCCGGCGTTGGTCACGATGGTGAGGCGCGGCCCGCGCGGGCGGGGTTGCTTGGAGAGCACTTCCGCCATGTAGAACAGGTCGGCGATAGTGTTGACGCGCAGCACGCCGCTGCGCCGGAAAGCGGCATCCAGCACTTCATCGCTGCCGGTCAACGCACCCGTGTGGGACGCCGCGGCCTTGGCGGCGGCCGCCGAGCGGCCCGGCTTGATGACGATGATGGGCTTGTTCAGCGCCACTTCCCGGGCCGCCGAAAGGAACGACCGTGCGTTCCCGATGGATTCCATGTAAATGACGATGGAACGCGTCTTGGGATCGTTACCCAGGTGATAGATGAGGTCGCCCCAGCCGACGTCCACCATGGAGCCGACCGAGACGAATGCGCTGAAGCCCACCATTTCCTTGAGGCTCCAGTCCAGCACAGCCGTACACAGCGCGCCGCTCTGGCTGATGAATCCAACCGATCCGGGGCGCGCGATGGTGGTGGCGAAGGTGGCATTGAGGCCGGTGAGCGGGCTCATCACGCCCAGGCAGTTCGGCCCGATCACGCGGATGTCGGCGGCCTGGGCTTCCACCAGCAGTTTCTGTTCCAGGGCCGCGCCTTCCGGCCCGATCTCCTTGAAGCCGGCCGAAATCACCACCGCGCCGCGAACGCCATGCTCCCCGCAATCCTTGATGATTCCCGGAATGCTGGGCGGCGGCGTGACGATCACCGCGAGATCCACCTCCTCCGGAACCTCCGCAATCGAGGGGTAGGCCTTGATCCCCAAAACGCTGGGCCGCTTGGGGTTCACCGGGTAGACTGTTCCGCCGAACGGGCTGGTCACCAGGTTCCAGAGAAGCGTGCGTCCGACGCTGCCGGGGGTTTCGGTGGCGCCGATCACGGCGACTGTCTTGGGAGAGAAGAACACGTCCAACGGCTGGTTGCCGTGGCGCTTCATTTTCTTACGCGGAGGTTTAGTTGCTTGCATTTTCGGTGCCTGCCTTTGACGGGAACGCGGCTTGATTGAGGGCCTCTATCACGTCCAGAACATTGAGTCCGTTCTTGCGCGCCACGGTTTCGATATCGCAGTCGTCGCACGGCGATCGGAAACGGAATTCCTCAAATACCGGAACGGTTTCCGGGTGACGTTGCTTGACATCGCGGATGATCATGTCACGGCGGATCAATTGATCAAATCGAAACATAGTTTGCGCCTCGAAACAGTTATCAGTAGCACCTCTTCTACCAAAGAATCGCCTATATTTTTCAGTAGCTTGGGCGGCGTCCGGCAGCCTCGTAATGGGTCATATGCCCCAATCCAGCGCGCTTCTTGCCTGACGTGGGGCTGGCGAAAGGGGCCAAGCCGGCCGATTCCCTTTTGAATCGGGTACAATTCATAGGACGAGGGGATATCCGAATGCGCACTCAGACCGCCCGCCGCACCGCTATACGCCGGTTTTCCAGTATGATTCTTTTGGCTGCCGCGAGCATTGCGACGGTAGCCTACACCACGCCGCCCGCGCGCGGCCAGGCGGCCGACGTCAAGACCGCGGAGCAGGTATACAAGAACATCATCGCGCTGAAGGGAACGCCCGCCGACCAGTTGGGGGCGTCCATGCAGTTCATTGCGGCGTCGCTGGGAGTGGAGTGCGAATTCTGTCATGTGCAAGGTAAGCCTGAGGCGGACGACAAGCCGGCCAAGAAGACCGCGCGCGAGATGATCGGCATGACCTTGGGGATCAACAAGGACAGCTTCCGCGGCCAGCTCCGGGTCACGTGCTTCTCCTGCCACCGCGGGTCGACCAACCCGGTGAGCATGCCGCCGGTTCAGGAATCGGATACGCCGGCGCGGCCGGTGGCGCCTACCGCTCCGCCGGCCGGCGCGGCAGCCGCCACGCCGGACCAGATCGCCGACAAGTATCTCACGGCCGTGGGCGGCGCCGACGCCATCCGGAAGATCAGCAGCCGGATCATGAAAGGCTCCATTCTGGCCGGCGGCACGGAATCGCCCATCGAACTGTATACCAAGGCTCCCAACAAGCGCGTCTCCGTCTCGCACATGGGCGGACGCGAGAGCATGACGGCCTTCGATGGAACCGTGGGCTGGACCGGCAGCACGGGCGGCGCGGCGCGCCAAATGTCCGAAGCCGAGGCCGGTAGCGCCGCGCTGGACGCCGAATTCTCCCTGGCTCTGCGGTTGAAAGAACTTTTCCCGCAACTGCGACGCGGCCGCCCCGAACAGGTCAACGGCGTGGATTGCGACGTGCTGCAAGGGACCAGGCCCGGCGGCATCGCGGTGCGGTTGGATTTCGACAAGCAGTCGGGGCTGCTGCTCCGCATGGTTCGCTCTACTACCAACTCCATGGGCCGGATGCCGGTTCAAATCGACTACGCCGATTACGGGGAGTTCGATGGCGTAAAGGTTCCGCTGCGCTGGACGCTGGCGCGGCCCAACGGGCGCTTCACCATCCAGATCAAAGAGGTGCAGGACAACGTCCCGGTGGATGACGCCAAGTTTACGAAACCGGCTGATCCGGCGAAATAGCCACGGCGGCGAGTTGCGGTGGTGCGCGTTCGCCCTAAGTGAACACGCCGATTTCTAACTTTCGTTTACATCGAATGTCTTAGACATTACGCCGCTGGTACCAGTGGCACTGGTACGAATCTGCCATTTCGCTGGACAATACGATCACGCAACAACAACGCGCGCCCGATGACGCGGATCGTTGCGGGAGGTGAGCGTGCCCCGGATTCTCTTATGTAGCGGCGAACCCATCCTGGCCAGGGGGCTGGAGTCGGTGCTTCGCCAAGTGCAAGGTTTCGACTTGCTCTCGTCGTGTGGGAGCATAGCCGGGCTACAGGAACAATTAGCCCGCAGCAAACCCGAAGTTCTCCTGTTGGATCTGAGCCCCGAGGTGACCTTCGCGGTCTTGAGCGACCTGAAGCAGTCGGCGCCGGAAACCAGCATCGTTATTGTGGGTGACGGCCATTTCCACGGAGTTGGCGTTTCAGGCTATGGGGCTGGGGATTCGCGGCATTCTGCGCAAGCAACTGCCGGCCGAACTGCAGGTGAAGTGCCTGCAAAGAGTTCATGCGGGCGAGTTGTGGTTTGAGAAGGCCCTGACGGACAGCTTCCTGAGCGCGCGCCGGGTGGTTCTTACGAACCGCGAAGGCCAGTTGGTCAGCCTGCTGTCGCAAGGCCTGAAGAACAAGGAAATCGCCGCTACTCTGATGGTCTCGGAAGGCACGGTCAAGGTGTATCTTTCGCGGCTGTTTGAAAAGGCGGGCGTCAAGGACCGCTTCGAGCTGGCCTTGTTCGGGTTGAGGAACCTGACTGCCGGGCAGCAGCCCGCTGCGCCGAACGGACAGAGCTACGGCCGTCGTGCGGTACGTGGGCTGCGCTCTCTATTGATGGAAAGGCGGGCGGTCGAGCCGGTTGGGGAAGTCCAACCGCGTCTCGTGGCCGCGCGGTTGCCGATCGCTTAGGAGGAAGGAAGGGTTATGGGTTGAGGCGGGACATCCCGCGGGGAGAACATAGACTATGCAACACTACTGCGCATTAGCATCGATTATCTACATGATGGGCTTCGTGATGGTTTTTGAAGGCACTCACCACCGGAAGAGGCTGGAACGGCTCTTCCGCTCGGTGAATCTCTTCAGCTCGGACGAACTGGACCAGGTCCGCGCGATCTGGGCGGCCTGCCAGGAGACGTAATCAGGCCTCGCGGCCCCGGGAAGCAGGGATTGCGCCGCCGGGCGGCGCAATCTGCTACAAACTCTACATGCGAGTTCTTTTCCTGGGCGGCACGGGAATCATCAGCACCGCTTCCACGCGTCTGGCCGCCGAGCGCGGCATCGATCTTACGCTCATGACCCGCGGGCTCCGCGGGGCGAATCTGCCGGCCGGAGTAAACAGCCTGACCGCCGACCTCGACGATCCGGCCGGCGCAGCTCGCGCGCTCGGCGACGCCCGCTTCGACGCCGTGGTGGATTGGATCGCCTTCACGCCCGCGCACATCGAGCGCGATCTCCAGTTGTTCCGCGGCCGCACCCGGCAGTTCATTTTCATCAGTTCGGCCAGCGCCTACCAGAAACCCGCCACGCATTATCTGATCACCGAATCGACGCCGCTGGCCAATCCCTATTGGGAGTATTCCCGCAACAAGATCGCCTGCGAGGAGCGCTTGATGCGGGCGTACCGCGAAGAGGGCTTTCCGATCACCATCGTCCGTCCATCGCACACCTACGGGGAAACGCAGATCGCGCTGGCGATCAACAGTTGGGCCAAGTCGTACACGGTGATCGACCGCATGCGGCGCGGGAAAAAGGTCATCGTGCCGGGCGACGGCTCATCCCTCTGGGTCATCACCCACAACAGCGATTTTGCCAAGGGGCTGATAGGGTTGCTGGGTCTCGAACAATCGATCGGCCACGCGTTTCATATCACCAGCGATGAAGTGATGTGCTGGGACCAGTTTTACCGCATCGCCGGCCAGGCGGCGGGCGTGGAGCCGCAACTGGTGCACATGCCGTCGGATTTCATCGCCGCGTGCCTGCCTGACGCGCTGGGCGGACTGACGGGCGACAAGAGCGTCAGCGTGGTCTTCGATAACAGCAAGATCAAGCGGTTCGTTCCCGGCTATTGCGCCACCGTGCCGTTCGGGCAGGGCATCCGGCGGACGCTGGCGTGGTTCGACGCCGATCCGGCTCGCCGCCAGATCGACGAGGAGGCCAATCGCCAATGGGACCGCCTGATCGAAGCCTGGGAACACGGCGCCAGTGAAGCCGTGCGGTATTTTCAATCGTAGGCTGCCGGGGTAGGCATCCCAGTTTGGCGCCACTTCTCCGGTAAGCCCACTTTTCTCCAAGTGGGACCTCAGGGAGACTCCCATCCTGAAGTTGCCGGAAAACCATCGCCGCGTGCCGAACGCCCCTCTCTACTGTCCATTTACGGTACGCAACAGGCTCGTGCCGGTTTCAAGTTACATCCCCGGGTTCGGTTATGCCTCGACAGGCGTTGGCATGCCCGGCCTACTGCGACAATTCCGCGATCTTACATCGTCGAACGGATTCTCATGCTACGACTTCTGCCGCAACCTGCTAACGGAGCCTCTTGCGGGGCGGCCAAACTGCGATGGGCGTTATCATGAGGTAAGCTGACGAAGCCATGAACGGGGCCGCTTGCAGACTCGCCGCCTTGATTTTCGCCGCGGCCTTGGCCGCGCAGGATCTGCCGCCCGGCGTGCTGCTTCTGGCTCGGGCCAAGAGCCACATGCGAGAGGAACTGCAACGCATAACCAACGTCAGTTGCCTCGAGACAGTCGAGCGCGAGCAGCAGCTGCCCGGCCGCAAGATTGGTGCGCTGGACACGATCCGACTCGAGGTGGTAACCAACGGGCACAAGGAATCGTACGCGTCTCCCGGTGGCCGAAACTTCTCGGAGCAGCACCCCATCAGCTATGTCGCCAGCGGCGCGCTCGGCGACGGGCTCTTCGGGCCGTACCTGGAAACGATCCTGCTGGGCGGCGCCGCTTCCAACCGTTATGTGGGAGACGAGGATATCGGCGGGAGGCGCTTGGCGCGCTACGACTATGGGCTGGCGCCCATGTGGAGCGGGCAGACCATCCATATGCCGGAGGGATCGGGCACGGTGGGGCTCCGCGGCTCTTATTGGATTGACCCGGAGACCCTCGATGTCCTCCGGCTGGAGTTGAACGCGGACGATATCCCCTCAACCCTGCCGCTCTCCGAACTCGTCACCCGCATCGACTATGCGCGCACGCGACTGGCGAACGACGTGGATCTGCTTCTGCCCCAGGCGGCCGATTTCCGCTTCGTGAAGTCCTCCGGCGAGATCAGCCACAACCGGGTCGAGTTCACGCACTGCCGCGTGTTTCAAGCGGAGAGCACCATCGACTATACTGAGCCCGGTTCGCCCAGTCAGCCTCCCCGCTTCGGAGCCATCGCGCTCGACGACACTCTGCGCACTCTGCCCGGCGGCATGCAAGTCGCGGTGAAGCTGCGCGGCCGGATCACGGGCGATATGGCGGTGGGGACGCTGATCGATGGCGAGGTCGCGGGCAATGTGACGGCGAAACGCGCTACGCTGATTCCCTCGGGCTCCCCGGTACGGGGGCGCATCCGGCGCATGGAACGCTATACTGACCCGTTTCCTTATTTCGTCGTCGGGCTGGAGTTTACGGAAGTGGAGATTCAAGGAATCCGGCACCTTTTCTACGCCAATCTGGTGTCGATCGACCTCCTGCCGGGATTGGAGGCGAATCAATTGGTCATCAGGAATGCGACCACGAGGAGCGAATGGCCGGTGATCGGCCAAACCCCGGGTTGGTCAGCCACCGGCCAAACCCGCGAGAGCCTCTCCGTCACCAACATGCCCGGAGTTGCGACATTCTTCTTCAAAGGCCTCGAACTGGAGCTGCCGGAGGGATTCCGCACGGTCTGGAAAACCCGGGCGCTGACGCCATGACGGAGTTTGATTTAGCCGGACGGTGGAACCCTGGCATCAGGCGCTCCTGATCTTCGGTAGCATCCGGTTCTGTAGTGGCCTCGACCTCGTAGATGGAACCGAGGCTGACGGCTCCGGGGGAGGGCTTTTCAGAAATCCTCCACCACTCCATGTGATAGGCGTACCCCAGCAGGTACATGAGCTGAGTTTTCCATCGAAATCTCCGTCCGACGGAGAGCTGTATGGCGACGGCGGCGATCTCCAGAGTCTCCGGCAACCGCTTATTCCCTGGTTCTAAAATGCACGTCATCGTTCCATGGTGACACGAGCCTTGCGCTGGTCACCACCAGTGCGTATCCCCATGGTCGACAAAAGACAGGCTTGTCGGAAAGTGGCCGGCCAGCAGACAGCGGGGCTGCCGATGAAATGCCGCTCAGCTGCCCAGTTCCCCCAACATGCCCCGCTGGTGTTCTAGCCGCACCGCGCGATCCCGAGCGAACCGTTCGATCCCTTTGAAAATCGAAGCGGGGTCGAGATGCGCTTCGGCGATCACCTCGGGCTCCAGACCGCCGGTCAGCCACTGGTTGTCCCAGTCCGACGTCAGCGAATACTCGTCGGTCAGCGGCCCCACTCCGCGCAAGGGCCACACGCGGCGCGTGCCGGTCGAAATCACCATCAGATCGTAAGCGGCCTCGGGCGGCAGCACCGCGCGGCGGTACTCTTCGGGCTGGCGGTCGAACAACTCCTCGCTGACGGCGGCGATCGCCTTGACGTTGATGCCGGCCTGTTCCAGCTTCGGCAACTCATGCACCATGTTGACCGTGGAGCTCGAACCCTGCGCGACCACGTAACCGTGGCGAGGCTGGCCCGGCGCGAAATCGCGGATCACGTAGAAACCCTTGCGGGCCGCCTTCAGATCGGTGTCGGCGAAACGCGAGCGATCGGCCACCAGGAAATCGGGGCGCGCCACTTCAATGGTGATGATGCCCACTTTGGGATCGCGCGCGGCGATCTCGGCGGCGGCGAAGTAGCCGGGCGCCACGTCGTTGTAATCCCAGAAGCTCAGGTTGATCACTTGCCCGCGCGGGAACAGCTTCCAGCACTGCGGCGCGAAGATGCCGAAATGCGTGCGCGCATCGGCGGCCGTTTCGGGTCCCGAGTGAGCGGTCAGAATATGCAGCACGCCCACGCGGAAGCGGCTGTCCTGGTTCTGCTGGCTCCAGACGCGCGCCGGCGTATACATCAGCGGCGTGAAGGCGCCGTAGGTGCCGCTGAGGGCCCAGACTCCGGCGAAGCGCGCCGGGTCCAGCGAGGCGCTCTGGCTGATCAGCCCGATGGCCGTCGAGACGTTGCCGGCTTCCTGGATGGGCGCTTTGAGCCGCGTGCCCAGCGGATTGGTCACCGGCGAGTAGTGGCCCCACAGGCTGCCGTGTTCCACGTTGATGGATTCGGAAAGATCGGCCGCCACCGTGAAGAACCGGTTGCCGGTGACGTAGTTCATCCACTTGATGATTTCCGAAACGCCGCGCCGCGCGCCGGCCATCTCGCCGGCTTTGCGGAAGAGCGTGATCTCCACTTGCCGGGTGGCGCCGGAAATCTCGTTCGTCACGGTGAGTTTTTGCGGCTCCACGGGCAACGCGGCCGGCCGCAGCCGCTCGTCCAGGAACGGATCGTGGCGCACGTCGATGCGCAGCGGGAGGTCGTCCTTGACCATGTCGCCAATCGCCACCAACCGGTCGGCCAGCCAATCGCCGAGGCCGCTGCGATCGAGCACCGACATCACCACGTCGATATTCGTCTTGAACTGGATGAGGCGCTCGCGCGGATCGGTCACCGGCCCCTTGTCGATGCCCTCAAACTCGACGCCATAGCGCTTCTCGAAGGTGCGGGCCAGCGCCACGAAGTATTCCGAGTTCATCTTCATGGCGTAGGGGTGGCTCTTGTAGCCCACCAACTGGTCGCCGAAGCCCGGGATTTTTCCATCCACCGCTCCCGGCCAGTAACCCTTGGTGGTTTTGCCGATCATCACCATGGGACGCCGGTCGGCTGCGTCCCAATCCTCCATCGTCTTGAAGACCGCCAGGATGTCCGGGTAGTGATTGCCGCGCGCGACCGGCAGCACGTTCCAGCCGTAGGACGTCCACTGATCGATCAAGCGGTATTGATCGTACTTCGAGGCGATCACGCCGCCCAGCAGGCTGTCGTCGATGCCCGCGTTGTTATCGGAGAGCAGCACGCGCAGCCGTTTGCCGGCCTGCACCGCCAGGGCCTGCGTCTTGAACTCCTGGGCATGGCCTTCGGTGAGGGCAAATTCGCCTTCGAGCGCGATCACTTTGGGTGAGCTGAGGCTGTGCGCGCCCACGAAGTCCCAGAAAGCCGCTTTGCCGGCGGCGCTGGCGATGCCGACGCCGGAGGGGCCGCCGTTCACGTCGTTGGTGAGGTCGGTGGCTTCAGAATGGCCGGAAAGAGCGCGGATGCCGCGGCCTTTGGCTTGCCCGAAAAGCGGATGGTCGGCCAGGCCGCACTCCTGTAACAAGGTGGCCAGCGCGCCGGCACCGCGGCGGAAACCGAGTGCGTCGACGGGCAGCATGGCGACGTGCGGGTCCACGTAGTAACGGCGGTCGCCGGTCGACTTGTAGCGGCGCTCAAGCGCCTGGCCGAGGATCATCCAGAGCGCGTAACACGTGGGAACGCTGTGTCCGGCGGCCATCAGGAATTTATCGCTGTAAGGATGCTTGGGCCGGCGATAGTCGTAGCGCAAGCCGCCCAGATCGGGCCCCGCCAGGTGGCAGGCCACGTTATAAGGCGTATAGGCCAGCGGCCCGCCGAAATGACCGGTCTGCGCGTAGTTGCCCAGCAGCACCAGCGTCATGCAGGTGAGAAAGCCGGTATCTTCCATGCCGGCCAGATCGCGCGGAGACACCAGCGGTTGCCCCGGCGAATGCACCGTTTCGATCCCTGAACCCAAAGGAAACCCTCCCCAGCGGATGCCGCGGCCTCTCCCGCCGCACCCGCGCTTGAACAGTCATCATAAGACACTGCGCGGGTAAATGGGCGTGACCGGTGGCGGATGGCACGGTATATCTAGCGCAGCGGTGCTTGTCCGGTTTCGCTTGAATTTCTCGTTTGATAAGTGTTAAGCTACAGGCTACAGTCTGCCGATGAGGATACGGAACATCGCCCATAAGGGACTGAAGCGGCTCTACACGGAAGACACCGCGAAAGGTGTTCCGCCCGATACCGTGGACAAACTGCGGAAGATGCTCGCCTATCTCGACAACATGGAAGACCCGGAGGAACTGCGGGCGCTCACAGCATGGAAGGTACACACGCTCACCGGCGGCCGTGCAGGAACATGGAGCCTAAGCGTCACTCGGAATCGCCGTCTGACGTTCCGCATTGACGCCGCCGAGCGCGAAATTGTCGATATGAATTTGGAGGATTACCACTAGAGCAGGAGCAAAAGCCAATGCCTATGAAGAACCCGCCTCATCCCGGAGATTTCATCCGGACCGAAATCATCGAACCCGCTGGCCTGTCCGTGACAGCAGCCGCTACAGCGCTCCAGATTTCCCGCCCTGCCCTGTCCAGTTTGCTCAATGGCAAGGCCGACCTGTCCGGCGATATGGCGCTACGCATCGAGAAAGCCTTCGGCGTGAAGATGGACACGCTCATGCGGATGCAAGCCTCATACGATATCGCGCAAATCCGCAAGCGCGAGAGGGAAATCCACGTGCGGCGGTTTTACCGCCCGGCCGAGGCCCGCCCATAGGCCGGCGGGGATTCGCGCATGCGGTAGGTTTCGGGACCGCCTTCAAGTTTCAGAAATGGCCGTTTTCTTGCCGGATCGCCAGAGCTACCATGAAGAAGATGTCAGATCCCCAGCAAGTGACTAAGATCCTACCAGGCCGGGAGTGGTATCTGGCGACCCTCGTTATGGAGATTCTAGTCGAGGGCGATCCGAGAAACGTCGTCCACCGCAATCTCTTCTTAATTTCAGGCTGCTCGCCGGGAGAGGCGTACTGCAAGGCTGTACTTCTCGGACAACGAGGCGAAATGGCGTACGATAACCCGGCGGGACTCCAAGTGCGACATCGCTTTCGCGGCATAGCCGACCTGGATACTCTGATCGACGGCGAGGTTGCGGACGGCGCAGAACTGGCTTTCGAGCAGACTGTTGGATTGCCTGAGGACCAGATCCGAGGGTGGGTTCGAACCAAGGAAGACCTCTGCAAGCTACATCGGCCCAGCGCCCCCGAGTCCTACGTGCCCGACTATTCGTCTAACGACGTCGTGGTTCAAGCCGCCGAAATAATGGCAAGACGAGATCCCGGTGCGGATCAGAACTAGCCCAGGTTCCGCAGTTTGAAGCATAAAGTCTTTGGTTTCAGCGGCGGCGTGGGCGAGTTTCCACTACATCGCCGCTGGTTCCAGCGCGCTGGGCAGTTTCAAGCCGAGCCGCTGGAG
>JBEKQS010000136.1:0-14023 GCA_049519475.1 Bryobacteraceae bacterium | reverse complement strand
GCACCCAGCACGTAGATATCGCGGAAGCGCGCCAGGTCGAGGCGCTTCAGATGACGCGTCACGGCCTCCGCCGGATCGGCGGCCGCCAGGCCCGCACGAAAAATGGAGAGCGCGTGGCGGCGCAGAAGAGCGACGCTCATAGGAGGATCGCGTGACCGAGGATGGCCTCCACCGCCGTCGCCGGGTCATCGCTTTCGATCGGAATGTGTACGTCCGCCCGCGCGTAGGCTTCGCGGCGCGCCTGGTAGAGGGCGACGAATTTCCCGGGGTCGCGGGCCAGCGGCCGGTGCGATGCCTCGGTGACGCGCCGCTCCACCACGCCAAACGGGCAATCCAGCCATACCGCGATGCCGTGCGCCAGCACCAGATCGCGGTTGCGCGGCTCCGCAAACGCGCCGCCGCCGAGCGCCAGCACGGCCGGCCTGCCCCGCTCGATCCATCGCACGTGCTGTTCGAGGATCTGCGCTTCGATGCGCCGGAATTCCGCCTCGCCGCGCGTGTCGAAGATCTCCGCGATGGTGGTCTTCTCGGCGTGTTCGATTTCATGGTCGATATCGAAAAAGCTCCACCCCAGCCGGTGCGCCAGCAGACGGCCGATCGTGGATTTGCCGGAGGCCATGAAGCCCACCACGTAGATCCCTGGAGTTCGTTTGAGCCTGAGGTTCATGCGGTACCGTTCATTTCCGCCAGGCGCGCTTCCATGGCCGCCGGGAACAGCCGAGCCAGGGCCACCAGGAGCCAGCCGGCCCGCGGCGGCAGAACGGTGCGGGCATCGCGCTCCAGGCCGCGCCGGATGGCCGCCGCGCAGTCCTCGGCGGTGATGGCAAACCGGCGGCCGCGAATCACGCCCGCCGGCGCCTCCCCACCCAGCACGTGCTGCTGGAATCCGGTCTTCACGAATGCCGGGCAAACCAGCATGGTCTTGATTCCGTCGCGCCTCAACTCCATGCGCAGGCCTTCGGTCAGCGAGCCCAGGGCATATTTCGACGCGCTATACAGCGTGGCCCACGGCAGCGTCATCTTGCCGCCGATGGAGCTCACGTTGACGATGGTGCCGCTGCCGCGCGCGCGCATGTGCGGCGCCACCAGTTGCACCATTTCGAGCGGCGCAAAAAAATTCAGCTCCATCAGGCGGCGCGCGTCCTCCATGGGAGCGCACCAGGCGGGCACGTAGCTTCCCAGGCCCGCGTTGTTGACCAGAATGTCGATCCGGCCGAAGCGCTCCATGGTGCGCTCCACCACGCGCCGGCGCGTCTCGGCGAGCGTGAGATCCCCCGCGGTGATCAGCGCGCCCGGCGGCGCCGCGCGTTCCAGGCCCGGCTGCGAGCGGGCGGCGAGCGATAGCCTGGCCCCCGCGCGCCCGAGCTCCGCGGCGCACGCCGCGCCGATGCCTTCGGACGCTCCAGTGACGATCGCGACCTTGCCGTCAATCTTCATATGACCGATTGGAGCATTGCTGCTTCAGGCGCCGAACCGTCATAATATTAGCATGCCGCCGGGGCTCATCCCGCTTTTCCCTCTGCGCGTGGTGGTCTTCCCGCGCTCGCCTCTGCCGCTGCATATTTTCGAAGAGCGTTACAAGGAATTGGTGGGCGGCGCCATCCGCGACCAATCCGAGTTTGGAATCGTGCTGGCCCACGAAAACGGCATCGGAAACGCCGGTTGTACGGTCAAGGTGGAGAAGTTGCTCCAGATGTATCCCGACGGCCGCATGGACATTTTGACGCGCGGCCACCGGCGATTTGAGATTGTGACGATCAACCAGGAAAAGGACTACCTCCAGGCCGAAGTCAGTTTCTTCGACGACGAGGACGCCGCCGCGTCGCCTGAACTGCGCGCCCAGGCGCTGCTGTATTACAAAGATCTGGTGACGCTGCCGGTTTCCCAGGCACTCGGCGAGCCCGACATGTCCGACCCTCAGCTCAGTTTCCAATTGGCGCGGGGCCTGCCCGATCTCGATTTTCTGAGCAGCCTGCTGCGCGCCCGCTCCGAAGACGAGCGGCTGAAGCAGTTGAACCACTACCTCTCGGAATACATCCCGCGCCAGCGGACCATCGAGCGCCTGAAATCGCTCGCGCCAACCAACGGGTTCGGCGGCAAGCCCGCGGGGTTGTGAGAGATGCGGCGGCCTTTCTCCTTCTCGGTCTCATTGGGCGTCCACGGATCGCTGCTGGCATGGGTGGCGCTCGGTCCGGTGATGCCTGCGCCGCCGCGCTCGCTTTACGACATGGCCATCCGGCCTCACGAGGATCGGCTGATCTGGTACAAGTTGAGCGACCGTCTGCCGGATATCCGTCCTGCGCAGTCCTCCGCCGACCGGCGGCCGCCGCGGGCCGCCAGGAAATTCCCGCAAAACATCGTGGCGGGCAAGCACGACGATTCCCGCCCGCCGCAGTTGATCTGGGCCCCGGCGCCGGAGGTTCAGACTCCCAAGGTGCTGCCGCTGCCCAACGTGGTCGCGCTCGAGCAGCCCCGTCCGGTGCGCCGGTTTACGCCGCCGCCCGCGCCGGCGCGCGCGCCGCAATCCGCGCCCGTGCTGCCGGATGCGCCGCAGACTGCCGCCGCGCGGACCACGCCCAGTCTGCCCGTGTTGCCGCCGCCCGACCATCCGGCCGCGCTTCCATTCAAGGCGCCGCCCGCGCCGCACATTGACGCTTCGCCCGTGGTATTGCCCGCGGTGCCGGAGATCCAGCCGGTAGCCGCAGTCCCGGCAATACCATCGGCGCTGTCCAAGCTGCCCCGCGGCTTCGTCGAGCCGCCGCGGCCATCCACGCCGCAGCCGGCTCCGGCGGTTCTCCCGGCGGAGCCGCAGCAGATGCCCGGCACGGACTCCGGAAGCGCGCAGGCCGCTCTGGCCATCGTCGGCCTGCAGCCGGTCAAGCTTGCCGAAGTCCCCAGACCTCCGGGTTCCCGCCCGGCCGCCTTTTCGGCCGGGCCCAAACTCAATCCCGGCGGCGGCCAGGGTAGTTCGGGGGCTACTGTGCTGCAAGTTCCAGGGTTGATGGTGGCGGGCGGGGCGAATGAAGAGCGGCCGGTATTGGTGGCAAGGGCATCGCCGACGTCGCCGGAGAGCCTGGCTGCGGCTGCGCGCGCGGCTCACGATTCTCCCGTTTCAACGGCCCCGGCAGCGCCTTCTGCGGGCCATCCGGCCACGCGCGTCGCCAGCGTGCCCGATCCGCGCCTGTATGGCCGTGCGGTGTATACCATGGCCATCCAGATGCCTAACATCACGAGTTATTCCGGGAGCTGGCTGGTATGGTTCGCGGAACACGACGTCTCGCCGGGTGGGCCGGCGGCCGACGTCGAGGCGCCTCAGCCGCTCCGCAAGGTGGACCCCAAGTATATCGCTTCCGCCGCCGACGAACGCGTCGAAGGCAAGGTGCGCCTCTGGGCCGTGATCGGCAAGGACGGCCACGTCGGTTCGGTGACCCTGCTTTCGCATCTCGACGACCGGCTGGACCAGAGCGCCCAGGAAGCGCTTTCCAAGTGGCTCTTCCAACCGGCTCGCTATGACGGCGTCCCGGTGGAGGTGGATGCGGTGTTCGAAGTTCCCTTCCGCCTGGCGCCCAAACCTCCGCGACGATGATTTCACAATTCCTTTTGATCGATGCCGACGACACGCTCTGGGAGAACAATATCTACTTCGAGCGCGCGTTCGAGGAGTTTGTCGCCTTCCTGGACCATTCCGCTCTCACGCCGCAACAGGTGCGCAGCGTGCTCGATGAGATCGAAGAGGCCAATAATCGCATACACGGCTACGGGACGTTGAACTTTGCCCGCAACCTGCAGCAGTGCTACCAGCACCTGGCGGAGCGCGCCGTCCGCCCGGAGGACCTTGACGCCGTGATGGCATTGGCCAGGCGGATCCTCGAGTGCCCCATGGAAGTGATCGCGGGCGTTCCCGAAACCCTCGAGTATCTGGCCGCGCGGCATGACCTGACGCTGTTCACCAAGGGCCATCCCGAGGAGCAGAAGCTGAAGATCGACCGCTCCGGCCTGGCTCGTTTCTTCAATCATGCGGCCATCGTGAAGGAGAAGGATGCCCCGGCCTATGGGCGCCTGGTGGATGAGCGCGGGCTCGATCCGCGGCGCACCTGGATGATCGGCAACAGCCCGAAATCGGACGTCAACCCGGCGCTCGAAGCCGGCCTGAATGCGGTCTTCGTACCCCACGCCCATACGTGGGCGCTGGAGCACCAGGAGATCCGTTCAGGCGTGGGGGAGTTGCTGATGTTGGAGCAGTTTGGGGACCTGCGGAAACATTTCTAGCTCTGGCTCCGATCCGCCGCCGTTCGGTTGCTCCAGCGTCTTGCCGGGAAACTCATGATTGATGATCGCCATGACCTTCCGAAGTCCTGGACTCCAGCGGGAGCCGCGACTGGATTTCGCGAAAAATGCCGCCGGCAATGCCGAACATGGCCTCCGCTTCCTCCAGATCGGGGGTGTAGAGCGCTCCGGGGTAGCGCAGTTTCCATGCGAAATCCGAAAGTTCGTCGGCCTGCTCCAATAGCGCAGCCAGGGTGCCATCAATCGCGCGGCAGGCCTCGCCCAACTCCTCCAGGTCGTGCGTTCGCCGGAACGCCCGTTCGTGCCATGTCAGGAAAGCCTTGAGGCTCTTCTCGGCTGCCTGCTGGCAAAAGAAGAGCGCGTTGGCGGTGTGGCCGGAACCGATCAGGACACGGGCCGAAGCCAGGTCTTCATCGGCCTTTGCGAGCCATTCGCGCGATTCCCTGGCACGGGCTTCATTGGGTGTCATAGAGCAGCCTTCCCTCGCGCACCACGGTGGCCGGCAGGGATGCCCTGACCCAAGCCGCGCGCTCCTCGAAATCGGTCTTGCGCCACGGCACGATGTCCTTGGCGAATCCGGTTCCACGGACTGCTCTCCGCCCCGCGCCGGGACGCAATTTCTGCTCGGGCGCATCGTCCGGGACCACCACCAGAAAATCCAGATCGCTATCCGGCCCGTCATCGCCACGCGCGACCGAGCCGAACAAGTAGATGCGAATCGGCTGGTAGAACTCGACCAACTTATGCGTGATCTCCGCAATCGCTTCGTCGCGTGTCATGTCCAATCCCCGTATCTCAAGACTACTCCTCCTCCAGTGCCAGCGAGAACTGCTCCGGCAGGTCCGGCGGGGGCGGAACCATGGCAGAGGCCAGTCGGTCTACTGGTCGGCGCGCTTCGGTTTCTCGAAAGGCGTCTTTAGATACTTCGCGGCTTCGGCTTGCGCACCCTGAGTGTCGTCCTTGGTACGGATGGCGAGGTTGTACTCGTTGACGGCGCGCTCGCGTGCGCCGCTGATGTCGTAGATCTTGCCCATGTTGATGTGGGCCCAGACTTCCGTCCACTTGGGCTCCAAATCGCCGTTGAGAGACTCGCGAAACTCGTTCAGGGAACTCTGCCAACTGGCTTGCAGGAAGTAAATCTCGGCAATGCGATAGTGCGCCAGAGAACTGTTGCGGGTGGTTTCGAGGGCCCTGGAATATTCCTTGATGGCGTCGCCGAATTCGCTGAGTTCGGCGTACTGCTCGCCCTTGCGGATGGCGACGGCCACGCGGACTTGAGGCGCGTAGCGCAGGACGCGGTTGGAGGGATCGATGATCACGTTCTTGGGTTTGCCGAAGGTATCGACGGTGAACTCGGAGGAACTGCCGATCACTTCCACGCGCGCCTCCTCGGGATTGCCTTCGGTCTCGATGCGCAGGTCCACGGGCATGCGGAACGTGTCGAGATCCTGGGTGACCTTGCCCATGATGCGAAAGCCTTTTTCGCGGCGGAAGATGGTGTACTCGAGTTTGAACTCGGGCGCGCTGCTGGATTCGATCCACTGGGTGAAGAAGTAGCCGAGATCCTTGCCGCTGACGGCCTCCGCCACCTTCCGGAAATCGTCGGTGTTGGATGGTTTGCCTCCATCCTGTTCGACGTATGCCTTGAGGGTCTGGAAAAACTTTTCGTCGCCGATCACGTAGCGCAGCATGCCGATCACGGCCGCGCCTTTGGCCCCGGTGAGCGCCCAGAGTTCCGGCGAGTAATCTTCCAGGCGCCCGGACTGAATGATAGGAATGGTATCGACGGTGAGCGAATCCACCATCACGTCCTTGAGCTGCGATTCCAAGGCGCCCGAGCCGTTCAGATGCTCCGACCACAGCAACTCCGAATACGCGGCGAGGCCGTTGGTGAGCCACAGGTGGTTGCGCGTAGTGGGAGAAATGGTTTCCTCCCACCACTGCCGCGACACTTGATTGGCGAGCAGTTTCTGGTTGGGCTGGGAGCCGATGCCGCTGGGCGAAAGAAAGATCATGCCAGGCGCGGCGTAACCGTTGGGCGCCCCGGCTTCGGTTTCGACGATCGCCATGTTGGCGTAAGGCGGGAGGCCGAACATGCCGGTGAAATAAGACATCAGCGTTCCGATGGCCTGGCCTTCGGCCTGCGCGGCGGCGGCTTCGGGACCGCGGAAATACAGGCTGGTGGTGACGCCCTCGGTTTGCGACTTGACGGGTTGATCCTTCACCACGGCGATGCTGCCGGGAAACGACCTGCGGGTGTATTTGATGTCGTAGATGTTCTTATCGCCATCCACCCGGTGGGAATCCAGGCCGCTGCCTAACACCGAGTAGCCCAAAGGGACTGTGATGTGCATCTCGGCTGCGAATCGGTCCGTGGTGTAGCCGTTCACGGGGAACCAGCGGGCCGGGTACATGAGGTAGGCGAAATCGGGATGGATGGCCGCAAACTTGATGCCGAAAACCGGCGATTCTTCGTTGCCGGTGAGGCGGCCGTCGTAGTAGAACGTGAGCGTGACGGCCTTGCCGGCGGCGAGCGGTTGCTCAAAGCTCAACCGTAAGGTGGAATCCTGCTGGTTGCGGGAAGCGGGAATCTGCTTGCCTGCTTCATCCATCACGCGCGACACGTTGAGCGCGTTGTTCAGTTCGAAGGTGGCCGAGGTGATGCCGTCGCCCACGGGCAGGAAACGCACGCTCGTCTTGGCCGCCAGCGCAGAAGTGTTGGGCGTGATTTCCGCCTCGATGGAGTATTGCTCGACATCGATGCGGGAAGCGGGGCGGTTCTGCTGGGCCGGCGCAGCCGGAGTTGCCATCCAGACCAGCAGGGCGGCCGCCAGCGGGCCCGCCAAGCGGAAGCGAAGATCACGATACATGAGCGGCTTGTCCTTCCAAAATCTCTTGAACGATAGCGGCTGCGCGGCACGGGGCCGGCATGCCGCCCTGTGTCAGCCTGGCTTTGACTTCCGCCAGTCCGGCTTTCATTTCCATTCTCGCGCTTTCCTGGGTGAGCAGGCGGCCGGCCTCGCGGGCGATGCGCTCCCCGGTCATCTGCCCTTGCATGAGCTCAGGCACCACGGCGCGGCCGGCGATGAGGTTGACCATCGAATAAAACGGAACGTTCACCAGGAATTTCCCCGCCATCCAGCTCAAAGGCGTCACCCTGTAAAACGTCACCATGGGGGTTCCCAAAAGCGCCGCTTCCACGGTCACCGTGCCGCTGGCGGCCAGCGCCACTTGCGCGTGCGCCATGGCGTCCCAGCTTTCGCCCTCGATCACGCGGATGGGCGAATTCCCCAGGCGTTCCCGAAAAAACCCGGCCCCGGTGGTGGCCGAGGCCGGTAAGACCAAGTTTGCTGCATGCTCCCGGAACAACCGTCCCGCGGCATCCATCAGCGCCGGTAAATGACGCGCGGACTCGCCGCGGCGGCTTCCAGGTAGCACCGCTATCAATGGACGGCTGGGGTCCAGCTCGTGTTTCCGAAAAAATTCGTCGCGGGCGAGAGTTGGCTTCACCAGCCCCGCCAGAGGGTGGCCGATATAGGTGGCCGGGACGCCCGCGCGGTTGAAGAAGTCCTCTTCAAACGGGAAGATACAGAGCAGGCGGCGCAGCGTATGCCGCATGGATTTGAGGCGGCCTTTGCGCCAGGCCCAGGCCTGTGGGGCCACCAGGTAAACCACCGGAACGCCCTGACGCTTGAGGCGCCGCGCCACCCGCAGATGAAAGTCCGGCGAATCGGTGAGGATGGCGAGATCGGGCTTTTCGGCCGCGGCGGAAGCCAGCAGCTTGCGGTATTCGCCGTAGATGCGCGGGATGTGCGCCACCACTTCAACCAGTCCGACCACCGCGAGCGAGGCGGCATCCACCACCGTACGCACCCCGGCGGCGCGCAGGCGGGGACCGGTGCAGCCGAAGAAATCGGCGCCGGGCATGCGGCGGCGCAGTTCCTCGACCACCAGCGAAGCATAGAGGTCGCCGGAAGCTTCGCCGGCCGAAACCAGGATCTTGCGGGCCATCTCCTAAGAGTCTAACCCGCATTCCGCTGCGCCTTTCGGCGGCAGCCCGGTTCAAACCGCAGGCCAACTTGATTGTGGGGCACCCGGTATGAGAGCATTTTGACCAGGAATTTCGCTTAGGCTCACTTCCCCAGCATGAGGACCATTGCAAGATCTCCATCGCAAGCCGCTGCTTCAGCCGAGCGGCAACTGAAAGGCTTTATCGACAAGTTCGACTCCCCTAACGCGGCGCTCATCCGTTCCATGCGCAAGGCATTGCGGAAGCGCCTGCCCACCGCCAACGAACTGGTCTATGACAACTACAACTTCTTCGTCATCGGGTATTGCGCCACTGAGCGGCCGTCCGATTGCATTGTCTCCCTGGCTGCCGGCGCGAATGGAGTAGGGCTGGCGTTTTACTACGGAGCCAGGTTGCCGGATCCGCACCGGTTGCTCCTCGGCAGCGGCAGCCAAAACCGTTTTATCAGGATCGAGACGGCGTCGGTGCTGGAGCGTCCGGAGGTGGAGGCACTCATCGCCGCTGCCATCGCACAGGCTAAGACGCCACTCGCCGTCAGCGGCGGAGGCAAGCTGATCATTCGATCGATCTCAGAGAAACAGAGGCCCCGCCGCAGAGCCCCGGAATAAGAGCGGGTGGCTACGGCAGCGCTCCGGGCAGGGCCGGCCGCAAGATGACGCATGGCGTTGCGCTGCGCCTCGCGACGAAACCGCCTCGTGCGAAAAGCGGGTCAGCGTGACGCCTGTTACAATCGGACGGGCAATGTCCACGGACTCCGATCGACCGAAACTGACCGTGGAAGAACTCGCCGCGCAATTCCGAGGCGAGATGATTCCACTCACCAGCCGCTTCTCTTACTTCTCCACCCTGCCGGTGGCCGAGGACGACCTGCGCCATTACTTGAACGATCCGATCGCGGCGATCTCACCGGCCATTATCGCGACGCTGCCGCCGATGGGTATCATCCTGGCGCCGTATCTGGAAAAGGGCAACGGCAAGGGCGGCGACAGCGTCACGTTCGAGCGTCCGGCCGATAGCCGGTATCTGGCCTCCGCGCGGCGCCAGCTCGACGGCCTGACGGTGATCGCACTGGCCATCAAAGACATCGAGGTCGCCGACTACCACTACCAGTTTTACAGTGCGCTGGCCGGATTTGTGGCGGAGAAATGGTCCCCGGAAGTGCAGGAGCGGTTTTTCCGGACCATCCGCGAAGAGCTGAGCGCTGAAGTCCACGGCGAAGTGGATGAAAAGAGCTGGCACCTGAAGCAGGCTTTGCAACGGCGGCAGACCAATGTGCGCAAGGAGACCAAGCTGTTCCGGGAATACGCGCGGCAGTCCTTTGAAGACACGCTGACGCTTTACCTGCACGGCACGTGTTGCGACATCGACGTGGACACGGGCCCGCGGCAGATGCCCAGCCGCTATCTGCGGCGGCGCCTGGAACTGCTGATCGCGCTGTTTCCGCCGCCCGAAGGCTATGCCGTGCTGCCGGAGCAGTTGAAGTCGCGGTAACGGTCTATAATCGGGTTATGAGCGCGGCTGGACTCTACGAGCGCGATTATTACGAGTGGACCGTGCGGAATGCCGAACTGCTGCGTTCCGGGCGGGCCAACGAGGCGGACCTCCAGCATATTGCCGAGGAGATCGAGGACATGGGGAAGCGCGAGCGCCGGGAGTTGCTCAATCGCCTGAGCCTGCTCATCGCTCATCTGTTGAAGTGGAAAGCTCAACCCGAGCGCCAATCCCGGAGCTGGGAGTTGACGATTCGCGTCCAACGGAAAGAACTGGCCAAGCTTTTATCGGAGAACCCCAGCCTGCGGCCATACTTGAAGAAGAACTTGCCGGAAGCGTATGAGCGTGCGATGGTGGAAGCCATGACGGAGACCGGGCTGCCGGAGTCCCACTTTCCTTCCACCTGCCCGTTCGCGCTGGACGTATTGTTGGACCTCGATTTCCTGCCATAGCGCCGCCCGTCGCCTCATCCCATCAACTCCGCCAGAATTCGCGCCGCCACTTCTTTGCCGCGCTCGCCCACTTCGCCCACCGGTCCCACGCAGGAAGGGCAGCCCGCCTCGCAGCCGCATGCCGACAGCAGTTCGGCGGTCTGCTTCAGCAATTGCGGCGCCAGGCGGAAGAGCGGCGCGCTCTGCCCGATGCCGCCGGGGTATGCGTCGTACAGGTAGAGATTCGGCTCGAAGGTCACGAGCTCGCCGGCGATGTCCTCGCTGAGCGCCACGCCCAGATCGCGCGGGTCGCACATCAGCAGCAGCGACGCCACGGTGCGTAGCGCGTTGCCGAGGCCGTGAATGCCACTCTGCTTTTCGGTGGGGGTGAACGCGGCCAGGCGCGCCAGAAAATCGGCGGGAAAATGCAGCCAGAAAGCGGTAGTGTGCATTTCCTGCTCGGGCATGGAGAGCTTCCCCGCCCCTACGTTTTCCATGGTGTAAAACTTGATCTTCTTGAAGCCCACGATCTGGCGATTGACGCGCACGTCGCCGTGTACGCGGCGCGCGCCGGCCAGGGCTTCGCCCTCGGCTTCTTCGAGCACCTTGACCTGGGTGTAATCGATGGCGTCGGTGTAGTAATCGCAATCCACACGCTTGACGTAAGCCTTGCGCGCGTCGTAGTCAAATCGCTCCACGTGATACTGGCGGGCTTCGTGCAGGTAAATGGCCTTCTCATGCAGCGTGGTGAGAGCGGTGGAAAAGGAAACTTCGGCGATGACTTCCGGCTCGCCGGTCGTGTCCACCACCACGAAGTTATCGCTCGATACGGAGCGCAGGCTGGTGGCGTCGGCCGGGTAGCACGACTGGGTCCAGTGCCAGGCGCCCGCCGAATGGTGCAGAAAGCCGGCCTCTTCCAGGTAGCGGCAGATTTCGGCCACGTCGTGGCGGCCGAACTTTTCGCCTTCGCGAATGGGCAGCTCGAAGGCCGCGCATTTCAGGTGCGCCAGCAGGATCTCCAGATTCTCCGGGTTGATGTGGGCGTGTTCGGGCGAGCGGCCGAAAAAGTAATCGGGGTGCTCGACGATGTACTGATCGAGCGGCGCGCTGGAGGCCACCAGCACCGCCGCCGAGCTTCCCTGGCGGCGACCGGCGCGGCCGGCGCGCTGCCAGCTCGAAGCGATCGTCCCGGGATACCCGGCCATCACCACGGCGTCGAGCGAACCGATGTCGATGCCCAGTTCGAGCGCGTTGGTGGCCACCACGGCAAGGATCTCGCCCTCCCTCAGACGGCGCTCGATGTCGCGGCGCTCGCGCGGCAGATAGCCGCCGCGATAACCGCGCACGGTTTCGCTTTGCCCCGGCCCGCGGCCGCAGGCGTCTTTGAGATACGTGACCAGGATTTCGGTGGCCAGCCGGTTGTTGGCGAAGACCAGGGTCTGCAGCTTGCGCTCGATGAACTCCATCGCCAGGCGGCGCGATTCGTGGATGTAGCTGCGGCGGATGCCGAGCTGCCGGTTGACCACCGGCGGATTGTAGAAGACAAAAAACTTTTCGCCGCGCGGCGCGCCGTTCCGCTCCACCAGATCGAAGGATTCTCCAGTGAGCGCTTCGGCCAATTCGCGCGGGTTGGCGATGGTGGCCGAACAGCAGATGAACTGCGGCTTGGAATTGTAGAACTCGCAGATGCGGCGCAGGCGGCGCAGCAGGTTGGCGAAGTGGCTGCCATAAACCCCGCGATAGTAATGCAGCTCATCGATCACGATATAGCGCAGGTCTTCGAAATAGCGCGCCCATTTGGTATGGTGCGGCAGGATGCCGCTGTGCAGCATGTCGGGGTTGGTGAGCACGACGTTAGCGCGCTGGCGGATGGCTTTGCGCGCATCCTGCGGGGTATCGCCATCGTAGGTGAAGGCGCGGATGTCGTTGCCCATTTCCTCCACCGCGCGATTGAATTCGTGGAGCTGGTCCTCGGCCAGCGCCTTGGTGGGAAACAAGTACATGGCGCGCACGTTGGCGTCGCCCATCAAGCGGTTCAGCACGGGCAGGTTGTAACAGAGCGTCTTACCGCTGGCCGTGGGCGTGACGATCACCACGTTGCGTCCGGAGGCGACCCGGTCGAAGGCCTCGGCCTGGTGCGTGTAGAGGCGGGCGATGCCGCGCTCCGCGAGCGCCGCGCGCAACCGGGGGTCCACGCCGGCGGGCATTTCGGCGTACTCGCCTTCCGTCGAAGCCTGGTGGTGAATGGCGCGCACGGGCGAATCGGGCTCCTGATGCGCCGACCGGAAACGCGCCACCACGGCTTCGAGCGAAGGCTTGGTGGCCACCGCCAGTTCCTGCGTAAATTCGGGGAATCCGAGCGAGAGGTTCATGGGGTTTTCGCCTTTTCTTTGCTATGGTACAACGGAATGGGAGAATAGCGAATAGAGAATTCAAGAAGGGAAGAAGGCAGCAGCCGGAACCGCGGAAGCAGCGCAGTTATTCTGACTTCCTCGACTTCTTGAATTCTGAATTCTATATCCCGAAGGGATATCAAGAGCGAAGCTCTTGCTACTCAGTGTTCGCGGATGAACTCGTAGCGTTCCAAAGTGGCGGCGATCTGGAAAGCCGGGACCGGCTCAAGGCCGTTGTCCGCGGGCTCTGCCCTCAGCACCTTGCCGATGCAGCGGAGGTTGACCGCCTGCGTACCGTCGTGGTTGAGGGTGATGATGTACTCGATGGGGCCGCCAAGGTCGGGCTCTCTCTCCGCGGTGAACAGGACTCCGGTGGAGCTGATGTTCTTTGTGAACCCGCCCTGGGTTACCCGTTCGGCGCCGGAGCGGGTGATCGAGAGTGGCAGCCGCAGTTTGAATCGCCTGGTTCTTCGCTGTTCCATGAACGTTAACCAAATACTATACGGGTTGCAGGAACAAGGTCAATAGAACCCCTGCGCCGTATATGGACGAACGTACTAGACTTGGAGGCTCATGAGTACGGGTGGGAGATACCGCTGGGACGAGTGAGAAACCCGTCCCAGCGTGAGATTCAGACCACTTTCACGAAAATAATCAGCAGGGTATAGAGCGCCAGCGATTCGATGAAGGCCAGACCAATCAGCATGGCCAACTGGATGGCCTTGGCGGCGCCTGGATTGCGCGCCATCCCTTCAACGGCGCTGGCAATCGCCTTGCCCTGCGCCAGGCCGCAAAGGCTGGACGCGATGGCCATCGAAAAACCGGCGCTGATCGGCACCCAATGGCCTTGCGCCGTAGCGTTGCCGGGCGTCTGCGCAAATAGTCCCGTACTGGCAAACAAAATGATCGCCAGCACCAACAGCGTTCTCTTCGTCATTCGTTTCTCCTTGATGAATCGCTCCAGGAGGTGGTTCCCGGACACCGTACAGCCGGGCTCACACTGCAAAGCGGCATAAAGCCGGTATTAATGTTCGTGCGCTACTGCGCCGCCCACATACACCATGGCCAGCAGCATGAAAATGTAAGCCTGCACTACGCCGACGAAAATGTGCAGTCCCATGAAAATAACGGGCGGTCCGAATTTGGTGAGTCCCAGAAAGACCATGGTCACCTGCTCACCCGCGAAAATGTTCGCATAAAGACGAACCGTGAGCGAGAGAATGCGCGCCAGGTGGCTGATGATTTCGATGGGGAACATCAGCGGAGCGAGCCACCACAAAGGCCCCGCGAAATGGCCCAGGTATCGAATGCCGTTTACTTGCAGGCCCTTCAGGTTGTAATAAGCGAATGTGGAAAGGGCGCATCCGGCGGTAACCGAAGGGTTCATGGTG
>JBEKQS010000135.1:0-20052 GCA_049519475.1 Bryobacteraceae bacterium | reverse complement strand
GCACGCCCATCCACTTCCCGACCGACCGTGAATGCCTGGAGCGGATCTCACCGACCGTGGGAAAAGTGGATCTGGGGGAAGTGACTTTCTGCTGGATCCGCAACACCATGGAGTTGGGACGCCTGGCCGTGAGCGAAAACCTGCGCGCCGCCATCGAGCGGAAACCGGAAATCGAAATCGAAGGCGCCATCGACTTCGAGTTCGACGGAAGCGGCAACCTGGTGAGCCCGTTTGAAACCGTGGCCGCGGTGAATTAGCTATAGCTAGAGTTGAATGACGCCCATGCCGATGTTGGGCGGCGCGATTTCCTGGAAAGGCACGCTCAAGAAATTTGCTACTTGAGTTGCGATAGCGACTTCCGCGCCTTGGCCTCCCATAAGAACCGCCGGGCCAATGGTGGTTGTGGAAGAAGTTTTTTGGTGATCCAGCGGCAATTCCCGTCCGTTTTTGAAAACAACCACCGACTGCCAGACAAGCACCGGCTGCGGTATGGAAACGTTCTCATTCCCGACGGGAGGGCTGTTTTGCACCTGCCATTGCTTTCGCGTTTCGATCCGAAGAACGTCGGCAATCGCATACGTCGAGTTTTGCCCTCCGATCAACCGTTTCTTTTGATAGGAAATCTGGCCGGTCGCTTTATTGGCATCCAAGGTGATGGAAGCACTGAAGAGAATCACAGCGAGTCCGAGGAGGACGACCGCCAGGGCGATCCAAATCACGATCGGACTGGAATGATGGAGGAAATACCCGACGAGCACGCCGACGACGACAAAAACAACACCGATAGCGATGCCCGATGCGCTGCCTTCCTGGAGCACGAGTTGGTCTGGCGACTGGCTAATGATCTTCATGTTGCAATATTCTCTACTAACAGGTCGCAAGAATCAAGAGAGAAGCGGCTCAGTCTTTGTCGATGTTCCCGCCGATTTCGATCCCCCAATTTGGCCCCATTGAGCCAGCGGAGCCGGCCCAAGCCGCGCTCATCGGCACTCCCATGGCAGATCCGAAGCGCCGGTGGAGATTATGCGCACCACGGTGCACTCGCTCGGCGAGCCGGAGATCGAGCAGTTGCGGGCGCGGCGTGGCTCGACGGCGCACGGGGGGAACGCGCTGGAAGTGCTGGCCATGGGCCGTTTGCTGAGGCAAGCTCCGGGCCGTGTGCGAATCGTGGGAGTGGAGCCGGCGCGGGTTCGGACGGCTGTGGGGTTGTCGCCCGCCGTGGAGAGCGTGCTGCCGCGGGCGCTGGCGGAAGCGAGGCGGATCCTCGCAGAGATCGGGAGGGGAAAAGACGTGCCTACCGGGGCCGGTGGAACCGGCCCCGCGTTCTGTCAGGCGTGAAGTTGCCTGGCGCCTGGTTAATAGCGTTTGCGACCGAAGCCGCCGCCGCCGCCCGACCGCTCGGTTTTGGGGCGGGCTTCATTGACGCTGAGCGCTCTGCCATCGAAGTCCGTTCCGTTTAGAGCCGCGATGGCCTTCTCGCCCTCGCCATCATTGCTCATTTCGACGAATCCAAATCCCCTGGGCTGACCGGTATCGCGATCAGTGGCGAGGTTGACACGGCCAACGGCGCCGTGAGTTTCAAAAAGCGTGCGGACAGAGTCTTCCGTCGATCCGAAGCTGAGATTTCCTACGTAAATATTCTTCATGTTCTTATGGTCCTCTTCTGACTTGAAGGCGGCTAATTGGGAAGGGGGACTAATTTAGCAGGGCTAGACAGGTCGGCCTTGAATCGGCGGGAGCAATCAAATCCAGGTCTTAGTGTACCACAGATTCGCCGTATGCTATAATACAAGCAAATCTCCACTCGTACCCGCTACAGACTTGTCCCCAAGCCTAAAAGGCTTGGAAGGAGGATGGGTCTAAGGGGAGAACAGGTGTATGAATGCTATATGACAGCACAAAGGTTCTTTTGAGCGGCATTCTGCGGTCGATCGAGGGCGCAGGAAAAATTGGATGGGAAGATCAGTTGGAACTGGCCGGCCAATGTTCGTACGAGGTGCACCAGATGGCCCGCTTACTGTACAAGGGGTACAGGACTGATTCCGTGAACAAAGCGCCCGTGATGGTGCCGGTTTCCGAAAGGGCCGCCCGAGCGGTGCCGCACGTGAAGTCGCTGGTGCGGGCGATACGGCGCAAAGATCAAGTTGCAGCGGTAGAGAGCGGCAAGGCCGCACTTGCCGAGATGTGACGATCCCTTGACATCTGCGGGCGCAGCCCGCATACAACCATTTTGACAAGGTGGCAAGTGAATACAAAACTCAGAGTCACGCAAGCGTTCAACGCGAAGGCTGTGGCCTCGCGCAGGCGTGAGAAGTTCGATGCGGGAGAGTTGCTGATGCTGGTGGATGGACAGGAATCGCCGTCGGAGTCGAGATTCGTGCGGATCAACGGCCTGCGGCCTGGCCGGGGACTCGAGTGCCGGTACACGATCGAATCGACTGAGTTGAAAGAAATGACCGAAATAGCCAGGCAACCACGATAAGGCAATCCATGAAAAGCCGAGCCAGGGGGCTCGGCGCGGGTCAGGGGACCCGCCCCACTTATTTGCCGCCAAAGACGACATCCGCTACTTGCAGCGCGAGCCTGGCCGGGTCGAGATCGGTACGGTTGCCGAGAACTACGATGGTGAGCCGGTCCGCGATGAAGCGGTCGATCACCGTGCCAAAGCCCATGGTGGCGCCGCCGTGCCACATGCGGGCGTGGTCTTCGTAGGGATCGAGAAACCAGCCGAATCCGTAGGAGACCGGGTTGCCGGGGGACAGATTGTCGCCGCCTGGAGCCAGAGGCCATCTCGGCTGAGATCCATTGGCTAGTTTGACGGGCGTCAGGGCCGCGCTCATCTCTTCCCGGCTCAGCAGCACGTGGTTCTCCAGCGCTTCATCCCACTTCGCCAGGTCCGCCAGATTGGAATAAACACCGCCATCGCCCAGAGTCGCGGAGGTGGAGCTTTGGTCGGTCTCGACAAAACCAGCGGGGCGCCGGGTGTGGCCGTAAGCGCGGTTGGGGACGGTGTTTTCGCCGTTCACGTAGGCTAGCGTGCCGGCCATGTGAAGCGGGGCGAAGATGCGGTCGCGCAGGAACTGGCCGAAGGGCTCGCCGGATACCTTGGCGACAATCAGGCCGAGGACCACATAACCGGAATTGCTGTAGGACCAACTCGTGCCGGGCGCAAACTTGCCAGCGGTCTGGCGCTCGAGAAGATCCAATACTTCGCGATCCTGAATCTGATGAGTGGCGCTCCAGGTGGCGCCGTGGGCCTTTTCGGCGGCGTCCATCAGGTCTTCGTAGTCCGGCAGGCCCCCGGTGTGGGTCAGCAGTTGACGAACGGTGATGGCGCGGCCGTAGGTGGGGAAGTCCGGGAAGATGCCGGTGAGGTTGCGGTCATATTGCAGCTTGCCGTCGTGGATCAACAGCATGGTGGCCAGAGCGGTGAACTGCTTGGTGAAAGAGGCCAGGCGGAAATCGGTTTGCTCGTCGATTCCGGCGGAGGTGCGCAGGTCGCGGATTCCATAGCCGTGCTGGAAGAGCGTGCGGCCGTGGTAGCGGACCAGGACGGCCATGCCGGGGGATTTGGCATCGGCGAGAGGTGAGAAGAGGGAATCGATTCGGGAGGAAAGCGCTTGGCCCGGGGCCAAGCGGGCCGCGATGATCAGCAGCAGGAAGGCGAAACGGCGTGTCATGGGGCGGTATCCTCTTTCCGATTATGAGGCTTGGTGAGCCAAGTGGGACCGCCCTCCTGGCCGGTCGCGGCAGGCGAAAGCATCCGAAAGCGCCTGCCCCCGCCCCACAGAGCGGCAGAGCCGCGACCAAACGAACGAAGAGAAGAATTCAACGCGGAGGCGCCGAGGCGCGGAGAAAGGCAAAGAACAAAAGCCAAAACAGGGAGTGAGCAGGAAGCAGCACTTGCGCCTGCCTGCGGAGGAAGCGGAGGACGCGGAGAAATCTTCGCAGGGGGAGAAGAATTCAAAGGCGTGTGATACGGGGGTAAACACCCACACTGGGTGGGTCAAAGCGCTCAAACCCACCCAATCGGGACCTCTTTTATCCACATTATCAAGGGTATATTTTTGGAAATTGGAGTGCTTGATGTTTGAACCGGATATTCAGAGTCTTATAATCCGAATATGCAACTGACACGAGCCGCCGATTATGCGGTGCGGGTGATGATCCATATGACTGGGTTGCCGCCGGGAACGCGGGCCAGCCGGTCGGAGTTGGCGGAAGCGGTGGAATGTCCGGAGCAATTTCTGTCCAAGGTTTTGCAGAGCTTGACGCGGGCCGGGCTGGTGGTGTCGCATCGGGGAAACACGGGCGGCTTCGAGCTGCCGGGCGAACACCGGACGGCGACGCTGCTGGAGATAGTGGAAGCGATTGAAGGCCGCATCCGGCTGAACGTGTGCCTCATTTCGGAACACTCCTGCACGCGGCAGGCGTGGTGCCCGGCCCACGATGTATGGGCGGACGCGCAGGCAGCCCTGGTGGCGGTTCTTCAAAAGGCCACCATCGGCGAGCTGGCCGAGCGGGCGGCGGCGCGAAAAGCGGCCGGAACGGTGAATCAGACGGTATGGAACTAACCGGGATCGCGGTGCTGGCAAGCCTGGCGATGGCGGCCGGTGCGGTGTGTGTCTTTATCTATGCCGTAAAGAAGGACCACTTCCGGGACATCGAAGAGGCCAAATATCAAGTGTTCTGGAGCGACTGGGACGAGCAAGAGGAAGCAATCAAGGAGAACCCTGATGGCGGTGGCAAAGGAAAGTCACTCGACGCAACCCGCAAATGACGACCACCTGCCGCGGCGGCGGCTGCTGGCGTGGTTATCGAGTGTGGGGTTGTTTGGATCGGTGGTATTGGCGGCGGCCTCGAACTGGTTTTTCTTCAAGCCGCGGGTGACGTACGGGCCGAATGCGCGCTTTGCGATCGGGAAGCCGGAGGATTTTCCGCCGGGAACGCGGATCTCGCGCGATGTGGAGCGGGTATGCATTGCGCGGGAAGGCAACAAGCTGGCGGCGATTTCGACCACCTGCACGCACCTGGGCTGCATCGTGGGGATTTCGGACACGGGCTTCGCCTGCCCGTGCCACGGATCGCGCTACGACCAGGATGGGAACGTGACGGGCGGGCCGGCGCCGAAGCCGCTGCCGTGGTTCCAAGTGACTCTGGCGCCCAACGGGGAGCTGGTGGTGGATAAGAATTCGCAGGTGGATCCGGGGACTTACTTTACGTTATGAGCGACGCGACGAAAGAGACGCCCGGAGGGTTGGCCGTGCTGCGGGACCTGCCCTCCAACGTGTGGAACTCCATTTTCCGGGGTCCACTGCCCTCGACGGACCTGGAGCGCTCGTCGACCAGCTTCACGAATTTCTTCCTGCATATTCACCCGGTGAAGGTGAACCGCAATACGCTGCGTCCGGCATACACACTGGGGCTGGGATTGATCTCGCTGTTCCTGTTCTTGATCCTGGTAGTGACGGGCGTGCTGCTGATGTTTTACTATGTCCCGTCGACCACGCAAGCCTACGACCGCATGCTGGATCTGCGGGGCACGGTGGCGTTCGGCATCTTCCTGCGCAACATGCACCGCTGGTCGGCGCACGGCATGGTGGCAATCGTGTTTCTGCACATGTGCCGCGTGTTCCTGACGGGGGCGTATAAGAAACCGCGGGAATTCAACTGGGTGATCGGCGTGGTGCTGTTGCTGGTGACGCTGTTTCTGAGCTTCACGGGATACCTGCTGCCGTGGGACCAACTGGCCTTCTGGGCGATCACGGTGGGGACCTCGATTGCGGGATACGCGCCGCTGATCGGCAAGCAAATGCAGTTCGTGTTGCTGGGCGATACCACGGTGGGGCAGGAAGCGTTGTTGCGATTCTATGTGCTGCACGTCGCGGTGCTGCCGGCGGTGCTGGTGCTGCTGATGGCGGTGCACTTCTGGAGAATCCGCAAAGACAGCGAGCTGTTCGTGTTTGTGCTGACGGTGTCGGCGATCCTGGTGGTGTCGCTCCTGTTCAACGCGCCGCTGGAGCAGCCGGTCAACGTGATGCACCCGCCGAATCCGGCCAAGGCGCCGTGGTACTTCCTGGGCCTGCAGGAGATGGTGAGCTACTCGGCATTCTGGGGCGGCATCGGGATTCCGGGAATGATGGTGGCGCTGCTGCTGGTGACTCCGTATATCGACCGCGGCACCAAGGGCGTGGGCAAGTGGTTCGCCAAGGAGCGGTTGATGGCCAACACCATATTCCTGACGCTGGTGACGCTCAACATTATTTTTATTGTGATCGGCACGTTTTTCCGGGGACCGAACTGGACGTTGGTCTCGCCATTCTGACCGAGGACTCTGGGCATGCGACTGGCACTGGCAATAGCGGCTTTCGTTGTTCTGATCGTGCACGGCGTGGTGTTCTACGATCAGTTTTTTCATCGCTGGGAGCGGCATCAAACGGCGTACTTCGAGCAGGCGCGGTCGCTCTCGACGAACGAGCGCGAGCGGGCGGAGCTGGAAGCGCGCGCGCCGCGCATCGAACAGGTGATCGTGACGAGTTTCGGCGACACGCGGGTGGACCGCTGCACCACGTGCCACCTGGCGGCCGACGATCCGCGGTTCACGGGCCACGGGGAGCCGCTGAAGACGCATCCGTATTCCGCGGCCATGGGGGATGTGTTCCGCGACGGCCGCTGGGAGCGGCGGCACAAGTTCTCCGACTTCGGCTGCACGGTCTGCCACGACGGGCAAGGGCGCGGGCTCGAAACCAAGTACAGCCACGGGGAAGACGAATTCTGGCCGGACCCGCTGGCGGGCTATGTGACGCAGGCCAACTGGCGGAAGGATTTCGCGCCCAAGCTGAAGGGCAGGGAATACATGGAATCCAACTGCGCCCAGTGCCACACCGCGACGGATTTCGCCGGCACGCCCAACGTGAACCGCGGCCGCAAGCTGTTTTACGCCATGAATTGCTATGGCTGCCACAAGATCGACGGGATGAGCGAGGGCACGCTGGGGCCGGACCTGACGGAGGCCGGCAAGAAGTTCAAGATCGACTATTTGTGGGAGTCGATTGTGGAACCGCGGGCCAACCTGGACACGTCGTTCATGCCGAAATTCAATTTGAGCGAAGGCGACGTGAGAGCGCTGGTGATTTTCCTGAAGAGCCGGCGCGGGGTGAACTTCGCGGAGACCTCGCTCGACCGCTATAAGGCGCACGTGGAGAACGTCGCGGTGGTGATACCGCCGGGGACCGCGGGCGAAAAGGCGGGCGAGCAGTTGCTGGCGGACCGGGCCTGCACGGCGTGCCACAAACTGCGCGATAAGGACGGCGGCATCGCGCCGGACCTGAGCTACGAAGGGCTGATCCGCGACAACGACTGGCTGATGGACCATTTCCAAAACCCGCGCTCGCGGATTCCCGATTCCATCATGCCGGCGTTTCGTTTCCCGGGCGACGATTTCCAGAGATTGTCGGCGTACCTGGTGAGTTTGAAAACGCCGCCGGCCGCGGCCGGCGCGCAGACCACGTATCACGACCTGTGCATGCGGTGCCACGGCGAGAAGGGCGACGGGAACGGCAAGGTGGCCTGGTATATCGATCCCTCGCCGCGCGATTTCACCAAGGCGGCCTTCATGACCTCGAAGCCGCGGGAGCGGTTTGTGACATCCATCAAGAACGGAGTGGCCGGGACGTCCATGCCGCCGTGGGGCCGCATGCTGAAGGACGAGCAGGCGGGCGCCATGCTGGATTACGTGCTCCAGACCTTCACCAAGGAACCTCTGAAAGAACTGAAGCCGCGCAATCTGCCGGAGAAGAACCCGGTGGCCAGCAGCAAGGAATCCGTCGCGCACGGCGAACAAGTGTTCCTGGAGCGGTGCACGGGCTGCCACGGGCGCAAGGCCGACGGCAAGGGGCCGAACTCGCCCGACATTCTGCCGCATCCGCGCAACTTGCGGAATAGCTGGTTTGTGGACAGCGTCACGGACCGGCGCCTGTTCGAATCCATCCTGTATGGCGTGCAGGGCACTGCCATGCCGTCGTGGATGGATTACGGGATCACGCAGAAGGACGTGGGCGACATCATCAATTTCATTCGCAGTATCAATCGGAAATCCGGGAGCCCGCAATATGCCAGAAACTAGCGGAGCAGGCTCGCAGCCTCTCCATACCGACACGACGGCGAAGTGGTTTCTCGTCAGCTCGGTCAGTTACTTCTTTATCGTCGGAATCATCGCCCTGACGATCGCGGCCAAATTCTGCTGGCCGGAATTGCTGGGGACGGTGCCGTACCTTACCTACGGCCGCCTGCGGCCGCTGCATGTCAACGGAATGCTATTCGGGTGGTTGCTGGCCGCCGACATGGGGCTCAGCTTCTACATTGTGCCGCGGCTGTGCGGCGTGAAGCTATGGAGCGAGAAGCTGGGCGTGGCCACGGCGATCCTGTGGAACATCATCATCCTGGGCGCGGTGGTGGCGCTGATGGGCGGCTACAACCACGGATTCGAATATGCCGAGCTGCCGCGGCCGCTGGAGATCCTGGTGGTGATTGCGTGGGTGATGTTCGGGGCCAATCTGTTCGCCACCATCGGGACGCGGAAATACCAGCAGATGTACGTTTCCATCTGGTACATCATGGGGACAATTCTGTGGACCGCGTTCGTCTACATCACGGGCAATTTCGCGGTGGATTTCACGTCGGGCGTGAACCAGGCCAATCTGAACTGGATGTACATGCACAACGCGGTGGGGTTGATCTTCACGCCCATCGGGCTGGGAGTGGCGTACTACTTCATTCCGAAGGCGTCGAACACGCCGCTGTATAGCCACCGGCTGTCGATGATCGGCTTCTGGGCGCTCTCCTTCGTGTACGTGTGGACGGGCGCGCACCACATGCTCCACGGGCCGATTTCGCAGTGGCTGCAGACCATCGCAATTACGTTTTCGTTGATGCTGCTGATCCCGGTGTGGGCGGTGGTCTACAACTTTTTCGCCACCATGAAAGGGCAATGGCAGCAGTTGCGCGACAACGTGCCGCTGAAATTCCTGATGTCGGGGGTGGTGTTCTACCTGCTGACCTGCTTCCAGGGCCCCATGCACAGCCTGCGGAGCGTCAACGCCATCGTTTCGAAAACCGATTGGATACCGGGTCACGCGCACATGGCGCTGCTGGGGGCGTTCTCCTTCTTCGCCATTTCAGGGACTTACTACATTGTGCCGCGCATGTGGCGCACCAAGTTGCACAGCGACGCACTGGCGAATTGGAGCTTCTGGTTCATGATGATCGGCGGGCTGGGCTTCTTCACCACGCTGTGGCTGGGCGGGTTCTGGCAGGGCTGGCAGTGGAACAACCCGGCCATCCCGTTCATCGACACGGTGAAGGCGCTGCAGCCGGTGTGGCTGGTGCGCTTCTTCTCAGGCGTGCTGATTTTCTGCGGAATCGTGAGCTTCGCATACAACGTGATGGCGACGGTAGTGGGCAGGAGGGAATATGCTCAGTAAGGCCGATAACAGCTTCACTTTTGCCATAGTGGCGGCGCTCGCGCTGTTCTTCATTGGCGGCATTCTGACCACGGTGGTGCCGCCGCTGGTGGACAAGAGTTGGGGGCGCCCGTTCGAAAACCACGATCCATCGAAGGGGCCGACCGGCAAGCTGATGCCTTACACAGCGGTGGAGCTGAAGGGCCGGGCGATCTATGTGCGCGAGGGCTGCTGGTATTGCCACACGCAGCAGACGCGTACGCTGGTGGCAGACACCATCCGCAGCGGCTGGCGCGGCGTGGCGTCACCGGTTTCGACGCCGGATGAGTTCGTGTACGACAACCCGCACCTGTTTGGGACCAAGCGGACCGGGCCGGACCTTTCGCGCATAGGCGGCAAGTACGACACGCAGTGGCACAGGACGCATTTCCGGAATCCGCGCGACCTGGTGCCGGGCTCGATCATGCCGCCGTTCCCGTGGATTGTCAACAACCCGGAGGAATTCAACGCGCTGGTGGCTTACATCCAGACGGTGGGCCGCGCCAAGGACTGGCGGCCGGACAAGGACTACGAGAAATGAGCGACTACACCTGGCCGAGCATATTTTTCTCATACGGATTTTTCGGAATCTGCCTGGTGGTGGCGGTCTTCTTTTGCGTGCGCTCCATAAAGGACGGGTATTGGGGCAAGAGCGGCGAGGAGATCAAGTACCGCATGTTGGAAGAGGATGCCCCCACGCAAAGGAGTTCAAGTGGAACCAAGTAAGAAGAAGATCAAGGACTACGCCGACGGCTGGATCACGGAGCAGGAAGGGACGGAGATCCCCGGCTTCCTCAAGCTGGCGTTTCCGGTGATCGCGATTGGCGCCATCGTCTATTTCTTCGTGTACATGTACGGCGAAGTGAATCACCCGGACCGCGGCCCGCTGGTGCGCACGCTCAACGCGGCCACGGAAGCGTCGGGGACGCTGATGTACGCGATTGCCGCCTTGATCGTGATTTTCGGAATCATCGTAGTGGTATTTTCGCTCGGCAAGTCTCGTCACGACTAAAGGAACCGGCGATGCAGAACGGTTTTTACCAGGTCCGGGTGCCGGACGCGACCGAATACTGGATGGAGATGGTGAAGTGCCGCCACGCCTGTCCGGTGGGCACGGACGCGTGCGGATATGTGACCGCCATCGGCGAAGGGCGGTATGAAGAGGCGTACCGCCTGGCGCGGGCGACCAATCCGTTCGCCTCCATTTGCGGGCGGGTGTGCGGCGCGCCGTGCGAGGCCAACTGCCGGCGCGGCGACGTGGACGCGCCGGTGACCATTCGTCCCCTGAAGCGCTTCGTCACGGACCGGTTTGGCCCGGAAACCGGCGACTACGCGATGTATCGCAACGCCGCCGACGACCGGATGCTTTCGCCCATGCGCGGCGATTACGAACGCATCGCGGTGGTGGGCGCGGGCGTGTCGGGCCTGACGGTAGCGCACGACCTGGTGAAGATCGGCTACCAGGTGACGGTTTTCGAAGCGGAAGCCGAGCCGGGCGGCATGCTCACGGCGGGCGTGCCGATCTTCCGGCTGCCGCGCGAGCTGGTGCGGCACGAGATCCAGGCGATTCTTTCGCTGGGTGTGGAGCTGAAGTGCAACATGCGGCTGGGGCGCGATTTTACCATCGCCAGTCTGCGCAACGAAGGATACAAGGCGATCTTTCTGGGGATCGGGCTGCCCAAGGGCCGCACGCTCAACATGCCCGGGGCGGAGAACGAAAACGTCGTCGACGGCATGGATTTTCTGCGAGCCTTCAACGCCGGCAAGCCGGTGCCGCTGGGCAAGCGGGTGGTAGTGATCGGCGGCGGCAACGTGGCGTACGACGTGGCGCGCTCGGCGGTGAGGCCGCACGACGACCACGTGGCGTACGATGTGGCGCGCTCGGCCCTGCGGCTGAGCGGCGACAAGGAAGTGCACGTGGTCTGCCTGGAAAGCCGCGCCGAAATGCCGGCCGACGAACTGGAAGTGATGGAAGGCGCCGAGGAAGGCATCCATCTGCATAACCAGCGCGGGCCGCGGGAGGTGCTGGTGACCGATGGCAAGCTGACGGCGCTGCGCACGGTGCGCTGCACGGCGGTATTCGACGCGGGCGGGCGTTTCAACCCGGCGTTCGACGAGCAGCAGGTGGAGGATATCGCGGCCGACAGCGTAATTTTCGCCATCGGGCAGACTTCCGACCTTGCCTTCCTGGATCCGGCGGACGGCGTCCAGAGCGACCGCGGCCTGATCAAGGTGAACCGCGAAACCTACCAGACGACTGCGGCGGACGTCTTCGCCTGCGGCGATATCGCTCACGGCGCGCGCCTGTTCATCGACGCCATCGCGTCGGCGCAGATTGCCGCGCGGTCCATGCACGACTTCCTGCGCGGCACGCGCACCGAAGTGGTGGTGCGCAAACAGTGGAAGCCGGCCGCCTACACCATGGCGGATCACTGGAACGCGATTGGGCGCGAAAATCCGCCGGCGCTCACCAGCGAGCGGCGGGCGGGATCGCTCGAGATTGTGGAGGAGCCCTACGCGGAAGCTGAAGCGCGGCGCCAGGCGTCGCGGTGCCTGCGCTGCAACATCAACACGGTCTTCGACACTGCGAAATGCGTGGCCTGCAACGGCTGCGTGGACGTGTGCCCGGAGGACCTCATCCGGCTAACGGGGCTGAGTACGCTGATTGAAGACGCCGCGTGGATGGACCAGGCCGTGGAGATGTTCGGCGATCTGAGCCAGTACGCGCCGGAAGAGCTCGACCAATTGGGCGCGGCCATGACCAAGGACGAGACGACGTGCATTCGCTGCGCCTTGTGCGCGTCGCGATGCCCCACGGCGGCGATTCTGATGAAAGAGTTCGAATTCCACCGGGAATGCGTCACCGTGGCGGCGCGCAACCCGAAAGTTCTGTACACGGCATGACGCCTCTCGAATTCAGCCTGGTGTTCACGTTGGGGCTGGTCGGCAGCTTGCATTGTTTGCAAATGTGCGGGCCGATTGTGATGTCGTACAGCGTAACCATGGCGGGTCAGGGTGCGGGGCGCAGGGAAATGCTGGCGGCGCACGTGGCTTACAATGGCGGGCGCATCCTGACTTACATGGCGCTGGGAGCGCTGGCGGGCGCGGCGGGCAGCGGCGCGGGCATGCTGGGCCGGATGGCGGGCCTGGCGGCCGGGGCGCGCATTCTGGCGGGCGCGGCCATGATTCTGGCGGGAATCGCGTTGCTGCGCGTGCTGCCGAAACGGCTGCTGGTGCAGTTGGAGCGGCCCGGCATGGCCGCGACGTCTCGGCGAGCCGCGGGCCGACTGCTGAGGGCGCCGCGCGCGGCCGGCAAATTCGTACTCGGTTTGACGCTGGGATTTTTGCCGTGCGGGCTCATTTACATAGCGCTGCTGAAGGCTATGGAGACGGCCAGCGCGGTGGCCGGCGCGCTCACCATGCTGGCCTTCGGATTGGGCACGGCCCTGGCTCTGCTGAGTATCGGTATCCTGGGCTCGATGGCGGGACTGCGGCTGGGAGCGTGGAGCAACCGGTTGGCTGGACTTGCGGTAGCGGGCGCCGGCGCGCTGCTGCTGTGGCGCGGGTTGACCGCCGGGCCGGTGTGCCATGGCTAACGGCCTGCCGCGGGTGGAACCACGGGCCAGTGGCGGAGCAGCGGCTCCGCAGCGCACCTGGCATCGCATGCGGAAGGTCGTCCACCTCTTTTGCTTCCTGGCCTTTGTGGCTCTTCCGTTCTTCAACGTGGTGCGCTTCGACATCCCGCGGCAGCGATTTTATTTTGTGGGCTACGAGTTGTGGATCCACGAATTCGGCATCGTCTTTTTCGCACTGATGTTCCTGCTGTTCCTGGTGGTGCTGTCGTCGGTGTTTTACGGGCGGGTATATTGCGGTTACCTGTGCCCGCAAATGATTTTCAGCGAAACGTCGATGGCGCTCGAAACGTGGCTGCGCCGGCGAATCGCCAAACGCTTTATCCAGTGGAAGCCGAAATGGCGCGAGCGCGTGGCGCGCGGCCTGTTTTTCGCAGTGGTGGCCGTGGGTTCGGTATTTCTGGCGTTCGTGTTCATCTCCTATTTTGTGGAGCCGCGCGACCTGCTGCGGCGGCTGGCTGCTTTCGACCTGGTGACCGCGGGAGGCATTGCCGGCGCGGCCGTCACGCTGGTGACCTTTCTCGATCTCAGCCTGGTGCGGTTGCACTTCTGCACCACGGCGTGCCCGTATGGCTACCTGCAGGGCATGTTGTCGGACAGCAACACGCTGCTGGTGCACTATCGCGACGAAACCCACGAGTGCATCGAGTGCAAGAAGTGCGTGCGGGTGTGCCCGATGGGCATCGACATCCGCAAGTCGCCGTTCCAGATCGAGTGCGTGCACTGTGCCGACTGCATCGACGCCTGCGACGAAATCCTGGGAAAACTCGGCAAGCCCGGGCTGATCCACTACGTGTGGGGCGAAAAAGGTCCGCTCTCCGCCGGGCGGCGGCAGCCGTGGGATGCCAAGCGCGCGATCGTGACGCTGCTGCTGCTGTGCTACGCGTCGGCGCTGGGGATCGCGCTGGCCAAGCGGCAACTGGTAGTGGTGGACGTCTCCCCGATTCGCGCCACGCTCTACCGCGTGGGCGCCGATGGACGCGTGTATAACCGCTTCCGTTATTCCATCTCGAACCGCGGCAAGAAACCGGCGGCGGTGATCTTCTCGATTGTGCAATTGCCGGGCGCGAGCCTGGACCTGGGGCCAAACCCCGTGCCGGTGGCCGCGGGCCTGACGGCGCAGGGCGATTTCGAAATCTGGGAGCCGGCCGGGGAGCGCCAGGAACTGGTAAGCCATTTTACGATTGTGACCGGCACGGTGCCGGATCAAACCACCAACCGCATTCCCATGACATTCCTGGCACCCGTGGAGGGGAAATGAAACGAGTACCATTATTAGTTCCAGTGCTGGCACTGATCTCGGCGTTGTTCATCGGCATCCTGGTGTTCGCCTACGTGGAAACGAAGAGGGCTAACCCTCAAATGCTCGACGAACACGGGCACGCTTTGCCCTCGCAATGACCTGCCGGCCGGGTGGATTGAATTCGGTAGGACAGACGATCGTTTTTCGTCGTCTGTCATTCGCGCGAAATCCGATGAATAACGGAGCGGGGCCTCGTCGCTTGTGGGGCGGGCTTCAGCCCGCGGACCCGCTTTCCAGCGGGTCCCGCCGCCTGAAAGGCGGCGGCAGGCAGGATTGGCTGCCCCACTTCTCCTCGCCATGACCTGCCGGCTATGCGGGTTGAATTCGCACGACGCGGCCTTCTGCTGCGCGGGCTGCGAAAACGTCTACGCCATTCTCGAAGAGAGCGGAGTGCTGGGTTCCGGACAGGATTTTCGCGACACCGAACTCTTCCGGCAAAGCCTGAAGCTGGGGCTGATCTCGAACCGCCCGGAAGCGGCCGCGCCCGCGCCCATTCCGGAGAGCGCGGAATCCAAGGAAGCTGTTTTCCATATTTCGGGTATGTGGTGCACTTCCTGCGGCTGGCTGATCGAGCACGCGCTGGGCCGCATCTACGGAGTGCGGGAGGCCGAAGTGCTTTTCGCATCGGACCTGCTCAAGGTGCGCTACTGCCCGCAATACTTGCCCGCGGAGCGCATCGTGGAGCGCGTGGAGAGACTCGGTTACCACGCCACTTCCTATACCGGCTCCCGTGAAGTGGCCGACGCGGAGCACCGGGATCTGCTGCTGCGCACGGGCCTGGCGGCGTTCTTCTGGATGAACGCCATGATGTTCAGCCTGGTGGTGTACGCCAGCTATTTCGAGCGCATCACCGGGTTCGGGCGCTACATTCCGTGGGTGCTCATGGGTCTCGCGACTCCTTCGGTGTTCTACTGCGCGGCGCCCGTGATGCGGCTGGCATGGGCCGGCGTGCGGCTGCGCACGCTGCGCATGGAATCGCTGCTGGCGATGGGGATTCTGACGGCCTACGGCTACAGCGTGGCTCAGACCGTGGCGGGCAGCACGCACGTCTATTTCGATACGGTCTGCGCGATAGTGGCGCTGGTGCTCACGGGTAAAGTGATCGAACGCGGCGCGAAGGAAAAAACGGCGCGGGCCATCACGCTGCTCTATCGCCTCATGCCCAACAAGGCGCGCCTGATGGTGGACGGGCGCGAGCGCTTCGTTTCGCTGGATGCACTCAAGACCGGCTCGCTGTTCCGGGTGAAACCGGGGGAACGCATTGCGGCCGACGGAATCGTGCGGGAAGGCCGTTCGCACGCCGATGAATCGGTGCTGACGGGCGAATCGGCGCCGCGGCCGAAGCAGCCGGGCGACACGGTGGTGTGCGGCAGCGTCAACATGGGGGCCATGCTGGAGATCGAAGCCACGCGAGTGGGAGCGGACAGCACGCTGGCGCAGATTGTGCGCACGGTAGAGCGCGCGGCGGCCAAGCGCACTTCCGTGGAACGCGCGGTGGACCGGATTTCGCGGCTGTTCATTCCGGTGGTGCTGGCGGTGGCACTGCTCACGTTCGCGGGCTGGCTGTGGCGGACCCAGCGGCCGGCCGAAGCGCTGATGCACGCGATTGCGGTGCTGGTGATTGCCTGCCCGTGCGCGCTGGGGATTGCGACGCCGCTGGCGCTGACGGCGGCGGTGGCGGCGGCTTCGCGACGCGGCATCCTGGTGAGCGATGCGCGCGTGCTGGAGACCATCTGCAAGATCGACGTGGTAGTGCTGGACAAGACCGGCACGGCCACTTCGGGCGAGTTCGCGCTGCTCGAAACTGCCGGCGACACCAGCCGTATGGCGGAGTTGGCGGCCGTAGAGGCCTGCTCGGAGCATCCGCTGGCGAAAGCCATGGGGCAGATTCCGGGCTTGACGCGGCTCAAGGCGAGCGACGTGGTTTTGCACGCGGGCATGGGGATCAGCGGCGTGGTGGGCGTGACCAGATACTTCATCGGCAGCCGGGGGCTGTTTGAAAGCGGCCATGCGCAGGACGAAGACCGCTGGCTTACGCGCGCGGCTCCGATCGGAGACGGCCGCACGGTGGTGTGGTTCGGATGGGACGGCGCCATCAAAGGCAGCATGGCGTTCGGCGACCGCGTCCGCCCGGCCGCCACGGCGTTGTGCGCCAGCCTGCGCCGGCGCGGCGTGCGCACCCTGCTGCTCTCGGGCGATTCGGCGGCGCCCACGGAGTTCACGGCCCGCGAGATTGGCGCCGACGACTGGACGGCGGAAGCCACGCCGGCGCGCAAAGTCGAAATCATCGGCGATCTGCAACGCCGCGGCCTGGTGGTGGCGATGGTGGGCGATGGAGTCAACGACGCTCCCAGCCTGGCGAAGGCCGATCTCGGTATCGCGCTGGGCTCCGGCACCGATATCGCCATGCAGGCGGCGCCCTTGGTCATCATGGGAAACTCGCTGGAGGCGGTCACCGAAACGCTCGACCTGGCGCGGCGCACCTTCCGCATCGTGCGGCAGAACCTGTTCTGGGCGTTCGGCTACAACGTGGCGGGCATGACGCTGGCGGTCACCGGCGTACTCAGCCCAATTTTCGCCGCGGCTGCCATGGTATTGTCCAGCCTTTCCGTGATTGGGAATTCCCGGCGGCTAAGCTGAGCGAGCGCCGCGTTTTCCACCACGACCATAAGGCGGAGAGCGCGATCATCATCAGGATCACAATCACGGTGGCCAGCGCGGCCAGGGGAACGGACAATCTGCGCTTGATGGGATTCAGCCAGGTTCCATAGACCAGCATCACGTGAACCCAGTAAACCATGAGGGAGTTCTTGCCGAGGCACTGCATCCAGCTCCAGCGCGGGCCGGCGGCGAACTCGGTCCACAGGTAGGAGCCCGCCAGCAGGAGCAGCGAAATCCCGGTGCGAATGAAAACGAGCGTGGGGTTATCGATCCAGAAGTTCGACTTAGTGTAAATCGAGTAGGGAATGTTCGAGAAATACTGCGCGACAAACACCACGGTGAACCCGATGAGCACCGACCACTGCATCAGGCGCTCCATGCGCTCCGCGGCGCCGCGGCGCACCGTGGCGCCGGCGGCAATTCCGAAGCCCAGGTAGGCAGCGCACGGGAAGAAGGCGAAGCGCCCGCGCCCGCTGCCCGCCGCCAGGTATTCGCGGACCAGGCTGGGAGTAGAGCCCCAGTCGAGATTGGCCACCAGCGGAGCGAGGCCGGCAATCGCCGCCGCGGCCACCACGGCGAATCGCAGGCGGCCGTTGTGGCCGAACAGGGACGCCACCGAAAACACGATCATGGAGAGTCCCATGCAGTTGAGGATATCGACCTTGGTGAGCTCCGAAGTCTGGGCGTTCGGAAAGCTGGCCGCCCAGTTGGTGAAGCGGAAGAGAAAGGCGACGCCCAGGATGTACCCGGCGTGGCGCAATGAGATAAGCCAGCGGCGCGCGGCCACGGTTTCGCGGCGCTCCAGGCTGTCCATCTGGAAGGCCATGGTCATGCCGGCCATGAAGAGAAACAGCGGAGCGGCCATGCCGCCGATGAACTGCGAGAGAACGTAGGGACCGCCGTCGCGCACATCCATGCGCGCCAGCGAATTGAAGACGTGGCACTGGATCATGACGACTACGGCGAGCCCGCGCATCCAGTCCAGGAAAGGAAATCTCTTCACAAAAAAGGTGTTACGCCCCGGGATTGACTTCCATATGGTAACCGAATTTGGAGCTGGGGTTGACGGGAGAGCGAAGGAAGACAAACGACTCCCTGGAGTCAGCGGTTCAGGGGATGTGCTTCCCAACTCTTATTGCGTGATGTTGAGATATGCCGGCGGGCTGGCTACTCCACCCACCGTCACAACGACCGGTTGTTTGCCCGCCGCGACTGTCGCCGGCACGACGAAGTTGATCTGCAGCACGCTCACGGACCACGTCGGTATGCCGATGTAGCTAGGAGTCGTGACCGGCACTCCACCAACCGTCAAAGTGAGCTGTTGTGTAGGGATCGAATTGTTGTTCTTTGGAGCTTCGCCATCCGGGATCGCCGGCTTGACCGGTCCCACGCCCGTTACATATAGCGTCACTGTCTGGCCGGGTGCGGCGCTCGACGACAGGTCCAAAAGACCGTCAAGCTGTATGGCCGCAAAACCGCTGAGCGTCAAATAGATGCCCGGCGCCGCCGGCCCCACCTGGAAGTTGTATGTCACGTTGTCATAAGGATTGCCGACAGTCAGAGTTGCTGCGCCGGACGGAATCTCGTACGGAATCTGCAGATTCACCTGGTTCGGAGAAACGTAATACAGGTAAGCCGGATAAACGTCGTTCACGTTGCTTGCCGGGTTTACCGACGCCTCGAACCCCGCCAGGTACATGGTCAATGGCAAAGTGCCCGCCAATTGTATGAAGTCACCCAGGGCCGTGCCATAAACGCTGATGATCTCGCCCGGCGCGAACACCTGCTGCCCCGACGCGGAATTGCTGATCCCTAATACCGCCAATTGTGGCTCCAGACCCTGAAATGGGACCGACAACTGCTGCGACCATGGCTGCCCGCTGCCTGCGTCCACGCCGCTGATCGTGAACGGCACGTTGGCCGGCACATTCAGGCCGGATAACGCAATTTGAGCCGAAATCGACTGGTTCGCCGGTATACTCGCGCGTCCGAACAGGCTTGCAATTTGCGAAGAGTAATTCGTGCCGTTGATGGTCAATCCGGTCAGCGTGGTGGACACCGCCGATTCGTCCGTCAGTGTCAGGGTGAAGTTCCAACTGTTAGCCGGCTCTTCAAAGACCATTTCCCCGTTCCCGTAAATTCCCGGTCCGGGGCTCTGACTCACCGACGGCACGACCGCGGAGTTCGTGGGCGCCACGCTGCTCCATTGGTGAACGAAGTTGGACACATCGAGCGAGCCCCATCCGCTGGCCAGGTCATAGTTCGGAACGGCATTGTATCCGAGCGTGCCTGAGGAGCAATTCGGCGATCCGACGACGCACGCCAAGGCATTGTTGCCTGCCTTGACATCGTGAAAAGCTAAAGCATAGGAGCTGCTCTGGGCCAGCCGGTAAATGGCGGGATTGATATTCGCCAGGCCCGGCTGGCTTTGTATGCCGGTTGAAACCAGGTATTGATTGAGCAGCGTGACAATTCCCGCCATGGCCGGCGCGCCGAGCGAAGTCCCGCCGTAGTACCCGGCGGTCCCATCGGTATAGACATAGGTGGCGTCGTGATAGTTCGAAGCGTTGAAGGAAACGTCGGGAACGTCGCGCACCCCATCGGTCGGAACGCCCGTGCCGGTCTGCCAGACTGGTTTGAAAAAGACCTGGCTCGCGCCGCCGCCGCCCGCCGCGATCACCTGCTCCACGATGGTATCGTTCCATACCATCTCAGGAATGTAAGACACTGCCGAGGCGAGGGTCGAGGTATTGGTGCTGCTCCAATAGGTCCCGCCCTGCTCGTTGAATTCCGTCCCGCCCACCGCCGTCACCTCCGGAATGCTGCCCGGAACGTCCACCGCCAAACCATCTTGCGCGATCACCGCGCCCTGATCTTCGCAATCGCCCGCGCCTGAATCTCCCGCCGACGCTATCCATGTAATGCCCTCCGCGTTGGCCTGCTGGGCCGCGCTCTG
>JBEKQS010000134.1:0-14160 GCA_049519475.1 Bryobacteraceae bacterium | reverse complement strand
GACGAAACCCGGTGAGAATTGCGGGTTAGCGCCAGCACCAGGCTATTCAGCGTGGCTCTTACTAGCCTACCGGGACCCGGCGCCCACGCTCGGATTACCCTAGGCGCGGTTCCTACTTCCCGGCGGACTGAAACGTCATCGATGGCGGGCCGACGATATCCTCAACGGCTTTGGGATCGCCCGCAGCCGGCCCGTGCCAGACGCTATTGCCAAAAGTGGCGATGTAGATTTTGTCGATATCGATGGGGTCGGGTATCACGCGCGGGCCAAGCCTGAAATTGAACCCCCCGATACGGCTCCAGGTCTTGCCACGGTCGGCCGAGCGCCAGGCCGAAGCTTCGAACCCCGCGGCATACACCAAATCGGAATTGCGCGGATCCACGGTCACGTCATCGATGCGCCGGCTGGCGTTCAGCACATTCTGCCAGTGCTGGCCGGCGTCGGCCGACAAGTAGATGCCTCCATCGGGAGCCGGTTCGGTAACGTAGAGCTTGTATCGGGCCCACGCCGAGAGGTACAGGCGCGAAGGATCCCGCGGATCCACGGTGATTCCCATGGGGCCATTCACCCCTTCCGGCAACGGCACGCGCTCCCAGCTTTCCGCCCCATTGCGCGAACGAAACAACCAGCCGTCCTGATCAGTGCCGTACTTTCCATCGTTGGACCGGCGGATGGTTACCACGTACAAGGTTCCCGCGCTATCGATGGCCATGCGCCACGTCAATGGAGCCTTCTCCGGCAGGCCGTCGCTCTTTCGCACCCAATTCTGGCCGCCGTCCGTGGACTTAAAGACGCCAATGCCAAAAGCCGTGAGATAGAGCACCCGGGCCGCCGCGGGGCTTTTCGGATCGAGGAGGATGTGTGTCGGCGCCACCGTAGACGGCAGCCCATGGCTGGCAGGCGTCCAGGAGTGGCCGCCGTCCACGGATAGGGCCACACCGCCGGCCCCACCGCCATACAGATTCAGCATCCGGCTCCGGGGCAGATCGTGTCTGCTGGACATTACCGCCCACATCCTGCCTTTCACCGCGGGATCGAACTCCACCCAATACGTGTTATGCCGCCAGTCAGCCGGCAAGCCTGCAATGTTGACGCCAAGCCAGCTTTCGCCGCCATCTTCGCTGCGCATTAATCCAATGTCGGTATAGCTGATGAACATACGTTTGGGATCGAAGGGGTCGAAGTGGATACCGTAGCAAGTGGTCACGTCGAGGCCGGTAGTTGTGTACCCCTTGCCGGTGCTTTGGGAGAAGACTCCGAACCAGTTCTTCCCGCCATCCACGGTGTGCATGACGCGGCCCAGGTCGCCGGTATAGACGAGGTCGGGGTTGTTGTCATCCACTGCCATGGACAGAGGTTCCTCTCCATAGTCCGGTCCGAAGCGGCCGGAGGTCCAGTCATTGTGCATATTCGCGCCGATCACACCCGCCTCCAGGCGGACGGGCTCCCAGGTGGCGCCGCCGTCCGAGCTTTTCAGGACGCCAAAGTAATACTTCACAGGATCACTGAGGGGGATAAAGTGGTTAACGGAAACGTAGACCACCTCGGCGTGTTTCCCGCTTGCCGCAATGGTAGTGAAATTGGGGAATCTACCCTTGGCCACCAGCTTCAAGACGCTCTCATTCAGCGACCTCCATGTCTGCCCCCCATCGTTGCTGGCCATGACACCGCCGGCCGGTTGCTGACCCTCATTGACCACGTACCCGCCGGCGACATAGATCACCGGCTTGCCGCCGCCCGAGGGGGTCCCGAACGCCGCCCAGGAGACTTCGCGTATACCCTCGATAGCCCGCTTCGCGGACCCGGCGCCATCCCATGTGCCAATCACGTTGCCACGGCGGGTGTAGACCGTGCGCCTGTCGCGCGGCGACGTGGGGTCGATCCAGAGTTGATCCGCGTCGCCATCCGACGCCAGGATCTTCCAGGTTTTGCCGCCGTCCCGGGACACCTGCAAATAATTGTCAAAGGTAGCGTACAGCGTATTGCTATCGCCGGGGTCGACCTCAAGGGCAGACATCCACGGCACATACCCCCCTGGACTGTACACGAAGGGCACCGCTTCGTCGTCCACGTATCGAACTACAGCCGATCCGTCCGGATACACCAGGCTCCATGTGTGGCCCCGGTCGTCGGAGCGCCACAGACCAGATGCCTGCGCGTACACCCTATTGGGGAGCTTGGGATCGAAGGCAAACTGGCAGCGACTCCTCAAGTTGAACGTGCGCCACGTGCGGCCTCCGTTCTCCGAGACATAGCATCCGGTCATGTCGGTCGTGGCGAAGACCAGGTTGGGGTCGTGCGGGCTGATCGAGGGACTGTAGAAGGTCCCTCCTCCACCGGGGCCGATGATCCGCCAGGCATCCAGGCGCTGCGGCTGGAGGAAATCCGGCGCGCGCGGGGGGACGTTCTGGCTGGTGTCTGGAGCGGCGCGGGCCGCGGTAAATATCGGACGGTGGAATTCCCGGCGGATAACGCCACGAGCCAACACGACAGCGCCTAGGGCGGCCGCTGTCAACAAACCCAGCGCGCCGGTCCAGCCAAGCATCCGTTTCGTCATTCGTCGCACCTTGCCCGCGGGCGGATCGGTCCGGTAAGAGCGCCTATCCGTCAAACCCTGCAAGTAAGTATACGCCTGAAATCGCGTGGAATTCCGTTGGGTCCGCCTCGCTATAATGGAGAACGCCGTGGACGACTCTCCGATGCTCCTTGGGGTTTTCTCCTTGTGGGTGGCGATCGCCGTCCTGGCTTATCTCGTTGTCCGCAGGCTGGGCTGGGCAAGAGTCAAGCAACGGTGGTTGGCGGCGCTCGTCCCGGCGTTCTTACTCGCGGGCCTGCCGGGCGCCGCTGTGCTGACAATCACCTTGCCTTACCGGGCACGCATTCTGGCCCTTGTGTTTCGAACGAAAAGCCCCGCGCTTGATTTGGGCAACGGATGTTCGGTGTTTCCGGCGAACAACATTTGGAACACTCCGGTGGCCGGCCTTCCCGTCGACCCGCATTCCGCCGCCTATATCGAGTCCATGGGAGCCGGCCTTCCGCTGCACGCCGATTTCTCGACGGCTTCGGGCATTCCCTACTCGGTCACTGGGGGCAACCAGGCCGCCTCCCTTGTGACGTACGGCGATGGCGCCGCGGAGAGCGACGCCGTTCCCATCCCGCCCAACGCGGTGCTGGAAGGCGGCGGCCAGGGCGACAGCCACCTCCTGGTGGTCGATCGGGATGCCTGCCGCCTGTACGAACTCTACGCCGCCCGCAGAACCGGGCCGCAGCAGTGGGAGGCCGGCTCCGGCGCCATCTTCGATCTGCGCTCGAACGCGCTGCGGCCGGAGGGCTGGACCTCCGCCGACGCCGCCGGCCTGCCGATTTTCCCCGGCCTCGCGCGCTATGCCGAATTGGAGGGCGGACACATCGCCCATGCCTTGCGCTTCACCACCCCGCGGACGCGCCGCGCATTTACGTGGCCGGCCCGCCGTTACGCCGCGAGCACCACGGACGCCAGCCTGCCGCCCATGGGCCAGCGGTTCCGGCTCCGCGGTTCTTTCGATCTGCAGCCCTTCGGCATGGAAACCCGCGTGTTCCTCACGGCGCTCCAGGAATATGGCATGATGCTCTCAGACAACGGCGGACCGTGGTTCATCACCGGGGCGCCGGACTCGCGATGGAGTTCGACGCTCATCCGGGAACTGCGGCGCATCCAAGGCTCCGACTTCGAGGCGGTCGACGTGTCGAGCCTGATGGTCGATCGAAATAGCGCCGAAGCGCGGCAATAAATCGGCGCCGCGAAGCTGATTGCCAATGCCCGGAAAGGCGCCGCAGCCCGCAAGCGCGCCGGGTTCAGCGTGAAACGGAGCGGGTGCGCTCTCCGTCAGTGAGCAATCCGCTCCTTTCGGTCTTTCCTTGCAGACAAGCTCTTTTTCAGGCGCGAGAGCATCGGGAAAGTCGATTTCCGCAGAAGCAGCGGGAGCCTGGCGTAAGCGTAATACATCCATGCCAGGAGGAGCGCCGGAGCGTATCCGCGGTACTGTTTACGGTGGCGCTGCACGATCCGCAATGCGGACTCCGTATTGCGCTTCTGCGCTTCAAAACTGCCCCCGCCTTCCCAGATCTGATACGCCACAAAATATTCGGCGAAATTGCACAACTTGCCCACTTGGCCGAGTTTGAGAAAAAAGTCCCAATCCTGGAAACCGGCCAGGGTTTCATCGTAAAGCCCCACCTTCCAGGCGGCGTCGCGGCGGTACAGCACCGTGCAGTGAATGATGGGATTCGCCAGCAGTGCCCGGGCTTTGATCCCGTCATCGGTTTCGGGCTTGCAGTAGGAAATCGTTTCGGCGTTGTCCGGCCCGACGCAGACCGCGCCGCCGCCGCAGCCCACATAGTCGGGATGCTCCTCCAGGAACCGGATCTGCATGCCCAATTTTTCCGGGATACGCCAGTAATCGTCGTCGTCGAGGATGGCAATATAGGGTCCCCGCGCCTGGCGGATTCCAAAATTGATGGCTTCCGCGATATTTCCCTTCTGGAGCCTATGGAAATACCGCAAACGCGGTTCGCGCTTCTCCCATTCGCGCAGAATGGCTTCGATCTGGGGATTGGGCCCGTCGTGGACCACGATCAACTCCCAGTCCGATACCGTCTGCGAGCGAATGCTTTCCATGGCTCGAACAATATACTGAGGGCGATTGACCGTAAGCATGATGACGCTGACGCGCACGGGATGCATGGTTGAACCGGAACACTTTACGTCCTCTTCCGCCGGCAGCGGCCCTGCGCCTGGCGTCAGATTCTTCAAAAACCGTCCCCTTTCCGCTAATCCCACTCTAGCTTGCCGACCGTTTCGGGACAAGCGCGGCCTGGCGCGCCGCGTTTCATTCTCACTCCCGACCAGGCGTTTGGATTGCTGGCGGCCGTGGCAGGGGTGCGGATCCTGGCAAAGGTTTACGGCCGCTGGCGGCGGTAGCCGCGGGCCAGCTCCATGTAGACGCCGAGGTCGCGGTCGAGATCGGATTGGGTGCCGTCGAAGTAGAAATTGCGGATGGGCAGGCCGCCCAGGTCGCGGCTGATGCGCGGGTAGATGGCTTCGCAGACGATGCCGTTCATGCAGGTAAACGGGCTGATATCGATGATGCCGGCCGCGCCTTTCTTGGCGAGATAGACCACTTTGCCGACGTTCAGGACCATTTCCCCAAAGGCGCCTTCGCGCGGCAGGTAAGGGCGCGCGCACTCCAGGATCTCGTAGATATCGGGCTCTTCGCGGCCGGCGAAATCTTCGTGGAAGGGTGCGGCCAGCACGTGCTCGTCGCGCTTCTGGACGCGTTTGCGCACCCAGGCGCCGAGCGCTTCCATGCTCCAGAGGCGGCCGGTGAGCTGGAGTTTGCGGAAGTGCTCGGAGTTGGTGTACCAGATCCACTCGACGATGTCGGAGATCCAGGCCTCCGCGCCGTAGGCTTCCAGGCAGCGCACCAGGTTCTCATTGGAAAAGGTATTGAGCCGGCAGAAGATTTCGCCGACGATGCCGATCAAGGGCAGGCGACAGTCTTTGCGGGCGGCCAGTTTGCGGAAGCGGCCGCGGCTGCGGATCAACGAATCGCGCAGGGAGATCAGTTGCACGCCGGGCTCGGTGGGGGTCTGCTCCAGGGTGTCGCAAAGATCGGTGAGCGACTCTTCATAGACCGCTTCGGTGTCGCCGCGCTGTTCTTCGTAGGGGCGGTAGATGAGCAGCAGCTTCTGCAGCAGGTCGGCCGCCAGCAGCGCGCGCCAGCCGGTGCGGACGAAGGGCTTGGCGAGCGTGCCGAGGCCCTGGTAGGCGTTCTGGCTGGTGGGGGAGAGGATCTCGACGGCGCTGAAGCCGTGGGCGTCGAGGATCTGGCGCAGGTAGGGAGCGTATTGGCCGAAGCGGCAGGGGCCCTGCGCGGTGGGCATGAAGAGGGCCACGCGCGCGGGATCGATATCGGGCCGCTCGAGCACCTTCATGAAATCGCCGACGGTGACTTTGGCCGGATAGCATTCGTCGCCGGAAGTGTAATGGGCGCCGAGTTCCTTGGTGCGATGGTCGGGCGGCGGCGTGGGCTCGGCTTCCAGGCCGATGGCGCGGAAGGCCGAGGCGAAAGCGCGGGCGCTGCCATAGGCCATGGGCGGGATGTAGATGCGCTTCCCGGTCAGTGGATGACTGGCGGCGGCGGAGCCGGTTCTTTCGGCGACTGGTAGCATCGCAGGATTCCTTTACTGTCGAGGTAGGCTTCGCAGCGCGTCATGTAGCCGGCATCGTTACCGTGGCCGTCGAACTGGAGGACCAGCAGCGGTGCGCCGGCGGCCTGGCGGGCGAAGTGCTTGATGTAGGAATCGGGCCCGCACTTGAAGTTGGTGATGTAGACCAGGTGCAGGTTGGGGCGGCCGGCCGCGACGTGCGCGGCTTCCAGAATCTTGCGGCCCGAAATCCAGTACATGTTGGCGGCGTCGGCGATTGGTTCGCGGCCGGTCACCAGAAAGTCCAGCGGGATGACGTTGGCGCCGTAGCGGTGGCGCAGCTTGCGGGGGATGTCGCAGTTGACGCCGCGGTCATAGAGGTTATAGCCGCGGCCGGCCAGCACCAGGCCGGGTTCGCCGGAAGCGTCGAGGGCCGCGAGGGCGCGGCGGCCGGCGGCCAGAAGGGCGTCTTGAAATTCGCGCTGGGCGGTGTAGGCAGCGTCGGCGGCGCGGTCGCTCGAGCGGCGCGTGACGCCGATGCGGCGCATGGTTTCGGCGAGCGCCTTCTTGATCTGCGCGGGGCCGAGCTGGAAATGCAGGGTGGGGATGAGGAACTTGTGCTGGTGCGGTTCAAGGGCAGGCGCGGAGCGCAGCACCCACGGGAGCGTCTGGCTCCAGGGGCAGTAATGCGTGGGACAGGAATCGCCGCCGGATTCGGCATCGGCCATGACCGGGACGAAGATGTAATCGACGCCGGCATCCACCAGCGCCTGCACGTGGCCGTGTGCCACCTGCACCGGGTAGCACGGCTGGGCCACGGCCATCTCAATTCCGGTCGCGGAAATGCGCGGGTCGGTGACGGGAGAGAGCACGGTCTCAAGGCCGAGTTCGGAGAAGTACGTGCGCCAGAAGGGCAGCCGGTCGAACATGGTCATGGCGCGCGGCAGGCCGATCTTCAGGGGCCCGGCGCACGATGGCAGGTGGTTCAGGAGTTTGTCGCGGAATTCGAAGAGATCTTCGATGACGGGTTTGCGGCCGGTGGCGGAGGGTTTGCGGAACTTGTCGGAGCACTTGTCGCCCCAGTAACTTTTCTGGCCTTCAATAATGAATTCCTTCATGTCGCAAAGGTTGGAGCAGGCTTTGCAGACGAAGTCGCGGGCAGTGAGCGAGAGCTTGTGGAGGTCGAAGCCGCGGAAGCGTGTTTCGGCCTGGGCGGCCTCACGCCATTGGCGCGCGATAAGAGCCATGCCGATGGCGCCCATCACGCCGTTGTAAGGCGGCACGGTGATCTTCTTGCCGAGCAGGCTGGCGAAGGCCGCGGTGACGGCGTCGTTATAAGCGGTGCCGCCCTGGAAGTAGATAACGTTGCCGAGCTTGCGGCCGCGCACGACGCGGTTGAGGTAATTGAGGGCGATCGAGTAGGCCAGGCCGGCCACCAGGTTGGGAACGGTTTCGGCTTTGTTGAGCCAGCCGGTGACGTCGCGCTCCATGAAGACGGTGCAGCGCTCGCCCAGGCGCGTGGGGAAGGGCGCGGCGAGAGCGAGCGAAGCGAATTCGCCCTTGATGGAGATGCCCAACTTTTCGGCCTGCTCTTCGAGGAACGAGCCGGTGCCGGCGGCGCAGGCTTCGTTCATGGCGAAATCGGTTACGACGCCGTTCTCGATGGAGATGAATTTGGAATCCTGGCCGCCGATTTCGAAAATGGTGTCGACGGGTTCGCCGCCAAGCGTGTCGCTGATGTGGATGGCGCCGGTTTTGTGGGCGGTGATCTCATCGTTGACGACGTCGGCGCCGACGAATTCGGCGACCAGCTCGCGGCCGGAGCCGGTGGTGCCGGCGCCGAGTATCCGGAGGCGGCTGCCCCAGAGGCGCTCGACTTCGGCGAGGCCCTGCTGCACGGCCTCGATGGGGCGTCCGGCGGTGCGAAGGTAGACATCGTGGATGACGGCGCCGGACTCATCGATCACCACGACGTTGGTGGAGACGGAGCCGATGTCGAGGCCGAGGTAGGCGGGGATGGGCGCGCCGTGGGGCGGCGGGACATAGCGGCCCACGCGGTCGCGGAGCTGGACGACGTTCGCGCTGGAGAGCGGCGTGGTGTCCTGCACGGTCTCTTCGGACTCGTGCTGGCGGAGGCGGTGGATTTCCAGGATGGAACGTTTGCGCGGCTCTTCGGCTTCCAGCATGGCGGTGCCGATGGCGCCGCACCAGGCGAAGGGCTCGGGGACGATGAGGTCGGCTTCGCCGAGGGAGAAGGCTTCGCGCAAGGCGCCGGTGACGCCGGCGTTTTGCGAGACGGCGCCGATCAATGCCACGGGGCGATGAACGGGACGGCCGCGGACGATGGCGCTTTTGAAATTGCGCGCCACGGCGTCGCAGAGGCCGCGCAGGATTTCGGCCGGCGAGTAGCCCTTCTGCTGGGCGTGGATCATATCGCTCTTGGCGAAGACCGAGCAGCGGCCGGCGATGCGCGCGCCACAACTGGCGGTGCAGACTACCTCTCCGATCTCTTCGACCGAATACTGCATGCGCAGGGCCTGCTGGTCGAGGAAAGAGCCGGTGCCGGCGGCGCATTCGCCGGAGCGGTCGTAATCGACGATGGTCGAGCCTTCGAGACGAATGTACTTGGAGCTTTCGCCGCCGATTTCGAAGATCGTGCGGACCTGCGGATAGACGGTGCCGATCATGCGGGCGATGGCCTTGAACTCGTTTTCGAAAAACAGGCCCAGGACGCGGGCGATGGTGCGGGCGCCGGAGCCGGTGACGCGGATGCCTTCGACGCGATCTTCGGGGACGGTTTCGTAGAATTCGTGCAGCAGGTCGTAAGTGGACTGGATGGGGCTGCCGGCGATGCGGCGGTATTCGGAGAGGACCAGCGGCTGGCCGGCCAGTTCGGTGAGGCGGAACTGGGGGTGGGTGGAACAGAGCGATTCGAGGATGGGCTGGTCGGCGGGTTTGCCGATGGCGGCCAGCTTGAGACTGATGGCGCCGATGTCGAGGCCGAGATTGATGCCCATTTCTGTCCAGTTTGACAAGAAGCGGGTATTAATTCAAGGAAATAAGGCCCGAATAGCTTGAAAATGCAGCGAATGGGGAGGATTGGAGGTTGGCAGGCTGCACCTGGTGAAGATGTGGTTTAAAGTGCCGGTGGAGGAACGGGCATCTCGACCCATTGCAATCAACGCACCCGATCCTACGCCTTTCCAAGGAGCTTCTGGATAACACCGACCTAGACAGACTAGTGGTGAAGCAACGATCCAGAGATCAAACACGTTAAGAACGGCTCTCGCTGATCACTCAGACCTGCGCCGATAGTCAGTAGGCCTGGCCGCGGTTGTCGACGTCGGTCACCACGACGTTACCGGGCTGATCGAGGCTGAAAAAGACGCGCCACTTGCCGATGCGCAGGCGATACCGGCCTTTCAGCGCACCCTTCAGCGCCTTGACGTCGCCGCGACCGGCAGCAGCAAACGCTTCCAAGGCGTGAATCATGCGTTGCGCGTCGGAGCGGTCCATGTGGGCGAGCGAGCGCTGAGCCGCAGGCTTATAGACGAGAAGCCGCTTCACAGACCTAGCCGCTGCTTCAATTCGCCGTGGGAGATGATCTCTCCTGGTTCGGCTTCGGCGGCCAAGATGCGGGCGGTGGTCCCTTCGTCGACTTCTTCTTCGGTAGCCTCCGCGAGGCGGCGGGCGAACTCCTCATCATTGATGGGCTGGGGGTGGGCCAGAAGGGTCAAGAGCGCGTGGACCTGCTGCGGTGGCAAGGCGTTGATGATCTCATGAAGCCGGTCCAGGTCACTCATACTTCGCTCCATTGCCGATGGTGCATCACGCCTTCAGTATACCGGGATAGGCAGAAGACGGGCACACAATCGGATACACGGAGGCCGATGTCCGTAGCCTGGACCTGTTTCTCCCTGTTTCTCCCCAATGTGTATCATTTTAGGTGATGCCCAAACTGCCGACTCGAATCGCCTGCTGGACTTTGAGCGCCCTGCTCTGCGCAGTGGCGGCTCAGAGCGGCGCGTCCCAAGACAAGGCGGCCCTTCAGGCCGCGTCCCGCACCGAGCTTGTGGATGGCGACCTGGAGCTCGCCATTCAACAATATGAGGCTATCGCCGGCAGCCAGGACCGGGCGATCGCGGTTCAAGCCCTGCAGCGCATGGCGGCCTGCTACGAGAAAATGCGCGATCCGCGGGCGGTGGACGTCTACGAGCGTATCGTTGGCCCAGTTTCCCGACCAGAAGACGGCAGCCCGTGACGCTGCCAAGCAGCTTTCGGCGCTGAAGCCGCTGAATCCGGGCACGACCGGCTGGTATAACGGCGATTGGCAAGCGGGAATCCCCGCCCTGGCCAACGGCTTCACGTCGGCCAAGGAGTACTCCCGAGTCTATGACGATTTTGTTGTCCCCGAGGGTGGATGGACGGTCGTCGCGGTGTACTCCGATAACCACATGAACTTCGATAACGTGTCCAAAGCGACTTGGGAGATCCGCAAAGACATGGCGCCCGGACACGACGGTAAGGGAGTCGCGGCCGGAACGGGCCGCGCCACGCAAACTCGAATGCCTGGCCCCGGACGGTCCCAGAACGATCGCCTCGTGGGTTATCGAATTCAGGTGAATGGCATCCGTGTCCGTCTGGCGCCCGGCAGGTACTGGCTGAACGTGGCGCCTTACGTCGGACAGCATATGTCGTACATAGACGCAACTTTGGGGAAGAACGCGTTCGGCGATCCGCCGGGAAACAACGGCCTCGCACTTTTCTTCACGCCGAACGAGGGCGTCCGCGCGGCGGAGGAGGCGGCCGAAAGGCCAGGGCAATTCGGCATCGCTCACGACTTTTCTCAGGGTGTGATCATCGCCCCCCGCTGATATAGTGAATCGCCGCTTTATTCTTTATTCTCTATACAATCTGCATATCCCGGACGATCTGCTGAGCGCGGTGAATGAAGCGGCGAACGCGGAGGGCAAAACCGCCCGGAATTGTCGCACAATAGAGGCATGGTCACCCTGGACACGCTGCGCACCGGTCAGCGGGACGAAATTCTCGGACGCGCCCGCAGGCGCGGCGCCCACAACCTACGCGTGTTCGGGTCCGTGGCGCGCGGTGAAGCCAACGAGGGCAGCGATCTTGACCTGCTGGTGGAGTGGGAACCGGGTCGCAGCCTGCTGGATCACGCCGGGCTGGTCCAGGATCTCCAGGAGTTGCTCGGGATGAAGGTTCACGTCGGGACCGAGAAATCGCTGCACTGGTACGTGCGCGATAGAATCCTTCGCGAGGCCACGCCGCTGTGAAAGACGACCGGCTGTACCTGCACCACATGCTGGAGCGTTGCCGGCGTATCACCCGTTTTATTCGGCCCGGCAGAGAAGCATTCATGGCGTCCGAGGAGCTGCAGGACGCCGTGATCCGAAACGTGGAAGTGATCGGCGAGGCCGCCAAGCGGGTTTCGCCAGACGCGCGCGGCCGCTTGGCGTCGCTGGATTGGAAGGCCATCTGCGGCATGCGCGACGTGCTGATCCACGACTACATCGGCGTGGACCTGGACGAAGTGTGGAACGTGGCCTCCAGTCGAATGCCGGAACTCCGGGAGATCCTGGAGCAGTTTCTCGCCGGAGAAGACGTCGGCCCCGCGCAGGTCCCGTGACATCCCGCGGCCGGCTCGCACCTCACGTTTCGAGTTTGAAGCGGGTGGTTGCCAGGCGGTACATTCTGCGCCAGAAAAGGCGGTTGGCGGTCGCCATCAGCGCGGGCATCAGCAGGGCTGCGCCCCTGGGAAGAGGGCTAGAATGAAGTTATGGCAAGAGTTGCCGATAATGGCGCCCAGAAGAACGGCCACAAAGCGAAACGTGCAGTGTGAGAAACCGCTGACCCGGCGCGAGCTTGAGCGGGAAATAGCGAATCGCCGGACTGGAGATTTCTGACCGGCACATTGCGGACAGCGGCCTCCAGCCTGGCGCGGATGCGGTACGCTGGGACATAGGGCGTCATGGCAACTCAGAACAATCTGCATATCCCGGACGACCTGCTGGAGCGCGGTGAATGAAGCGGCGAGTGCGCAGGGCAGAACCACGCCCGATGCGGCGATCTTCTCGCTGATGCGGTGGAGTTCCTTGCCGAGTTTCCACGGATGAACTCGCGGCGGATGCCCTGCAGCGATACCTGGCACACCGGAAGCTGGAAGAGCTCGGCAAGTATGGGCGCGAGCAGTCGCGCCGGCTTGGCTACACGGAGGCCAATGTCCCCCGCGTGATCGCTGAGTCCCGGCGTGAGAATCGTGGCCGCTAGGGTCACCCTGGACGCATAAATGCGTCCCCTTTTGCTCCCCTTTTGCTCCAGTTTCTCTCGTCCCTGTTTCTGTTTCTCACGCTACTTCAGACCAATCAAGCTCTTAAGGTCCACGCTGAACGAAAATCGGCTGATCACCTTTGAGACGAGACCCTCGCGGGGCTTGAATTTTAGCGAGGTGCGAATCTGCTTACCGCCCGGGCCAACCTCTAGCCCGATTTCACCTTCGACAACCAGTCCGCGATCTTGAAGAGCGTCGATCACTTCCGGAAGCGTCGTGCCCTGGGCTATCAGTTCCATCTCGCCGTGCGGGTGTCCGAGACGCGGCGCGAGCACAAGCTGGTCCAGAACCGACTTGAGTGATGTCGAGCCGCGATCTACAAGCCCGAGGGCCAGCTGATCCGCAGCCGGAAAGAAGTACTGCAGCACGTGGTGCTGACGTAGTACTTCCCGCACGTCATCGAGACTTGCATCGCCATTCAACAGGTCGACCTCTCCAGCCGTGAAGGTGTAGAGCGGTACAGGACAGATTCCGAAATGGCTATCATGTTCCACCGGGTCTAGATCGGCAAGGCGGCGAAGATCGATCCTAATGCGCTTTTTTGCGGGGTCCTCAGTGTCGTCCAAAGTTGAAGTTGCAATACGCAAGTTGCTGAATCGAGTTCATCCACTGGGCGAGCGCATTCAATGGGATATTTGCAATAAAATCCAGCGGAGCCAATAGAGGGCGCAGGTGCTCGTTGAACGCCACACCAGCGTTGGGTGGGAGGCCAGCTATGTCGTCTTGTGTTACCGTGTCTCGGCCGAGCAGCCCGATCACCGTCTTAGCCAAGCCCGTAAAGTCGAGGGCGATCGGCCGCGCCACTAGCACCTGAATGTTTTCGAGCGCCGCTTCGATGTCGATCTGTGCCATGGCAGCCGTGCGTGCGTCGTGCTCACCGGAGACGATGAGCAGGCGCCGACGGTCCTCGTCGAATCCAAGCGCAATGACCGGATGCTGAATGCCTGAAGCACCCCTGACGCTGCTCGCGGGCCTGGGCTCTGCTTCCCCCGCCTTTAGTAGGTTCGTCCAGAATAGTGCTTGGCCATCCCCGGGCACGATACATCCTCCAATATTCCCGAACCCGTTTGTACCATGAGCGCCTGCGTGTGTCTAGTGCCCAGGGAAACAGTGCCCAGGGAAACCGGGGACGAGAGAATCAGTCCAGACTGAACGTAACCCACAAGTTCCAGAAAATTACGTGTCGAGCTTGTATCTGGTCGATGCCAGCCCGTACATCCTCCGCCAAAACAGCCGGTTGACGGTCACCACCAACGCGGCCATTACTACAGTTGCGCCTAATAGCATGGCGACGTTGTTGTTCTCAGTGGCGCGGCTGATGATGGCGCCCAGACCAATGGTCGAGTAGGTTTTGTGCTGGACGGTGGAGTATTCGGCCACGATGCTGGCGTTCCATGCGCCGCCGGACGCCGTCACGAAGCCGGTGATCAGGTAGGGGAAGATACCCGGCAGAAGGAGCCTGCGCCAGCGTTCGAAATTGCTCATGTGGAAGATGGAGCAGACTTCCTTGAGGTCCGTGGGGATGGCGCTTGCGCCGGCAATCACGTTGAACAGGATGTACCATTGCGTGCCGAGCAGCATCAGCACGATGGAACCGACGCCCAGACCGCCGCCGGCGCGAA
>JBEKQS010000133.1:0-14190 GCA_049519475.1 Bryobacteraceae bacterium | reverse complement strand
CAAGCGAGAAAAGAACGGTGGCATACCTGCCTAGCGAGACGCCGGGGTTGCCTTTCTCCATTTTGTTTAAAGTCATCCTGCTGATGGAGGCCCGCTCTGCCAGGATCGCGACGGGGATACGCCGGCGACGCCGGGCATCACGGATGTCGTGGCCGAGCTTGCTGAGAGCGCGTGCGACGGGAACCGGCAGGGCAGTAGAGGAATTCAGGTGACGCATTTAACGTCCTATAAACTGTACCTTAACCATAGTTAGTGTATATCATTATGGACATTACATCAAGATTGCCAGGCGAAAGCGCTTGGCCCACTTTGCCAGGCTCTCATCCGGTTTGGAATGCGGTGTTATTTGACCACCGGTAACACTACCGCGCTTGCCGTCTTCGGCGCGCGGTAAATCCGCTGGGTGGCTTTCACGTAGTCCGTGGCGTGGGCTTCCCAAATGTTGGGGATGTACTTCTGCGGGTTGCGGTCGTAGACCGGGAACCACGTGCTTTGCACTTGCACCATAATGCGATGGCCTTTAAGGAAGGCATGCGCGTTGGTGTGCAGATCGATCGCGTACTTCAGAACTTTGTTCGCGGGGACGGGCTCGGGGCGCTCGAAGCTGTTGCGGAAACGGGCGCGCAGGATTTCGTCGGCGATGATCAACTCGAAACCGGCCATGTGAGTGCGCGTGGTGGAATCGTCGGGAGCGTCTTCGGGGTAGACGTCGATCAGCTTGACGGCCCAATCGGCGTCGGTGCCGGTGGTGGAGGCATAGAGTTCGGTGACGATGTCGCCGGCGATGTGGATGGTGTCGGTGAGCGGGTCGGTTTGCCAGGAGAGAACGTCGGGGCGGTGATCGACGAAGCGCTGGTCCTGCACCAGCCAGACGGGCCAGTCCGGGCCGGGATAGGTGGGCGGTACGGGACGCGGGCGGTACGGGACGGGGTTGGCGGGATCGCTGACGTATTCGTCAAAGGCGGCTGCGCCGGCGGCGGGGGCGTCGAAGGAGAGGCGGCGGGAGTCGCGGAAATACAGGCGGCGCGAATCGACGCCTTGCGTGGGCGGCCAGGCGTCGTATTGTTTCCACTGGTTCGTGCCGGTTTCGAACGTGGTGGCTTCGGCCTGGTGGAGCTCGCCCTGGCCGCGCAGCCAGTAATCGAACCAGGGTTGGAAGATGTTATCGCGATAGAACGCGCCGGTGTCGGAGCCAAAGTCGATGGCGCCGAGGCGGCGGCCAGGGCCGTTCCAGCCGCCGTGATTCCACGGGCCGGCGACGAAGTAATTGAAATGCCCGGTATCGTGCGGCTCCATACCGGCGTAGATGCGCTGCGGGCCGTAGAAATCCTCCTGGTCCCACCAGCCGGCGACGTGCATGATGGGCACCTTGACCGCGTTGAGATAGGGCGCGAAGGCCAGGCGCTGCCAGAAAGCATCGTAGTTGGGATGGCGCGTGAAATCCTCCCAGGTGGGGAGCTTGCCGTGGAAATACTTTTCGTCGGCGTTGGAAAGCGGGCCGAGGGCGAGAAACCAATCGTAGGTGTCGGCGCGGTCGTAAGGGAAGTGATAGTTTTCTTCGGAGGTGGTTTCGAGCAGCGCGGCGTATTCGAAGCCGTAACTGAGGCGGAACGTGCCGTTGTGATGGAAATCGTCGCCGAGGAACTGGTCGGCGGGGGAAGCCTGCTCGATGACGGCTTTGAGGGCGGGATGCGGATCGAGCGCGGCCATGACGGCGGTCCAACCGTCGTAAGAAGTTCCGGCGATGCCAGCGCGGCCGTTGTTGTTGGGGATGTTCTTGATGAGCCAGTCGACGGTGTCCCAGGCGTCGGTGGTTTCGTCGACGCCTTTCGCGTCCTTGGGATCGCGCGGCGGTCGGCCCATCACAAATTTGCCTTCGGATTTGAAGCGGCCGCGGATATTCTGCGCGACGACGTAGTAGTTCTCCCAGCGGGCACGCGCGGCGGCGGGCATGCCGCGATCGGCCGCCTCTTTAGCGGGGACGCCGTAAGGGGTGCGCTGGATCAGGAAGGGCAGCGGGCCTTTGGGATCCTTGGGCGAGAGGATGACGGTCTGGAGGCGGACGCCGTCGCGCATGGGGATCATGACTTCCTGGAAGTTGACGGGGATGCGGGCGTCCTGCGTCTGGCCGTAGAGCAGGAAGATCGCGCAGGCGAAGGTAAGGGAGAAGAAGACGCGCTTCATGGTGAATCATCTTAGCACTGGCAATCGACAAGCTAAAGAGGCTGCTGAGGAAGTCAATGCAAGGCTGGCCGCAGATGAACGCCGATAAACGCGGATCGAAAGTGAATTGGCTTATCTGCGTTCATCGGCGTTGATCGGCGGCTCAAAATGCTCTTGGCGGACTTTTTCATCGACCTTTAGAGCATGTAGTCATGAATGGTACCCTCAGATTTGGCCCACCTGTTGATTGTCGATGACGATGCGAATACGCTGGCTTCGCTGGCGCGGGCGTTTCGCCTCGCGGGGCACGAGGCCACCGTGTGCGATAACGCGGGGCGCGCGCTCGAACTGGTGAAGGCGCAGGCGTTCGATATGATGCTGTCGGACGTCGTGATGCCGGGCAAGGACGGGCTGACACTGCTCGAAGAGCTACGCGGGCTGGGGATCGCGCTGCCGGTGGTGATGATCTCCGGGCAGGCCAGTATTGATATGGCGGTGCGGGCCACGCGGCTGGGGGCCATCGACTTTTTGGAGAAGCCGCTTTCCACGGAGAAGCTGCTGCTCACCGTTGAAAACGTGCTCAAGCTGAAGCGCCTGGAAGAAGAGAATCGCCAGTTGCGGCGGCGCGTGGGCAACCATGAGATCGTGCATTCCGGCGAAGCCATGCGGCGGGTGATGGCGCAGGTGGACCGCGTGGCTCCGAGCGAGGCGCGGGTTTGTATTCTGGGCGAGACCGGCACGGGCAAGGAGTTGATTGCGCGGGCGCTGCATGAACGCAGCCCGCGCCGCGGCGGCCCTTTCGTCACGCTGAACTGCGCGGCGGTGCCGGGAGAGCTGATCGAATCGGAGCTGTTCGGGCACGAGAAAGGGTCGTTCACCGGCGCGGCGTCGCGGCACATCGGAAAGTTCGAGCAGGCCAACAAGGGGACGCTATTCCTGGACGAGATCGGCGACATGCCGATGGTGATGCAAGCCAAACTGTTGCGCGTGCTGGAAGAGCGCCAGGTGGAACGCGTGGGCGGAGACCGCACGATTCCGGTGGACGTCCGGGTGGTGGTAGCGACGCATCGCGACCTCGACAAACTGGTGAAGGCCGGCGGATTCCGGCAGGACCTGTACCACAGAATCTTCGTATACCCGCTGGCGCTGCCGCCGCTGCGCGAACGGGTAGAGGATATTCCGCCGCTGGTGGCGCACTTCGCGGTGCAGGTGGCGGAGTTCAACGGCTGGAAGCCTAAGCCGTTTGAAGCGGAGGCCATCGCGGAGTTACAGCGCTACGCGTGGCCCGGGAACGTGCGGGAGTTGCGCAACATGGTGGAGCGGTTGCTGCTGTTGGCGGATGGGCCGGTGGACGCGGCCACCGTACGGATGGCGCTGCCGGCCGGCGCGGAAGGGCCGGCCGCGAACGCGCCGCACAGCCTGCCTCAGGAGGGCACGCTGGCGCAGAGGGTGGATGCGTTCGAGCGGCAACAGCTTCTGGCGGAGTTGAAACGGCACAACCAGCGAATGACCGACACGGCGCGGGCGCTGGGGTTGGAGCGGAGCCACCTATATAAGAAGTGCCAGGCACTGGGGATCGACTTGCGCGCGTTGCGCAAGGGTCCGGAGGCGTAAAAGGATGGGGAAGTTCTTACTGGGTTTGCTGACCGGCCTGTTGCTGGTGTTCTTGGTGCTGGTGCTGATCTTCTTTGCGGCATGGCATTTTCGCGACAGGCCACCGGAGATCGCCGATAATTCGGTGCTGGTGCTGCGCCTCGGAGGCGAGATTCCGGAGAAGCCGCCGCTGGATATGCCTGCCTTCCTGGGCGGCGGCCACCCCGGGCTGACGGTGACAGGCTTTTGGATGACGTTGCGAAAGGCCGCCGTGGATTCGCATATTAAAGCCGTCGTGCTGGAGCCGGAAAAGCTTGCGGCCGGCTGGGCCAAGCTGGAAGAGATGCGCGCGGATCTCGATCGCTTCCGCAAGTCGGGCAAGCCGGTTTACGCTTACTTGCGGACGCCCGGCGCGCGCGAATACTACCTGGCCACGGCAGCCGATCGCATTTACCTGGGCGGTTCGGATCTGGTGATGTTGAGGGGAATGCGCGCGGAGTTGATGTTCTTCAAGAAGACGCTGGATAAGCTGGGCGTGGTGGTGGAGGTGGAGCACGCGGGCAAGTACAAGGATTACGGCGACATGTTCACGCGCTCCGATATGAGCGCGGAAACGCGCGACGTGATGAACCTCCTGGTGGACGACCTCTACGCCAACGTGGTGGCCAAGATCGCGGCGGGACGAAAGAAAACGCCTGACGAAGTCCGGAGCATCGTCGACCAGGGACCGTTCACGGCCACGCAGGCGCAAAAGGCCGGCCTGGTGGATGCGCTGAAGTACGAGGACGAGATGTGGGGCGAGCTGAAAGACCGGCTGAAAACGGGCGAGCCGCACAAGGTGGCGCTGGACGATTACCTGAAGGTGCCGGCGGAAGCGGTCGGGCTGGGTGGCAAGAGCCGCATCGCGCTGGTGGTGGCGGAAGGCGACATCGTGCGCGGGAACGCGGGCGATAACGGCGCGGATGAGAGCAAACTCACCTCCTACGGGTTCAACAAACTGCTGCGCAAGGTGCGCAATGACGCGACCATTCAGGGAGTGATCGTGCGGATCGATTCGCCCGGCGGGGAAGAGGTGGCATCCGACGAAATGTGGCGGGAGATGAGCTTGCTGAGCCGCAAGAAGCCGCTGGTGATTTCGATGTCGGACGTGGCGGCGTCCGGCGGCTACGATATGGCGATGACCGGCGATCCGATTGTGGCGTATCCGCAGACCGAGACGGGCTCGATCGGGGTGGTCTTCGGCAAGCCCAATCTGCACGGGTTGTACGACAAGCTGGGCATCACTAAAGATGCCGTGCAACGCGGAAAGCACGCGGACGTGGAATCCGATTACACGCCGCTGACGCCGGAGGAGCGCGAAATGCTGCGGCGAGGCATCGACGAGAGCTATCGCGACTTTGTAAACCGCGTGGCCACCGCGCGGCATCGGACCTTCGACCAGGTCGAACCGCTGGCGCAGGGGCGGGTGTGGTTGGGCGACCAGGCCAAGGAGCGCGGCCTGGTGGACGAACTGGGCGGCCTCGATACGGCCATCGACCTGGTGAAACAGAAAGCCAGGATTCCCGCGGCCGAGCGTGTCAGCCTGGTGATATACCCGTCGCGGCGGAGCATTGTGGATGTGCTGCTGCGGCGCGGCACGGACGACCCGCTCGAAACACGGCTGGCGCAAGTGTTCGGCCGCGTGCCGTTCCACGCGTGGATGAAGGGCGGGATGTTGCGGGTGATGCCGTACTGGGTCACGGTTCAGTGAGAGGCCGCGCTAACATAGAGGAGAGCAGGGCAATTGCACTCCCACAACCACACGCATAGCCACGGCCCGGCAACCGGGAGCGTCCTCCGGTGGTCACTGGTGGCTACCGTCGCGTTCGTCTTGGTGGAGCTTTTTGCGGGCGTGCGGGCGCACTCGCTGGCGCTCATCTCAGACGCGGGACACAATTTCACGGACGCGCTGGCGTTGCTGCTGGCGTGGTTCGGCTTTTACCTGCAATCCAAGCCGGCGGACGAAACCAAGACCTACGGGTATCACCGCGCCAGCGTGCTTTCGGCCTTTCTGAACGCTCTCACCCTGGTCGGGCTTTCAGCGTGGATTTTCTACGAAAGCGCGCTGCGGCTGCGCCATCCGGCGGCCGTCGAAGAAAACATCATGATGGCGGTGGCGGCGCTGGGCCTGGTGATGAATGGCAGCATCATGCTGGCACTGCGCGGAGCCAGCCGGGGCGATCTGAATATCCGCGGCGCGTTCGTCCACATGCTGGGAGACGCGCTGGGATCGATTGCCATCATCGCCGGCGCCATTACCATCCGTTACACGGGGTGGGTCCAGGTGGACCCGGTCCTTTCGATCCTGATCGGCGTGCTGATTGTATGGACGGCCTGGGACATCATCCAGGAGTCGTTGAACATTCTGCTGGAGGGACTGCCCAAGGGCATCCAGTTGGACCATGTAGCGGCGGCCATGCGCGCGACGCAGGGGGTGCTGGGGGTCCACGACCTGCACATCTGGAGCCTGGGCTCGAACACGCGCGCGTTGAGCTGCCACGTTCTGATCGAAGATGTTCCGCCTTCGTCCAGCGACAGCATTCTGCGCGAGCTGAACGGCACGCTGGCGGAGAGTTTCCATATCCATCACACCACCGTGCAGTTCGAGCACGTGAGCTGCGCCATTTCTGAAAATGGATGCGCCATACCCGTGGAAGGTGGATAGAGAGTAAAGAATAGAGAATAAAGAATAGAGAAGCCGGCAGGCAGTCGCGACGGCGTGGAACTTGGCGTCCGCCTGGTTCATTCTGTATTCTGTATTCCCTATTCCCTATTCTCTATTCCCCCCTATTAACCAATGGAGTACTGGTAGCTCATTGACTTCTCTTGTATAGTTCAAAGCGGCTGCCGGTTTAGGCCGCGCGGCACCGTGCTCGAAATCTATGAGTCCCGCCACTGCGAACCTTGTACAGCCCGATGTGCAGAGCATCCGTCCGAACATTCCAGATCGGCTGGAAGACTTAGGCATCCCGCGCTCGATGGTTTCCGATCTGATCCTGCGCTATCTCTGGCTGCATGGCTCGGGCACGCTGGCGATGCTGAACGAAACCCTGAAGCTCTCTTTTCCGGTGCTCGAGGTCATGTTCCACTCGTTCCGGCAGCAGCACATCCTGGAAGTGAAGGGGATGCTGGGAAACGACTACGCTTTCTCACTCACCGGCGCCGGGCGCACGCTGGCCGCGGCGCGGAATGAAGTGTGCCAATATGTCGGAGCGGCGCCGGTATCCATTCAGCAATACCATCAGGTGGTCAAGGCGCAGACCGCGCACGTGCGGCTGAGCCGTGAGAGCTTGCGGCAAGCGTTCGAAGACCTGGTGCTGCCCGACAATTTGCTGGATGCGCTGGGCCCGTCGCTCATCAGCCACCAGTCCCTGTTCCTGTACGGCGGTACGGGCAACGGCAAGACCTCGATCGCCGAGCGAATTCTACGGGTGTATCGGGATACGGTGCTGGTGCCGTACGCCGTGGCGGTGGATGGGCACATCATTACGCTGTACGACCCTGTCGTGCATCGCGTGGCGCCGCACAACGAGGAATTGCTCGATCCGCGCTGGGTGGTATGCGAGCGGCCCTGCATTACGGTGGGCGGCGAGCTTTCGGCGGCCATGTTGGAGCTGCGGCTGGACGAGTCCACGCATTGTTTTATTTCGCCCTGCCAGATGAAGGCCAATAACGGGATTCTGATCATCGACGATTTCGGGCGGCAGGTGCTTTCTCCGCGCGAACTTCTGAACCGGTGGATTGTGCCGTTGGACCGGCGCGTGGACTATCTGACCCTGGCTTCGGGAATGAAATTCCAGGTGCCGTTCGAGATGATGGTGGTGTTTTCGACCAACTTGAATCCGCGCGATCTGGCGGATGAGGCCTTTCTCCGCCGCATCCAGACCAAAGTGCTGGTGGACAACGTCACCCCGGAAGTATTCGACCAGATCTTCCAGCGGGTGGTGCGGATCAACCAGGTGCCCTGCGAGCCGGGTTGCTCGGAATACCTGCGCGAGCGTTGCGCGGCCGCCGGCGCAGAGTTCCTGCGGGCCTGTTATCCGATGGACGTGTACAAGCTGGTCAAAGCCATCAGCGAGTACGAAGGCAGACCGGTGCGCATGACGCGGACGAACATCGACCGCGCGGTAGGCCTGTACTTCGCCAGGGTCGAAACGGCGAAAACAAATTAAATTAAGAAGTCAGGAGTCAGAAGTCAGAAGTCAGAATACCCCGCCCGGAGTGCTTATTCTGACTCCTGACTTCCTCGACTCCTGACTCCTTCTTCCATTCACTTCAGAATGGCGAGCATGTTCGAGAAGTCGTCGGTCCAGGTGCGAAACTGGGGATGCGGCTTCAGCAGACGCCCGCCGTGTTCCAGCCCCGCGTGAGCAGCCATGGTGGCGCGATCCATAATCAACGCCCAGGAGCAGGCAAAGCAGATATTGTCGCCCGGATCGGGCTCGAACTGGTAGGCATAAGCGGCTTTGCCGAGTGAGGCCGCGGCGCGTTCCATCACGGGCTCCAGGTCGAGGTAGCTGTTGGTCATGTTGACGGCCAGAATGCCGCCGGGCTTCAGGTGACGGAAGTAGGCGCGGAAAGCTTCCGATGTGATGAGGTGGACGGGCACGGAATCGCCGGAGAAGGCGTCCATCACCAGCAGGTCGAAGCCTTGGCTGGGCTCGGATTCGAGCGCCAGGCGCCCGTCTCCCATGGCGACCTCTACCTGGGCGCGGGTGTCGCGGAGATACGTGAAGTCGCGCTTCGCGATCTCGAGGACCAGCGGGTTGATTTCGTAGATCCGAATCAAGTCCCCGTAGCGGCCATAGGCGGCCAGGGTTCCGCAGCCGAGGCCCAGGATTCCGATGCGGCGCGGCGCGCCCCGCTGCGCGCGCATGGCGCGGCCAATGCCCGACTGCGGGCAAAAGTAGGTGACGGGCTCGTGGCGATAGACCTCGTTGAAGAACTGCGAGCCGTGGTTGATGGTGCCGTGGACCAGGGTGCGGCTGGAGAATTCGGCGGCGGGGTCGCCGTCATCCTGCACTTTGAGCTGGCCATAAAAATTGCGCTCCACCAACAGATAGCCGCCCACCATTTCCTGCATGAGGTGCGCCAGCACCGCGAGATAGCAGCAAAGCACCACGGCGAGGGCGCCGGTTCCCCAGCGCTGCCGCGCCACCCCAAACCGGCGCAGTTCCGGCGCCAGCACCCGGAAGACCAGCACGGCGCAGAGCGCGAGGCCGACCGGAAATTCATCGCAGGCATGAAACAGGTTGGGGGCCACCAGGCCGACGAACAGCCCGCCGCACGCGCCGCCCAGGGCAACGGTGACATAAAAGCCGGTGAGGTAACGCGGGTCCGGTTTGAGGCGCACCAGCTCGCCGTGGCACACCATGCAGCAGACAAACAGGGCCGCGCCGCAGGCCGCGATGGCAACGCGCATCTGCATGGCGCCATGGTAGGGCCACAGCCGGTAAGCGAAGAAGGCCAGGGCCGCCATCAGCAGCGGGAGAAAAATGGCGCGCCGGTATGCGCCCGGCGATTCGAAGCAGATGATGAAGCTCAACAGGTAGATACTGAGCGGCAGAATCCAGAGGAAGGGAATCGCAGCGATATCCTGCGTGAGGTGCGTGGTGACGGCCAGCAACAGCACCGAGGCGCTGGCCGCCAGACCGAGCCAGAGCATGCGGGCGGCGAATGACGGCGGCGGCTCGACGGTCTCTGCGACTTCGGGCGATGCCGCCGCCGCGGGCTCGCCCGTTGATCGCCAGGCGGTGAGGGCGCAGATGACAACGAAGCAGGCATACGCGGCCGACCAGGCGTAGCCCTGAAAGCGCGTGGGCAGGTTCGGTTCCACCAGCAGCGGATAGGTGAGAAGCGCCAGCATGGACGCGGCGTTCGAAAGCGCGAACAGGCGGTATGGCAGGCCGCCACGGTTGCTCCGCGAATACCAGGACTGCAGCAGCGGGCTGGTGGAGGAAAGCAGAAAATAGGGCAGCCCGACGGTGAGTGCAAGAAGCAGCAGAATCCGCTGCGAGGGATGAGCGACATCGGCCGTTTTCCACGCGGGGTTGGGGAGAATGGGCAGCGTGACGAGGCTCGCCGCCAGCACGGCGATGTGCAAAAACGCCTGTTTGCGGGGCGACAATTTTTCGTGCAGCCAGTGCGCGTAGAGGTACCCCAGCAGAAGCACGGCCTGGAAGAAAAGCATGCAGGTGGTCCAGACCGCGGAAGTGCCGCCGAACCACGGCAGAATCATTTTGGCGATGATCGGCTGGACTTCAAACAGCAAGAACGCCGACAGCGAAATCCCGAGCGCGTAGAGCAGCATGCGCGAATTCCCTACGCTAGAGCGCGGCGATCTGGCCGAAGACCGGCTTGAGCGCCGGGTAGAGCGCCTGGTACACGCGGTGGGCTTTCTGGTAGAAGGCGGAATCGGCCGCGCGCGGAGCCACCGATTCGGTCTCGCGCACGGCGGCGCGGCAGACTTCGGGAACGGAAGCGTATTCGCCGGTGCCGGCCAGCGCCAGCAAGGCGGCTCCGTACGCGGAGCCTTCCTGGGTTTCGAGCGTCACCACGCGCTTGGCGAAGATGTCGGCCAGCAACTGGCGCCAGAACGGGCTCTGCGCGCCGCCGCCGGAAGCACGCACCGAGTTCACCGCAACGCCCAGCGATTCGATGATGTCCAGGCAATCGCGCTGGCTGTGAGAAACGCCTTCGATGATGGCGCGAATCAGGTCGGCGCGTTTGTGGCTGTTGGTGAGGCCGATCCAACCGCCGCGAGCCGTGGCGTCGAGGTGCGGCGTGCGCTCGCCCATCAGGTACGGCAGCCAGAACAGGCCTTGCGCGCCGGTGGGAGACTGCGCGGCTTCGGCCGTGAGCGCGTCGTATTCAACGCCCGGCGCGAGCTGGTTGCGGAACCACTGAAGGCTGAGCCCGGCGCCTTGCGTGACCCCCATCACGTGCCAGCGGTCGCGCACCGCGTGGCAGAAAGTGTGAACGCGGCCGGCGGGATCGTACGCCACCTTTTCCATGTGAGCGAAGACCACGCCGGAAGTGCCCAGCGTGCAGGAGACGATGCCGGCTTCCACGATGCCGTTGCCGACGGCGCTCGCGGCCTGGTCTCCACCGCCGCCCACCACCGGCGTACCGGCGGCCAGACCGGTGAGCGCTGCCACCTGCGGGCTGATGCGGCCGGTGACCTCGCTCGATTCGTGGCAGGAGGGAAGAATGGAGCGGTCGAGCGAGAGCGCATCCATCATCTCAAACGACCAGCGGCGGTTGACCACGTCGAAGACCGCGGTGCCCGAAGCGTCGGAAACTTCGGAAGCGAATTCGCCGGTGAGGCGGAAGCGCACGTAATCTTTCGGCAGCAGCATCTTGCGCACACGCTCGAAATTCCGCGGCTCGTTGTCGCGCACCCACAGCAGCTTGGGAAGCGTGAAGCCGGTCAGCACCGGGTTGGCGGTGTAGCGCAGTACGTTTTCCCGGCCCACCTTGGCATTGACGAAATCCACCTGCGCCTGGCTGCGCTGGTCGCACCAGATGAGCGACGGACGGATCACGGCGCCGGCATCGTCCAGGATCACCAGGCCGTGCATCTGGCCGGAGAGCCCGATGCCGCGCACCTCGGAGCCCTTCACGCCGCCGCGCGCCAGCACGCCGCGGATGGCCGTGACGGCCGCATCCCACCAGTTCTCGGGGCGCTGTTCCGCCCACAGCGGACGCTGCATGTACATCTCTTCGTGAGGCGCCGTGAAGCCCGCGCGGACGCCGCCGCGCTCATCCACAAGAAGCGCGCGCGAGCCGCCGGTTCCGATATCGATTCCCAGCCACATGACCTTCTATAGTGTCATACCGCGGCCCGGCGCGGCGGCGCGCGAGCGCTCCAACGGCTGGGACGAAACCCGGGTGGGGAACCCGGTCGTCAAATTCAGCTTGGTTGTGACAGGCCTCAGTCGCTGAACAGGAATCTCAGTCCGCGATTGAAGAGCTCAGGCTTGTTGCCGGCGTGGCGTTCGCCTTCGATCACGCGCGTTTCGAGCTTCAGGCCGTTGTAGCCGCGGGAACGGAGCGTTTGCATGAACTCCTGCACCGGGGTGGTCAACCCCTCCGATCCGCCGACCGCCAAAAACAGTTTCACGGGAAGTTCCTTGTGAGTGCGGGCGTATTCGGCTTCCTGTTTGAAGGCATAACGGTCATCGTAAGTCACCGCCGGACTAGCCGACATGTATGCGGAGAAAAGCCCTGGATCGGCAAACATGGCGTACAACGTGAACAGCCCCGCGTACGAGCTGCCCTGCAGCACGCGGCGCGAAGAATCCGCCCGGTAATTCGCTTCAATGAAGGGGATCAGTTCCATCTTAAGGAACTTGAGGAACTTGGGGCCATTCCCCGATCCCTTCACCTGCTGGACCGCCGTCGGCGTGTAGTCCATTGCCCTGAGACCGTCGTAATCCGCATTCTCGCCCGAGTAGGTGATTCCAACCATGATCATTTCGGGCGCGAACTTGTCGTAGACCAGGCCTCCCAGCACGGAATCCATCAATTTGAAATCCCACTGGCCGTCGAGGATGTAGAGCACGGGATACTTCCTGGTCTTATCTTGGTTGTAATTCGACGGAATGTGAATGTAGAGGTCGTTGTCGCGCCCGGTCGAAGTTGATTTCATGGTCCTCAGTTCCGAGCCGGCAATAGTGACCTTGGGGAAGGCTTGCGGGTGCGTTTCAGACGGCTGCTGAGCACACGCAATCCCAGCCGGGAAAAAGAACAGGCAGACGATCTTAGCGGAGGCCCGCGATATTGACCTCATCAGTGACTACCTCCTATGGAAGTATGCTACCAGCTAGCTCTCCTTGCCGGCCAAACGGTTCGGCAAGAGCGCTCTGAGAGATCGGACCGGTTCCGGGCCGACCCTCGCCTGCGGCGGCGTTCGGCGGCTTCGCCCCGCTATGACCTATACTGAACTTGCAGAGACCCTTCCTCAATGGCGCTGTTTAAAACGCGCAGCGCTGCCATCTATGGCATCGATGCTCACTTGATCGATGTCGAAGTCGACATGTTTTCGTCGGGCAACGCGCGCGATTCCGTGATGGTCGGCATGCCCGATACCGCCGTGCGCGAAAGCCGCGAGCGCATCAAGAGCGCGCTGATCAATTCGGGCTTCGGATATCCCAACAAGCAATTCACCATCAACCTGGCGCCCGCCAACGTGCGCAAGGAAGGGGCCGGCTTCGACCTGCCGGTGGCGCTGGGGATTCTGGGCGCGATGGGCGCGGTGAAGGGCCTGGATCAGCACGTGCTGATCGGGGAGCTGTCGCTCGATGGCGCGATTCGCCCGGTGCGCGGGGCGTTGTCGGTGGCCGTCTGCGCGCGCGATATGGGCATCCCCAACCTGATCGTGCCCGCGGAAAATGCGGCCGAGGCTGCTGTGGTGGAAGGCGTCAACGTCTACGGCATGCGCTACCTGGCGGAAGTAGTGGCGCTGCTCACGCGGCCGGAGGAGTTCACGGCGGCCAAGCCGAACGGTAACTCCGCGCTGGCGGCGGAAGCGGCCGCAGCGGCGCCGGATTTCCGCGACGTCCGCGGCCAGACCATGGCGAAGCGCGCGTTGGAAGTGGCCGCGGCCGGTTCGCACAACGTCTTGATGATCGGGCCGCCGGGTTCGGGCAAGACCATGCTGGCCAAACGCCTGGCGGGCGTGCTGCCGTCGCTCACCTTTGAAGAGGCCATTGAGACCACCAAGGTTCACAGCATTGCGGGCGTGTTACGCAACGCCGGCGGTCTGTTGCACGAGCGGCCGTTTCGCGCGCCGCACCACACCATTTCCGACGCCGGCCTGATTGGCGGCGGCATGGGCACGCCGCGGCCGGGCGAGGTGAGCTTGGCGCACAACGGCATGCTGTTCCTGGACGAATTCCCCGAGTTCCCGCGCGACGTCCTGGAAATGTTGCGCGGGCCGCTCGAGGATGGGTCCGTCACCATCGCACGGGCCGCCATGACGCTGACCTTTCCTTCGCGGTTCATGCTGGTGGCGGCGATGAATCCTTGTCCCTGCGGCTTCTATGGCGATTCCACGCGCGAGTGCCGTTGCACGCCGGCCATCATCCAGCGCTACCTCGGCAAGATCAGCGGGCCGCTGCTCGACCGCATCGACATCCACGTGGAAGTGCCCGCGGTGCCCTACAAAGAGCTGCGCGGCAACTCCACCGCCGAACCCTCGTCGGAGATCCGCGGCCGCGTCGAACGCGCGCGGGCGGTGCAAAGCGCGCGTGGCTACTACAATGCGCAGATGCCCTCGCGCATGATCCGCAAGCAATGCGAGTTGGACGATGCCGGCGAGCGCACGCTCGAAATGGCCGTTCGCCGCATGGGCCTTTCCGCGCGCGCCCACGACCGCATTCTGAAGGTGGCGCG
>JBEKQS010000132.1:0-14201 GCA_049519475.1 Bryobacteraceae bacterium | reverse complement strand
CCCCTCGCACGCCGACCCGCAAGTCGCCCAGGTCATTCTGGCGGGAATCGCCGCCTCCATCATGACGGTGGTGTCCATTGTGTTCGCCATCCTGCTGATGACGCTCACCCTGGCATCCATGCAGTTCTCCCCGCGCATCATCGTCAGCTTTTCCAGGGACCGCGTGACCCAATGGACGCTCGGTATCTTCCTCGGCACCTTCTCGTACTGTTTGGCGGCTCTCCCGGCGGCGCGCTCGCTCCCTCACCCCTTCGCGCCCGTGGCCACCGTCCTGGGCGCGATGGTGCTGGCGCTGGTCTGCGTTGGTCTGCTGCTCTTTTTCATTCACCACATCTCGCAGGCCATCAGCGTCAATCACATCGTCGACAGAATCGCCGAAGAAACCGAAGCCATGATCGATGAGCTGATGCCAGGGCCGCGACGGCTGATCCGCTTGAAGCATGCTGAACCGCTCACGCCCAACCCGAGCGAACAGGCCGTTTTGAGCGATGTTTCCGGCTACATCCGCTTCATCGATACGCGACGCCTGGTCGCCCTTGCGAAGCACTACCACGTCAGCATCCGGGTTCTGCGGCGGGTCGGCCACTTTGTTCCGGCGGGAATCCCGCTGATGATGGTCTCAAAGGGCAACCGCCTGCCCCCCGAAGGAACCGCCGAGCTGCTTGCCGTGTTCGACTTTGGTCCGGCCAGAACGTTGCAGCAGGACGTGGAATTTGGCGTCCTGCAGATTGTCGATATTGCGTTGAAGGCGATCTCGCCCGCCGTAAACGACCCCACCACCGCCATCAACTGCATCGATCAGTTGAGCCGCATTCTGATCCGCTTTGCGTCTCGGGAGCCGCCCGAGGGCCTGCTCTACGATCCTCCGGGCATCGTTCGCGCCAGCATCGGATGGATCCACTTCGAGCGCCTGCTGGACGCAGCCTTTGAGCAGATCCGCATGTATTCCAAGACGGACGTAGCCGTCAGTTTGCGGCTGCTGCGCGCCCTCGGCGACATCGCCGCCTCGACGCCCGATCCGGAGTTCCGCCAGATCCTCGTCGAGCACGGAATGCGGATAGTGGCAGCCTGCGCCGAAAAGCTCGGTGAAGAGGAACTGAGAGCGTTACGCGCTCGTCAGGCAGCCATCGAGAGCGTCACCGCCATCTGGCAGCCGTAGATTGGAACAGTGGCGACCCACTCGCGGCCGACTCGCCGACACCTCAGCCCTCGGTGGGACCCGCGAACCGGTAGCCCACCCACGGCTCCGTCACGATATATTTTGGCTTGGCCGGATTGGCCTCGATCTTCTTGCGCAACTGGTTAACGAATACCCGCAGGTATTCCGGCTCGTCGCCGTAATCCGGCCCCCACACGGCCTGCAGCAATTCGCGATGGGTCACCGGTTTCCCGGCATGCGCCACCAGATATCGCAACAGTTCGAATTCCTTCGGCGTTAGCCGCACCGCTTTTCCCGCGGCCAGCACACGACGGGTTTCGAAATCGATCTCCAGATCCGGCGAACTGAAGGCACACGGACCACCCTCCGGCGACGACCGCCGCAGTGCCGCCCGAATGCGCGCCAGCAGTTCCTCGATGCTGAAAGGCTTGGTGACATAATCGTCGGCGCCGGCGTCGAGCGCCGCCACCTTGTCCTTTTCGCTGTTGCGCACGGACAAAATAATCACCGGAATATCGGAGCCGGCGCGCAGCGCCCGGCACGTCTCCAAGCCCCCCATTCCCGGCATGTTCATGTCCAGCAGCACCAGGTTCGGCATCTCTTGCGGGGTCTTCTCGAGTGCGTCTTCGCCGGTGCGCGCTTCGATCACTTCGTAGTTGTGGCCCACCAGCGTCGCCTTCATCACCCGGCGGATCTGCGGATCGTCGTCCACTACCAGAATTTTCCCGGCGCTCACGTGTGGCGCCCTCCGGCGCTGGCTGCCAGCGAGAAATAAAAGGCCGATCCCTGACCCGGCTCGCTTTCCACCCAAATCCGTTCGCCGTGGGCTTCCACAATTCCTTTGGCGATTGCCAGTCCCATCCCGGTTCCTTTGGTGTCGAAGCGATGCCGCCGCCCGCGGTAGAACTTCTCGAAGATGCGGACACGTTCGTTCTCTTCGATGCCCGGACCGCGGTCCGCCACCCCGATCACGATTTTCCCACTCTTCAGCTCCGCCCATATGTCGATCGGCGAGCCTTCCGGCGTATACTTGAGCGCGTTCTCCACAAAGTGCTTCACCACCTGCATCGCGAAATCGTGGTCCGCCGCCGCGGCCGGCAGCCCGTCCGGCACGCGCACCTTCACCGGCCGGTTCTGAATCGCCGGCGCCAGGTCCGCGAGCGCACCCGAAATCAGTTCCACCACCGCCACCGGCCGCTTTTCCAAATGCAGTTTGCCGGCCTCGATGCGCGCCATCTCGATCACTTCCGCGGCCAGTTGATTCAGCCGGTCGGTCTCTTCGTTGATGATGGTCAACAGTTCGCGTTCCGAATGGTGCGAACTGCCCAGCAGGCTCGTGACCGCGGCTTTGATGGACGTCAGCGGCGTCTTGATATCGTGCGCCAGCGAATCCAGCAGCGCCGCTTTCAAGACTTCGCCCTGCCGTGCCGCCTCCGCGTGGCTAGCCTCTTCGGTGGCCCGCGCCCGCTCGATGGTGAGCGCGATCAGGTTCACGATGGCACGCACCATCTGCTCCGAGGGCAGCCGCCCCATCAGCGTCATGCTCCCCAGGGGACGCAAGCCCAGGCGCATCGGCGCCAGCGCCACTTCCCGGCCCGCATCGACCGAGACATCCTCGATCTCCGCGGCTGCCAGAAGTTCGTGGTCCGTTACCACGTTGCTCTCCGGCCCCGAGCGAAAAAACTCCTCGGTGGAGCGATAATACAGCGCCGCCGCCCGGCAACCAAACACCCGCACTACCGTGTGCACGAACTCGCGGATGGTCTTGCGCGCGTTGCCGCTGAGCATCATCGACTGCACCAAAACGTACAGCCGCTCGATTTCCGTGCGCCGCGCCTCGGCTTCGGCCGCCCGGCGGCGCGCCCGGTCGGCAAGCTGGCTGGCCGTCACCGCCGTCGCCAGAAATGCACTCAGCGCGATCCAGTTCTGCGGATCCTGAATGGTGAGTGTCCCGATCGGCGGCAGGAAGAACAGGTTGAACCCGAGTGCCGCCGCCAGCGATGCCACCGTGGCTTCCGCCAGACCCCACCACGCCGAGATCCCCAGCACCGCCAACAGCAGGCTCAGCGCCACCGTCGTATTGTTCACGGCCAGCGCCGTGCGATACAGCAACAGGATTCCCGCAACGATCGCGATCGACGCGGCAAACCGCAACGCTTTCATGGGCGCACTCTGACGCCGCCTGGCCTGCGCGGACTGGAAGTTTCAGCCTAACCGAGATTATTGTACTAGGTCCTGAATTTCCTGCCGAGCCCGATCAGCGCCGCCAGACCCAGGCTAAACACCCCGAACGTCGCAGGTTCCGGCGCGGGGTCGATGTCGAGTGTGACCGACGAATTCGCGTTCAGCCTCTCAACCACGTTGTAGTCGATGATCACATTCCGGTCGGGGTCGTTCGACGGGTCATAGCCGGTAAGATCGGCCGAGAAGACCACGTCGTCTGCCCGGAAGGCGGTGCCCACGTACACACCCGTCGTGTCAAAAGCATTCTGGACCGCGCCGCCACCGGTGAGATACGGCATCAAATTCAGCGAGGTCAAAGACGTCACGTTCACCATCCTGAGCGCGACACCGTTAATGTCCTTGAAAACCAGGGTGATGGAAAAGTCGTCATTCACCGACCCAAACACCGGGTTGGTCAGGGCCCAGCTAATGTCCGGGTCCGCGTCCCCGCCCCCGCCCCCTGTATCCGTCACCGTCCGCTTAAAATCGACGTCGAATTGATAGCTCAAGTCATACTCCGCCGAAATCAAGGAATCGCCCGGCAGCAGAAGCATCACGCCGCTATTCGGCTCAAACATGTCCGGCTTGCCGGCGGTTTCGCCGGGGCTATAGGCGACGCCGCCCGAGGCCTGCTGCCCACCGCTGAACGAACTGGAGGTGATCGCTCTATTGTTCCCGGCGATAAGCGTGTAGCTCGCGGCGGCGAAGTTGTTGTTGGTGATCTGGTCGGTATAGGTGGTAATGATTCCAGCGGAAGCGGTGAACCCAAATCCCGCCACCATGGCAAAAACGCGGACAAGTCTCATAGCTTTTCTCCGAGAATCTAATAAATAGTATTTTCTACATTGAAATCATTTACAAGATAAAAATATCAGAAACTCTGTAATCTCGCGAACGGATAGGTACCGGGGATAGGTACTTGGTACCGTATTAACGTCCAAACACCCGGTTGAAAAACTCCCGCGTGCGCCCGCGGATTTCACCCAGCGCCGTGTCGATGCGCCGGTCGTGAAGGTGCTCCGGAGTCCATCTCCTCACCAGGTTGGTCAGTATTTCCAACTGCGCCGGCGACGCCGGCAGGCTGCCCTCGACGTGTCCCGTCGAGACCCGCTGGCCATGGTCCACGGCACGGAAGAAGGTGGCCGCTTCGCGCAGGAAATCGGCGTCTTCGCGGTCCAGGTGCCCCATCTTCTCGATCACGTCGATGCGCTCGGGCGTGTTCAGCACTTTATAAAAAATGCCCGCGCCCTTGAGCCGCAGATACATCAGCGCAAAGTCGATATCGTAGTAGCCGCCCGCCCCGGCCTTGAATGGATGGCGCCGTCCCTGCTCGCGCTCCAGGCGCGCCCGCATTTCCGCCAGCTCTTTGCGCGAGCGCATGCTCTGTCCGTAGCGGCGCCAGTCCAGCTCCTGCAACTCGTGCAGGAAACCGGTGGCCCGTTCCACGTCGCCCGCCACGGCCCGCGATTTCATATAGGTGATGCCTTCCCAGGCTTCCGCGTGGCCCGCGAAATAACTCTTGTATGCGCCTTCCAACTGCACCAGGTCGCCGGCGCGGCCGTTCGGCCTCAGCCGCGTATCTATCGCGAACATCATCCCCTCGCCGGTGTAGGCGCTCATGGTCTGGATCATGCGCTCGGCCACGCCGGTCCAGAAGGCGTGTTCGCCCGCCTCCGCGTCCGGAATCACGAAAACCAGGTCGGCGTCCGAACCGAGATCGAACTCGCTCATGCCCAGCCGGCCCAGCGCGATCACCATCATTTGCCGATGGCCAGGGCCGGCGTCACGCCGGGCTTCCCTCAAAGCAATCTGGTAAGCCGCGTCGATTACGACATCCGCCAGCGCCGAGGTCTTCTTCAACGTGGCGAAGATGGGCGCTGCCTCCAGCAGGCTTTCGCTTTGGATGCGCATCATCTGCCGGCGGTAGAAACGGCGCAGAGCGCCGCTGTCCTCGAGCGGCTCGCCTTCGAAGCTTGGGACGCGGCCGATTTCATCCAGCAATTCCGGAAAGCGCAGCAGGTCGTCGGCAAAGTGCGCGCTGTGCTCGAAAATGTCCAGGACGCCAGCCGCCAGCCTGGCGTCCGCATCCAGGCGGGCCAGCACCTCCAGGCTGGCCATCGCTTTTTCCAGGAAATGCGCGAACCGCTCGCGGCCGCGGTGCAGGCTGGCGGCGGCGGCCGCCGCCAGTCGCGGCGCGCGCTGCTCCAATGCCCGCGTGAGGTTGCTGGCCGGCGCTACGGCTTCCACTTCTTCCTCGACCGCCGCCGCCCCCGCCGCCGCCCATTCATCCGCCGGTTGCTGCATGTGGACTACCCGGGCGTAGGCTTCCAGCACCGCCCTCTGATGTTCCGCCACCCGCTGCTTGAGCGTTTCGCCATCCAGGGGCGCGCCGGTGGTTTCGAGCGGCATTTTGCGCGCCAGGAGATCGAGTTCCGCGGCGTCCGTCGGCAGAGTGTGAGTTTGCCGGTCCTCGTCCATCTGCAGACGATGCTCCAGGTGGCGCAAAAACTGGTATGCCGCAACCAGCCGTGCGTACTCCGCGCCCGAGAGCAGCCCCTTGTCGCGCAAGCGGAACAGCGCAAACATGGTGCCGCCATGCCGCACCCATTGCTCTCGCCCGCCGTGCAGTCGCTGCAGGCACTGCGCCAGAAACTCGATGTCGCGAATGCCCCCCGGCGCGAGCTTCACATCCAGGCCGCGCCGGCGGCCCTTCTTCGCCGCCATCTTTTCGCTGATGCGCTGCCGGGTTTCCGATACGGCTTCCACTCCGCGGAAATCGAGCGAACTCTGGTAAATCAGCGGCTCCACGAAATCCAGCAGCGCCGCGCCCGGCCCAGGCTCGCCCGCCGACACCCGCGCCTTGATCAGCATCTGCTTTTCCCAATCGCGCGCCCGCTCCGCGTAATAGGCCCGGGCGCCTTCTTCGGAGATGCAAATCTCGCCCAGCGCTCCATCCGGCCGAAGCCGCAGATCCACGCGGTAGCACTGGCCCTCGGCGGTATAGGCCGAGAGCAATGCGGTATAGTCGTTCGCGACCTTCTTGCAGAACTCTCTGTTGCTGAGTCGAAGCGGGCCGTCCGTCTCGCCGCTCCCGCCATATACGAACATCAGGTCGATATCCGAACTGTAGTTCAACTCCTGGCCGCCCAGCTTCCCCAGCGAAATGACCGAAAAACCGCAGGGCGTTCCGTCCGCCAGGCGCGGCTCGCCGTGCCGCCGCACCAACTCCGCGCGAATGCGGCCGTAGGTGACATCCAGAATCGCGTCCGCCAGGTTGGAGAGCTCTTCGGTCACTTCCGAAAGCGCCGCAACGCCCATCACGTCGCGCAGCACGATGCGCAGCAACTGCTGCCGCCGGAACCGCGCCGCATCCACCGCCGCCGGCGCGCCGGCTCGATCTTTCCCCAGAAACTCCGTCAGCCGCTGCGCGTATTCTTCGGCCGGGAGCACACGATAAAAGCTCCCCGAATTCGCCACCCGCAGAATCCGCTCCGGGTGCTGGAGAACCGTTTCCGAAAGGAACTGGCTGTACGAAAACAGATTCACCGCGCAGCGTAGCGCCGCGGGGGAACTGGCGATGCGGTCGAATGCCGAAGGCGAATCCTGCCGGAGCCGCTCCAGCAACCGGGCGGCTGCTTGCGGGTTGGGCGCAGCGGCCAGCAACATTTGAATCCGCGCCGCCACGCGCTCCGGCAGCCCCGCCCCCAACCGGAAGACGTCCAGCGAACTCTCCATGGGTCAGGCTAACTGGGCCACGACTGCAATTATATCCGAGCGGCCGATCGGGCCGCACTTGCCGCCCCGTCCGGGAGGTATCCTAAGGGACGATGGGGTGAAGAGAGAATGGACACAACGGATCGCATCGAAGTCAATCCAGCCATCTGCGGGGGCAAACCGGTCATCCGCGGAACTCGAATCATGGTGCGAAACATCCTCGGCATGGTTGCTGGCGGATACGCAATCGACAAGATCCTCACTAGCTATCCCGATCTGACCGCGGAGGACGTTACAACCGCGCTCGAATACGCTGCCCGCGTGGTGGACGAGGACCAGGTCATCGCACGGTGATTCTTCGAATCCTGCTCGATCAGAACATCCCTCCGTGCGTATGCGAATTTGTGCGGGAGCGAAAGCCATCCTGGGAAGTGCGGCACGTCAACGACGTGGAACTCCGAGGCGCAACGGACGACACAATCTTCCAATGGGCGCAAAAGGACGGCTCACTTGTTATCACTTTCGACGAGGACTTTGCCGACGCGCGAATGTACCCGATCGGCTCCCACGCGGGCGTCGTGCGCATTCGGGTCTGGCCGACGACGATCGAGAACACGCAAGCAGCCCTGGCGCGGCTGTTCGGTTCGGTAATCGATGAAGATCTGCCGGAAAGTCTCGTTATTATCGATCAGCGAAGAATCCGGATCAGACGATCAGCCCGCCATGGCTAGCCGCCGCCCTAATCGTCAGGCTAACCGGGCCACGACTGCAATTATATCCGACACGCCGATGGGGCCGGCTTCCACCACGCTGGCATAGAAACCACTCATGCCCCAACGCGGCGAGGTGGGGTCCAGCGCCTTGACCCGCTGGTCATAGATGGCGCGGCCCAGCGTCTCGCCGTAAATCTCCAGCGCCGAACACGGCCCGCGCGGTTGCGTGATTTCGATTAGCGCTCCGCCGGCGCGAAGCCGGTCTCCGATCCGCAGCCGGCCCACGTCGATCCCCCGCGTGGTCAGGTTTTCACCCATGGCGCCGAAAAAAACCGGATATCCGGCGGCCTGCAATTCCTCCACAACTTCGGCGGCGATCAGCAGCAGCGCCTTGCGCGGGCCGCCGTGAATCTGAGGATGCGCGTGCCGGTCGCCTTCCATTCCCAGCGGGGTGCAAAAGCCTCCCGAAACCGGACGCTTCGGGAGGCCCCCTGGAGAAATATTAATCTGTATGATCGCGCCCTGCATGCGTGCTCCGCCCAACCGCCGGCTCTTTCACGCCGATGCGCAAGTTGTCACAGCGGTAAACGCCGGCTGAAAAGCCGGCGGCAGCCAGGATTGGCTGCCCCACGGCAAACTAGATGTCGTAATACAGCGCAAATTCGTAGGGATGCGGACGCAATCTCACCGCCTCCGCCTCGTTCTTGCGCTTGTATTCGATAAAGGTTTCGATCAGCTCTTCGGTGAACACGTCGCCGCGCATCAGGAACGCGTGGTCTTCCTCGAGACAATGCAGCGCTTCGTCGAGCGAACCCGGCATGGACGGCACGCTCTTCATTTCCTCCGGCGAGAGGTCGTAAATATCCTTGTCCAGAGGCTCGCCGGGGTGGATCTTGTTGATGACTCCGTCCATCCCTGCCATCAGCATGGCGGCGAACGCCAGGTAAGGATTGGCAGCCGGATCGGGGGGCCGGAACTCCACGCGCTTGGCCTTGGGGCTGGCCGAATACATCGGAATGCGGCAGGCCGCCGAGCGGTTGCGCCGCGAATACGCCAGGTTCACCGGCGCCTCGTAACCCGGCACCAGCCGCTTGTAACTGTTGGTGGTGGGGGCGATGATGGCTGAAAGCGCCCGCGCGTGCTTCAGCAGCCCGCCGATATAATGCAGCCCGAGCTGGCTGAAACCGGCATAGCCGTCGCCGCTGAACAGAGGCTTGCCGTCTTTCCACAAACTCTGGTGGCAGTGCATGCCGCTGCCGTTATCCGCGAAGATCGGCTTGGGCATGAAGGTCACGGTCTTGCCGTACTGGTTCGCCACGTTGCGGACGATGTACTTATAGAGCATCATATTGTCCGCCGACTTCACCAGCTTATCGAACCGTTGATCGATCTCGCACTGGCCGCCCGTGGCCACTTCATGATGATGGCACTCGATGTGCAGCCCGCACTTGATCATGGTCTGCACCATTTCGCTGCGCAGATCCTGATAGTGATCGGTGGGCGGCACCGGGAAGTAGCCTTCCTTGTAGCGCGGGCGGTAGCCCAGGTTATTCTCCCGCCGCCCCGAGTTCCAACGCCCTTCCTCGGCGTCGATAAAGTAAAAGCCGCAATGCTGGTTCTGGTCGAAACTGACGTTATCGAAAATGAAGAACTCGGCTTCCGCGCCGAAGTAGGCCGTGTCGGCCACGCCGCTGTTTTTCAGGTAGAGTTCGGCCTTCTGGGCGATCCAGCGCGGGTCGCGCTCGTATCGCTGCTTGGTGATGGGGTCCTTGACGTCGCCGTACATCACCAGCGTGGGGATCTCCGCGAAGGGGTCCATGATGGCGGTGTTCGGATCGGGGATCAGTAGCATGTCGCTTTCGTGGATCGCCGCCCAACCGCGGATACTCGATCCATCCATGCCGAAGCCTTCTTCAAAGCTGCTTTCGTCCAGCTCGCTGATCGGGTAGGAAACGTGATGCTGCAAACTCGGGATGTCGGTAAACCTCAGATCGAGCTGCTTGGCATCGTTTTTCTTGGCAAATTCCAACACTTCGTGCGGACTCATTCATCCTCCAGGAGGGGATTCGGATTGGTGGGATTGTCGCAGTCGCAGGATTGCCCCAGGATAGCCTACTGCACGTCAACGGTCAAACCGGACCGGCGTTTCTTGCGAAACGAACCCAACCGGGAGGCGCCGGGGAGCGTGACGGAGCGAAGCCAATTTGGGTGCTAGTGCAGTGCGGCCGAAATCGTGCCTGTTTTGTGGGGCAGCCAATCTTGCCTTGCAGCCGCCTTTCAGGCGACTTTTTCGGGGCCGGCGAGCGTTTTCGATCACCGAAGAGCGCCAACTGAAAGCCGGCGGCAGCCAGGATTGGCTGCCCCACAAACGGTGGATACTCGCTATTCTGCTTGCCTACACTAGACACTTGGATTCCCTGGCTTGCGGACGCAGGCGGAGGCCGGGGAAAGAACCGGCGAAGTTGACCAAACGAACCCAATTGAAACCGGCAGAACGCCGGAGGCGCTGTTTCGGATGGAGATTTGCCAACGCGACGAAACGAACCCAATTCCGCGTCGGAAGCGGGACTCGAGTTGTGCGGACGGGCGCGAAAAGGAAACGAAGCCAATCGGAATGGACGGATGAATTGCATGAACCTACCCACTACCAGGGTAGCCGACGGGCTTGCGGCTGCCCGCGAGCCTGGGCGGTAACGAATTGAAAACAGGGAACAAATATCGTGAAAATTCTCGAACCGCGACACTTGGCGCAGGCCTGACTCCTGCATTGGGTCCGGCTACGGCCCTTAGGCACTTCTTCGCAAGCGACTTTTTCCGCCTCCACCCGATTGACGCCGTTGGCCAGGCCCCGACTACCGCCTGCCCTTCGCCCGGTCCACCAGCTTCTGTAAATCCAATAAGTGCTGCGGCTTGTATCCTTTCTTCGACCATCGCGACCGCGGGTCGAATTCCACTCCGACGAAGTACCCAATCTCCCGATACACGCAGTAGCGGACTTCGCCGGCGAACTCCTGGTTGGGACAGCTCCAATGGAGCATTACTCCCAGCGGCACCGCCGATTCGAATTGCAGGCACGCCCCGCAGGCCGAAATATCCTCCAGCAACGCGGTTGCCGTGCGCTTCCTGCCGGCCCTGTCCATCCATGACGCTGCCACCATATCGGCACACATCATCCGAACTTCCGATCGCCTATCCTCCATACACCCTGCATATCGGCCCAACCGGCCGAGATCTTTATTGGTCGCGCCGCAGGCAACTCGTGGCATAATCAAAACCAAGCATGAGAAATGCTCTCGCGCTGCTCGTAACCGTTCTGTTTTTATCGGGTTGCGCGCACAAGAAATATACTCGGCAGCTCCCTTCGCCACCCGCCTCGCCGGCGGCGCCCTCCACTGGCGCCCCGGCGTCGCGGCCCACCGCGCCTCCAACACCCGAGCCTGCGGCGGCGCCGGCTACCGCGCCTGTTCCCGCGCCCGGCTACAGCGAAGCCGGAGTAGCGAGCTGGTACGGCCATCCCTATCATGGCCGTCCGGCGGCCGATGGCGAAATTTACGATATGGAACAAATGGTCGCCGCACACCGCACCCTCCCCTTCGACACCTGGGTGCGCGTCTACGATCTCGACAACAATAAGAATGTCGAAGTCCGCATCATCGACCGCGGCCCCTTCATCGATGGACGAATCATCGATCTCTCGCACGCCGCCGCGCAGGCCATCGCGCTCATCGGGCCCGGCATCGCGAACGTGCGGCTCGAAGTCATCCACACGCCGGAAAACGTGCCCCCGGCCGTCTTCGCCGTCCAGATCGGCGCATTCCGCGACCCCCAAAGCGCCGAGCGCGTCCGCGCCCAAATGGCCGTCCGCTACGGCACAGCCCGCCTGGTGGAACGCCCCGAAAAGCCCGGGGTCTGGCGGGTTATGGTCGGCGCCGAGCCCACACCCGATGCCGCCCGCGCTCTTTCCTCCCGAATCCGCAAGGAATCTGGTGAGAGGAATGCCTTCGTCGTCCGACTAGATTCCGAGTAGAATCTTCATGAATCGTTCCGCGCCGCCGCCGGCGTACGGACTGGTAGGCCGGTCGCCGGAGATCGACGCGGTCCGCCGGCTCATCGAAAAGGCTTCGCGCAACCGCCTGCCTGTGCTGCTGCTGGGCGAAAGCGGCACGGGCAAAGAGGTGGTGGCGCGCGCCATCTACAACGCCAACCCGCGCGGCCAGTTCGTTCCGATCGATTGCGGCTCGCTGGTCGGGACGCTGGTGGAGAGCGATCTGTTCGGCCACGCCAAGGGCGCCTTCAGCGGCGCCGTCGAGAACAAAAAGGGCCTGGTCGAAGTGGCCGCCGGCGGCACGGCCTTCTTCGACGAAATCGGCGACCTCCCGCTCGAAATGCAGGTCAAGCTCCTGCGCCTGCTCCAGGAGCGCGAGTTCCGCGCCGTGGGCGCGCTCGAGTGGCGCAAGATCGATCTTCGCTTCATCGCCGCCACCCATCGCACGCTACGCGCCGAAGTGGCCGCCGGCCGCTTCCGCGAAGACCTGTTCTACCGCCTCAACGTCTTCATCATTCACTTGCCGCCGCTGCGCGATCGCAAGGAAGACATTCCGCTGCTGGTGGAACATTTTCTCAACGGCGACGGCTTCTCGCCCAGCCCGGAAATCCTGTCAGCCCTCCAGTCCTACGATTGGCCCGGCAACGTGCGCGAGCTGAAACATTGCCTGGACCGCATAGCCGCCTTGCAATCGGAAGGCGTTGTCCAGACGGCCGACATGCCCTCGGCGCTGCAATGTCACCTGGCGGCATCCAGTTTGCGGCAGCTTTCCAGCGCCATTGGATCGGGATATGGCGCCGGGCCTGCCGCCGAGCTGCCGCAAATCTCGCTGGCCCCCAAATCACCCGTCATCTCGCTGCCCGAGTCCGAGCGCCAGGCCATCTCGAGCGCGCTCGCCGCCACCAACGGCGACCGCACCAGGGCCGCGCGGTTGCTCAGCATCGGCCGTACCACTTTATATCGAAAGATGAAAGAATACGGATTCGATTGAGAATCGCACTCGACGCAACATATAGCATGGGCGAAGCGCTTTCCGGGGTCGGGCTGTATTCCCGCGAGATCCTGCTCGGGGCGGCCGCGGCACATCCGGAAGCGGGCTTCGATTTCTGCTACCGGCCGCACCGCTACTTCCGTTCCTGGTGGGAGGCGCTGCCCTCCAATGCGCGGCGCCGGCTGCTCGCGGAACCGTGGGGCCCGCGCTCGGCCGGCCTGTTCCACGGCCTGAACCAGCGCCTGCCGCGCTTCCCCATGCGCCGCGCCGTGGCCACCTTCCACGACTTGTTCGTGATGACCGGTGAGTACTCCACGCCCGAGTTCCGCCTCCGCTTCACCGCGCAGGCTCGCGATGCCGCCGCACGCGCCGATCTGGTCATCGCCGTCTCCGAATTCACCAAGAGCCAGGTGGTTGCGCTGCTCGGCGTCGAGCCTTCCAAGGTCCGCGTGGTGCATCACGGCGTGCGCGGGCTGGCCTATCCGCCGGCCGCGCGTGCCAAGGTCATTCTCAACGTGGGCGCCATTCAAAAGCGCAAGAACCTCGCCCGCCTGGTGGAAGCGTTTGAGAGCGTCGACCCCTCCTGGAAGCTGGTGCTGGCCGGCTCTTGCGGCTACGGCTCGGCGGAGATCCTCGCGCGCATTGAACGCAGCCCGGCGCGCAGCCGCGTCAGTGTGCCCGGCTACGTCTCGCCCGCGTCGCTCGCCGCCCATTACGCCGCGGCCGGGATCTTCGCTTTCCCCTCGCTCGACGAAGGCTTCGGCATGCCGGTGCTGGAGGCCATGGCCGCCGGCGCAGCGGTCCTCACCTCCCGTTGTTCGGCCCTGCCGGAGGTGGCTGGCGACGCCGCCCTTCTGGTGGATCCCACCGACACCGCCTCGATCGGCCAGGCGCTGCGCGACTTGACGGAGAGGGAAGACTTGCGGCGGGAATTGGCGCAACGCGGGATGGCGCGGGCGCGCCTGTTCACCTGGGAAAAAGCCGTTCGTGAAACCTGGGATGTCTACCGGGAACTCTTAGCTTAGCCCACCGCTTCATAAATACTCTCTCGTATTCTGCGAAGATCGCTCCCTCACGGTCGCGGCTCGGATCTGAGCCGCGCGCGTTAGCAAGCGGCCTTGGATACGTTAGCGAACTTCTGAAGTGACGTACTTAGTACACCGCTTCGCAAGTTCGCTCACGTATTCTTGATGGGCAGCCAAGTGGGACCGGCCTCCTGGCCGGTCAGACTGCGTAGCACGCCTCCGGCGCGTCGACCGGCCAGGAGGCCGGTCCCACAAAGACGCCTGGTCTTTGCGGAATACGAGAGTGTATTTATGAAACGGTGCACTGAGCCGGAACCACGCGAGGGCGGTC
>JBEKQS010000131.1:0-14455 GCA_049519475.1 Bryobacteraceae bacterium | reverse complement strand
GCTCCGGATTCCGCGGCCCGGGGGTTACGCCCGTGGAGCGGGCTTCCCAGCCTGCAACACCGACATCCTTGTCTTGGCTCTCGTCTCCGCTCCGTCCCTGGTGTCCGCCGCTATTCCTCTTCTTCCTCTTCTCCCGCCTTGGCGGCTTTGGCGGCGGCGATGATCTTATCGGACTGGAGTTGAGGAACGTAATCGTAGTGGTCGAACTCCATGGTGAAGGAGGCTCGGCCCTGGGTCATGGCGGTGAGGTCGTTCTGGTAGTTGAGCATTTCCGACATGGGGACCACGGCGCGAATGAACTGGGTGGAACCCTTGGTTTCCATGCCGGAGATGCGGCCGCGGCGGCCGTTGAGGTCGCCCATGAGGTCGCCGGCGTACTCCACGGGGGCCTGGATCTCAACGTTCATGATGGGCTCGAGCAGGGCCGGTTTGGCTTCCAGCATGCCGGCCTTGAAGGCTTTTCGGGCGGCCAGTTTGAAAGCGAGTTCGGAGGAATCGACATCGTGGTAGGAGCCGTCGTAGACGGTGACCTTGAAATCGACCATGGGGTAACCGGCCAGGTAGCCCTTCTCGGCGATTTCGATAATGCCCTTTTCGACGGCGGGGATGAAGTTCTTGGGGATGGACCCGCCGAAGATCTCGTTGGCGAATTCGAAGTTGGCGCCGCGCGGAAGGGGCTCCATCTTGATCCAGCAATCGCCGAACTGGCCGTGGCCGCCGGTCTGTTTCTTGTGGCGGCCTTGGACGTCGGCCTTGCCGCGGATGGTTTCGCGGTAGGGGATCTTGGGAGGTTTGAGGGCGACGTCGACCCCGTAGCGCTTCTTCATGCGGCTGACCACGATTTCGACGTGTTGCTGGCCGGTGCCTGCCAGGAGGAACTCGCGGGTCTGCGGATCGCGATAGAAGCGCAGTGACTGATCCTCTTCGAGGATGCGGTGGACGGCCTGGCCCATGCGGTCTTCGTCGTTGCGGGATTTGGCTTCAATGGCAAAGGCGATGGAAGGCTCGGGCAGTTTGACGGGGGGATAGCTGATGTTGATGCCCTTTTCGGCAAGGGTGTCGCCGGTGAGAGTATCCTTCAACTTGGCGACGGCGCCGATATCGCCGGCCTGAACCTCGGTGACGGGCTGGAGGGTCTTGCCTTGCGGGCTGGCGATATGGGCGAAGCGCTCGGGGGCGTTGCGGGTGAGGTTGTCGAGGTGCGCGTCATTCTTGACGACGCCGGTATAGACCTTAAAGAAAGTGATGCGGCCGGAGAAGGGATCGGCGGTGGTTTTGAATACGAATATCGAGGCCGGGCCGGCGGCGGAGATCTTCTGCTCGCCTTCGGCGCCGTTGATCATGGCGGCGACGGCGCCGCGCTCGATGGGCGAGGGCAGGTTATCGACGATCAAATTGAGGATGAGGTCAGTCGCGATGTTGTGGATTGCGGACGCGCACAGCACGGGAAAGATGCGCAATTCGCGAATGCCCTGGCGGAGGCCATCGACAATGTGCTCGACGGGGAGCGTGCCCTTGTCGAAGAATTCTTCCAGCAGGGCGTCGTTACCTTCGGCGACCATTTCGATGAGAGCGTCGTGGGCCTTCTGAGCGGCGTCGGCGAGGGAGGCGGGGATGTCGGCCTCCTTGCCCTTGCCGTCGCCATCGGGCGTATAAGTGTAAGCCTTCATGCGGATGAGGTCGACGACTCCGGAGAACTCGCGTTCCGAGCCGATGGGGATCTGGATGGGGACGGCGGCGCGGCCGAAGAATTCCTGGACACTGGAGAGGGTGCGATCGAAATCGGCGCGCTCGCGATCGAGCTTATTGATAATGACGGCGCGGGGTAGCTTGAAGTCCTCGGTAAACTGCCAGACTTTTTCGGTCTGGACTTCGACGCCGGCGACGCCATCCACCAGGACCAGCGCGGCGTCGGCCGCTACCAGGGCGGCGCGCGTATCGTTGATGAAGATGTTGTAGCCGGGAGTGTCGAGGATGTTGATTTTGGCCTTTTTCCACTCGGCGACGGCGACGGCCGTGGAGATGGAGATTTTGCGGGAGACTTCCTCGTCGTCAAAATCGGTGATGGTGTTGCCCTCATCCACGCGGAGCAAGCGGTTGGTGGCGCCGGAGGTGAAGAGCAAGCCGGCGGTGAGCGTAGTCTTGCCGGAATCGCCGTGGCCCACCACACCGACGTTCCGAATGTCCTTGCTTTCGTAGACTTTCACGGAATTAGCCCCCTGAATTAAAACGGAATGGTAACACACGGAAGGGCGGAAGCCGGTTCAGGGGCCAGAGCCGCATCATTGAGGCGGGATATATGGGGCCAGGCGGGGCGGTTGCTGGTCGGGTTCGACGAGCCAAACGGTGCGGTCGTGGAAATACAGAAGGAGTTCCTGGTTGTCTACGGGGCTCATGTCCCTTGCCCAGACCACCTTGGCGTGGTCGATATCGGCGCGGTTGTAGACCCATTCTTTGCCCAGGTCGTGGTCTGAGGAGTAGCGGACGATGGCCAGTTGAGGTCCCGGAAGGCTTTCAAGGCGCCGGAGAGTTTGGGCTCGGTCGAGGCCGCCGGGATACGGAGGCGCGGGGTGGGGATCGAGTATCTGCCCAAGGAAGGCGGCGAAGCACAGCAACGAAACCGCGCGGACGAGGAAGAGGCCGGCCTGGTGGCCGCGGATGCGGGCGTGACGCAGGTGGCGCATCGATTGGAGGATGATGACGTAGAAAGCGCCGATCATGGGGGCAAGGTAGTGCGCCTGGGTGTATCGCGACTGGGCGAGGCCAATGAGGAAGACCAGGGAGGCGAGGAGCCAGAAGCGCGTGCGGCGGTCCCTCAGGATCAAGGGGAAGCCGATCAGGGGGATGGACAAGGCGACTCCGAAATAATAGCGCCAGACTCCGAGGACTTTGTAATAAGCCGCGAGCAGCCAGCCATCCAAGGTGTCTTGCAGGATAGCGCCCTGCAGACCGGGTTCAGCCAGCACGTAGAATTTGCGCAGGACTTCGTGGCGGTAGATCGGCTCGGGGCGGGTGGATTGCCAGAGGAAATAGGGCTCAACGGCGTAGGTTTCGCGGTTTACCTGGTAGGCCATGCGAAAGGGATCGCCGGTTACGCGGCTGTTGTAATAGGCGGTGGCCAGCGCGGCGGGCAAAAGGACCAGTGCCAGGGGGACCGCCACGTTTCCGAGCACGGTGCGAAGACGGGGCTTGCGGATGACGATCCACCGGAGCAGCGCGATGGCGGCGGGGATGGTCGAGATCAACCCTTCGTACGGGCGCGTGTTGGCCAGGATCGCTATTCCCAGGCCCATCAGCATTGAGTGGCGCGCTTGTGGGCGCCGCAGGATTCGAGGAAGGGCGCCAAACAGAAGGGCTCCGCCGATGGCGGCGAGGGCGGTGCCGGAATAGGTGTTCATCCATCCGCTGAAGACGCCGATACGCATGGAGACCAGCAGTCCGCCGAGGAAGGCCCAGCCCGGTGGGAGCCAGCCCTGCAGCATCCAGCAAAAAACGGAACAGAACAGCGCGGTGGAGAGAAGCACTCCGTACCAGGGGTTGCCGAAAACCTGGCCGGCAGCGAGGACGAGACCCTGGCCGGGAGGATACATGGACATGTAGGTGGGGAACTGGATGATGTGGAAGCTTTCGAAGTGCTCCCACATGGGATGGGTATTGTTGGTGAGGCGGCCGGAAGCGAAGGTGTCGGCGGCGAGCAGAAAGGAAAACTCGTCGTGAATGGAGGGCTGCGGGGGCGGCAGGCGCGGCAGTTCGGCGGAGCGCACCAGCAGGACCAGGATTCCGCAGGTGAGAGCAGCGAGCGGTTGGCGGCGCGCCCAGTTGGCGCCGAAGCGCTCAATGGCGGCAAAAAATGACGCGATGCGCATGCCGATCACTCGATTTTCCAGATTTCAAACACATTGGCGTCGCCTTTCGACCAGGCCCAGGGGAGATAGCCATAGTTGTTGGAGAAGAAACCTGCGCCGGCGTTTTGGTCCATGACACGACCCGGGGTGTCGTAGGTCATACGCCCGATGACGCGCTTGTTTGTCCATTTCTGGACGAACAAGTAGGCATCGATCCGGCTGACCACCACTGTGTCGCCGGGTTGCGGGACGTCGCCCAGCCAAACGGCTGGTTTGGCGCCCGCCGCTTCGGCATACCAGTGAAAGCCCCAGTGGCCGGTGAACCAGACGCGCTCGCCCGCGAGCACGCGCGGTGCGACCAGTTCCTGCGCGGCCCGGCGCTGGGCGCGAGCCAGGTCGCGGATCCCAATGAGCACGAGCAAGCTGACGGCTAAGGAGGCGGCGATGGCGGCCGCGGGGAGCCAGCGCCTGGTGACGGGCCGGGCCGCGGGCAGAATACGCGCAATGAGGATAGCGGCGGCGGGGATGGATGGCACGATGTATTTGCAGGGAAGATGAACGTAGATCGCCAGCGGGAGGGCGGGCAAGAGGCACAAGCCAAGGGCGAGCTGCGTGCCGTCGCGGCGGCGGATGGCTTCGAGCAAAATGTCGCCGAGGACCAGGGCAGTCGCGGCCGCCACAAACGCAGACCAGCCGAATCTCGATGCGACTATAGTGGCGCCCACGATCGCCAGAACCGCGAGGCGCCAGGATATGCCGCGCCAGCGCAACAGCAGCCATGAAATCGTAAAAGGGACCATCAGGAACCAGTGCGCGAAGAACGCGCACACATTGGACAAGATGGGACGCAGAGAGCCGTAAGTCTGATGGACCGTGACGGTGTCGGTGAACGCCAGCGGATCGGCGGCAAGCCAGATGGCTGCGGGAACCACCAGCAGAACGGCGGCCACCGGGGCGAAGCGGGTCCAGCCGGTGCGGAACGAGGAGCGGATTTCGGGTGCGGAGATACCGTCGAGCAGAAACACGAAGGCCGGCGCGAGGAACAGAATCGTCTGCATGCGGGTCAGCGCGGCGAGCGAAAGCCACACAACTGCGAGCACGCACTGATGCCACTTTCGTCGATCGCGCCAGGCGAGAATGCGCTCCATGCCGAGGACGGAATACATCATGGCGGGTATATCGGGCATGGCAGTTGCGGCCATTCCCATGACCGCCGGCGCAGAGCCGGCCAGGAGCGCAGCGATGGTTGCGCCGCGCCGGTCCAGGCCCAGCCGCAGGGCCAGCAGGGCGGTGGCGAACAGGGCGATGGCGAGCGATACGATCTCGGTCAAATGGGCCACCCACTCGGCATTTCCGGCGAGCACTGTGGGGACCAGGAAGAACGGCTCGGCGATGCCGCCATGAGACAGGTTCGATGCGCGCGTCTCCACGTCCCACGACCATACGACGTCGACGGCCAGGGGATGGAACGGGTCTTCGAGCGCGTGCTGCGCTTCCGCGAGATACAGCGGATCATCGATGGTGAACGGCGTGCGGAGGAACGGAAGGAGGAGCAGCGCGGAGAGAGCGATCGCGGGCCAGGCGCACGCGAGGGCGGCGCGGGTAAGATTGGCGGCGCGCGGAGGCTGCGACCAGCCGTCGCTGGACATAAGGTACATGGTAGCGCGGAGGACCGGGCAATATCCTGGGGCGCTCCCGCGAGGTGGAATGCGCAGCGCCGCGGCCGGCGGAGATGCTGGAGATCAGGCGCCGATGACGCCGGCCAGGGGGCTGCTGGCGGTGGCATAGAGCTTCCTGGGCATGCGGCCGGCTTCGTAGGCCAGACGGCCGGCTTCGACGGCGAGGTTCATGGCGCGCGCCATTTTTTCGGCGTCATCGGCGGCCGCGATGGCGGTATTCATGAGGACGCCGTCGGCGCCGAGTTCCATGGCGATGGCAGCGTCGGAGGCGGTGCCGACACCGGCGTCGACGATCATGGGGACCTGGGTGATCATCTCGCGGAAGATGCGCAGGTTGACGGCATTCTGCACGCCCAGGCCGGAGCCGATGGGGGCGGCCAGCGGCATGACGGCGGCCGCGCCGGCGTCGATGAGCTTGCGGGCGTTCACGATGTCGTCATTGGTGTAGGGCAGCACGACGAAGCCTTCCTTGACCAGGATGCGAGTGGCTTCGAGCAGGCCGGCATTGTCGGGGAAAAGAGTTTTTTCGTCGCCGATGACTTCGAGCTTGACCCAGTTGGAAAGGCCGACTTCGCGGGCGAGCATGGCGGTGCGGACGGCGTCGTCGGCGTTGTAGCAGCCGGCGGTATTAGGAAGGATGAAAATCCTGGTTCGATCGATGTAATCGAGCAGCGACTCTTTGGAGCGGTCGGTGAGGTTGACGCGGCGAACAGCCACCGTGACCATGTCGGCGCCGCTCGACACGTGACAGCGCTGCATTTCCTGAAAACTGCGGTACTTCCCCGTTCCCACGATGAGGCGCGAGCGAAACTCGCGCCCGGCGATCGATAAAGTTCCGGACATGTCCTCATTGTAGCTTCACGGCCGTCAGAGATAGTGCAGCAACACGAGTCCGGTGGTGCAGATCAGCAGTGATGAGACCAATGGAATCCGCCACAAGCGGCCCGGAGCGGCGGCTTCGGTAAAGGCCGGCGGCGCGATTCCGGTGGAGCTGTTGGTTTCGACGGCCGGAGGCGCGGGAGCGATAGGCGTGGGAGCAGGCGCACCACCGGCTTCGGATGGCGCGCCGGGCGATGGATACGACGGGCCGCTGATCCGCTCCGCGGCCTGACGGCAGACCTGGCCGATAGCCAGGATGACGTCAAGCACGTTGTGTTCGCTTTCGCGCAGGCGGCGCTTGATGTCGGCCAGTTCGCGCTCTTTCCGTTCGACCTCAGCGCGCAAAGGCGCGAGACTCTCTTCGAGGCTTGCGGCGACGGCGTCGGCCGCCGCGGCCCCAATATGGGCACTGACACGGGCCTCGATGGTTTGCTCGAGCGAGCTGGCGCGGGCGCTCACTTCCGCGGAGACCTGATCGGCAATGAGAGTAGAAACGGCTTCCCCGAAGTGGTTCAATTCATCGACCACGGCGGTGCGGAGCACCAGCATCTGTTCGAGGAACTGCCTCCGCACTTCCTCAATGCGCGCCTTGGCGGAATCGGCGCCGGCGGTGCTGTGCGCGCGCAGGGCATCGAGCTCGAGCGCCATCCTGGCTTCCAGGGCGGCGACGCGGCTTTCGATCTTGAGGGACTGCTCCTGGAGCTTGGCGTCGACTGCGCCGACGATGGCTTCGAGGACCTTGTGATCGAGTTGCGAAGATGGGGCGGGGGCGTGCTCGACGCGCGCGAGGCGTTGCTCGATTTGGTCGAGGCGGCCGGCCAAGGAATGGTCGTCGGGCGGCGCCACGGTTTCCGCGGGACGGCGGACGTTCTGCGTGAGTTTCATCCCCACCGCACCGAGGGCCAGGCCACCGCCGAAGGTGACGGCAAGGGTTTGCCAGACGGAGGAATCGCGACTACTCTCCATATAACATAATGTACAGGAAATGTTTTGGGCGGGGAAGGGTTAATCGAGCCTGCGTGAACGCGAATAAAGACGAACCGGCAAGAAAGCCGCGCCGATCTGTCGCGACACCTGGAAAAGATTAAGGGCCGAGTGATCAGCCTTTGGAACGCCGCCACTGCGGCCCTGCGACCGCTTCGCGTACATCGATTTCCGGCGGCGGGGATTCGCGGAGCGCGCCTTTCCTTCAGGCCACCCAGTACCGGGCGGCGGGAGTCGCGGGGAGCGCTGCGTTCCCCTGGTTCCAACGCAGGCAGGCCAGGTTGAAGATACGGACCACCTCCGCGGTCTCAAACGGCTTCGCCAGCACGTCATAGGCTCCCAGGTTGAGGGCCTCCGCCCACAGGCGCTCATCGGCCAGGCGGGAGGCGACGATCAGCAACGGCGGGCTGCTCAAGCCGTCAAACTGCTCCAGCAGTTCCTTCCACGCGTCCGCCGTCCGGTCCCGGTCGCATAGGATAATCGGAATCCGCTCCCGCCGTAGAGACGCCATAGCCGATTCGACGCTCGCCTGCAGGTGGATCCGCCATCTGTATTCAGGAGGAAGAGGACACCCCGAAGAGTCGACAATCCGGGTTATGGAATCCTGGTCGCCCGCCTCAAAACCAACCAACGCGACGGCGGCGGTAAGAGGAAGACTCCCGGTAATCAGCGGAGTGCAATTCATGAGAGCCCCTTGGGACCTGTGCTATTTCAATCTGTGCTATTTCAAAGTGATGCGTAAAGACTTCGACGAGGAAGGCCCAGCCTCTTCAGGCCATCTGTTTGACCGTTGCCCGACGTCCGGAAGTAGTGGTTACGGCTTGTATCTACACCAACAAAACGGACGTGAGCTTCCGTCTTGCGCGAAAAAAGACCTCTACGTGACTTCTAAGGTATCCGGTAATACATACTTATTCAAGTGGTCTTATGGGGGCATGGTCATTACCCACAAAGGGGACGAGTCGCGATCTTTAGAGCACCAGTGCGTCGAGCACGGTGAGCAAGCACCACCAAGCAGACGTGGCCTGATCGCACACCGCAGCAGCAAGCTGGCGAGAAAGGCTGGACCAGGCCAGCCCTGACCTAATACGTGGTTTCAGAGGTTCGCTCACGTATCCAAGACCGCTTACTGACGGTCGCGGTCTTCGCGGAATACGATGAGGGTATTGATGAAAGCACTCAGCTAGCCGACAGCTAGCCGAGGATTTTCTTCTTCAACCCGGCAGCATCGAATTCGGCGGCGCGGTAGATCTCGCCGGGTTTGCCGGAGCGCGAGAAGCGGTCCATGCCGAAAACGCGCGATTGGAAATCGGCGGGCAGCAGGAAGGGATACAGGAAGCCGGGCCAGCCGTTATGGAGCGTCACGACATATTGCCGCTCGTCATCACCGAGGATCTCCTGGGCCTTGTCCGGATTGTCGCGGCGGAGTTCTTCGTAGAGTTGTGGCGAAGTGACGGCCACAATCTTCACGTCGAAGCGCTCTTCGATTTCCGGGAGGATCTCGAGTGTATTGGCCATCACCTGGCCGCCGCTGATGGCCAGCACCTTTTTGGGCTTGCCATTTTGGCGGAACGATTTGAAGACGTAGGCGCCGTTGACGGCTTCGCGCGCGGGGGGAACGCCGTTGCCGCGCTTCAACACCGGGGTCCCGGGGCGCACGGCGGAGAACACCACCGGCTCGGCGCGCTGCGCGGCCAGGAAGAGCATCTCGATGGCTTCGTTGGCATCGAGCGGCTTGTAGACTTTAATGCCGGGATAGGCGGTGAAGAGGGACATCCAGAAGAGGCCGTGATGGGTGGGGCCGTCTTCGCCGGTCTCGGGGCCGTCGTGGGCGGCCAGCATGATGAAGAAAGCGCGCGCGTCGGGGTTGACGTCGTTATTGATGAGCGTCATGCGCACCGAGTTGGCCATCATGCACGTGAATACGCCGTAGGTGGCAAAGGCGCTGAAGGGGCGGAAGCCGCCGGGCAGCATGTCCTGGGCGATGGCGCACGACATCATGGCCATATTCTGTTCGGCGATGCCGAAGCGGATGCCGCGGCCGAGCGGGTTGCGCGGGTTCATGACGCCGTAGACGTTTTCGGCTTTGCCGGTAAGGATGGACTTCATGAGGTCGCCCGCGCCGATGTAAAAGAAGGCGGAGTTTTTCATGGCCCAGGCGAACCAGGCTTCGGTGGCTTTGCGCGTGGCGACGGAATCGCCCTCGTTGAAGACGAGCTCTGGAGGCAGAACCTCCGGGCGCGTGAGCTGGCGGTAATCGGCGATGGGGCGGCCGGCGAGCGCGGTTTGCATCTGGCTGACGAGATCGGCCTCGGCGGGGATGAGCGCGGCGGCGGCGTTGAGGCGGGATTCCAGATAGTCGGCCTCGGCTGGGCCGAGCGCGGCGGTGACGAGCGCGAGATCGGCGTCGGGATTGCCGGGAACGGGGAAGCCGAGATGGTGCATCGCCTGCACGTATTCGTCGTGCTTGAGCGGCATGCCGTGGGAATCGGCGGTGTTCTCCAGGCGGCCATAATGCAGGCCCTTGGTGGTGTGACATATCACCACCGTGGGGCGCCCTGGGCCGAAGCCGGAAGCCGCCAAGCGGTAGGCGTAGGCCAGTTCGCGGATGTTGTGGCCATCCACTTCGATCAGGTTCCAACCCTGGCTGAACCAGTGGTTGAGATAGGGCGCGGGGAGCGCTTCGGCGATGGGGCCATCGATGCCGAAAGTGTTGAAGTCGAGCGTGACGATCAGATTTTCGACGCCCAGGCTGGAGGCCAGGTTGCGCGCTTCGTAGCTGATGCCTTCCTCGGTTTCGGCGTCGCCGCCGATGACGAAGGCTTTGGTCGGGAGGCCGCAGGAGCGATGCAGGACGGCGAAGCCCAAGCCGGCGGAGAAGCCGTGGCCGGAGGCGCCGGTGGAGGTGTCGGCGAAGGCGTACTCGGACTCCACGTGGCCGCTGGGTCCGCCCCAGCGGCGGAAGCGCGCGAGTTGTTCGGGGAAGACGGCGTTACCGGCATCCTTGCCGGCAAGGGTGAAGCCTTTGCGGCGCAAAGTCTCGTAGATGAGCGCGACGGTGGAGTGAAAGAGCGGCGAGCAATGGCCGGCGGACCATACCACGCGGCTGCGGCCGGGGTGCTTGGGACGGCGGGCGTCGAAGCCCAGAACGCCGCTGGACAGGAGGGTGAGCACTTGCTCGGCCTTGGACGAGGAGCCGCCGGGGTGTCCGGATTGCGCGGCATCCACCGCGGCGAACAGGAAGCCGCGAACCACGCGGCAGAGCCCGGCGATTTTCGGCTCGTCGATTTCGGGGAGGGGATCGAGCGATAGGCCTTTGAGGTTGAGGTAAGCTCCTCCCTCGGCGTGGTATTGGAAACGGGAAGGCTCACTCGCGGCAAGCGCTTCGCGGGCTTCCTTGTCCAGTAAGTTGTAAGTAGCGGCGGCGACTGACATGGTCAACCTCTAAACCAGTATTCTATATCCATTTACCCTTTATTGCCGCGAAAACACCTCGCCGCGGGTGGTGCTAAGCTCGATCTATTCAAAGATTATGAAGATTGCGTGTATCGGCGGTGCTCATGTGGACCGTCACGGCGTGCTGCGCGGGCCGCTAATTCCGGGGACTTCCAACCGCGGGGATTTGCGGACGGATTTCGGCGGGGTGGCCGGAAACGTGGCCGAGAACCTGGCGCGGTTGGGGCGCCAGGCTTCGATTGTGACGCGCGTGGGCGACGACCAACCGGGGCGGCAGGTGACGCAGCACCTGGCGGACCTGGGCGTCGATACTTCGATGTGCGAGGTCTCGACCATGCATGGGACGGCGTCTTACACGGCGATTCTGGAGCGCAACGGCGAGCTGGTGGTTGGCCTGGCGGACGCCGACATCTACGAAGAGCTCGACCCGCCGGCGCTGGAGAGAAGCCTGCCGCGGCTGCGCGAGCACGATTACTGGTTCGTGGACACGAACATTCCGGCGGTGAGCGTGGCGTGGCTGCTTTCGGCGGCGGGTGAGATTCCGGTTGCGGTGGATGCGGTTTCGGTGGAACGGGCGCGCGGTCTGCGGCCGTTGCTGCCGCGCATTCCGGTGTTGTTTGCGAACGTGGCGCAGGCGGCGGCGATGGTGGGAGTGGAGCGCTTCGCGCACCCGCGGCATGCGGCCAATCCGCTGCGCGAACTGGGTGCGCGAGCGGGAATCGTGACCGGCGGCGCGATGGGAATTGCCGTCTGGTGGGGCGACGATTTGAAAGTATTTGCGGCGCTCGACGCGCAGCCGCGCGACGTGACGGGCGCGGGCGATGCGCTGGTGGCGGGTACGCTGTTCGGACTTTCGCAATGGAACATGCTGCCGGACGCGGCGCAATTCGGCCTCGCGGCGGCCGCCATCACGGTGGAATCGGAACATACGCGGGCGCCGGAGCTATCGGCGGAGTTGCTGCACCGGAGGATGATTCAGCATGGGCGGCGCTGAGCGGCTGCGAATCGCGCCGGAGATTCGCGAGGCGCTGGCGGCGGGCGCGCCGGTGGTGGCGCTAGAGACCACCATCGTCAGCCACGGCATGCCTTACCCGGAAAATGTCGAGACGGCGCGGGCGCTGGAACGGGAGATTCGCGGGCGCGGCGCGACGCCGGCCACCATCGCGGTGCTCGATGGCGCGATCCGCGTGGGGTTGAGCGAAGGCGAACTGGACGCTCTGGCGCAGGGCGGGGACGTGCTGAAGCTGAGCCGCAACGATCTGGCCTACGCGCTGGCGACCGGGCGGCGGGGCGCGACCACGGTGGCCGCGACCATGATCTGCGCGCAAATGGCGGGGATCCGCGTATTCGCTACCGGTGGCATCGGCGGCGTGCACCGGGGCGCGGCGCAGAGCTTCGACATCTCGGCGGACCTGGAAGAGTTGGCGCAAACGGGAGTCGCGGTGGTGTGCGCGGGGGCGAAAGCGCTGCTGGATCTTCCTAAGACGCTGGAGTATCTGGAGACGCGCGGTGTGCCGGTGGTGGGTTACCGCACGAATGAGTTTCCGGCGTTTTGGAGCCGGTCGAGCGGGCTCCGGGCGCCATTGCGGATGGATTCAGCGGCGGAGATTGCGGGGCTGCTGCGCGCCAAGTGGGAGTTGGGACTGCGCGGGGGCGCGGTGATTGCGAACCCGGTAAGCGAGAAGGACGAGATTCCGGCGGCGGAGATGGCCGGATGCATCGATCGGGCCGTGGCGGAAGCAGCCAGGCGCGCGATTAGTGGTAAAGGGGTCACGCCGTTCATCCTGTCACACATAGCGGAACTGACGGGGGGCCGCAGTCTGGCGGCAAATATCGCGCTGGTGAAATCCAATGCCAGGCTGGGGGCGGACGTGGCGGTGGAGTTACAAAGAAGGTAAGCCGACCGCCTATGGTATTCTGAATGTTCCTTTACCTAAAATGGCGCAGACGAGGTTGCTCCCGCGCATATGCATCGCGTTGGGCCTGCCAGATGTTCCAACACTGTTGAGCCACGCCCGGCACGAAGCTGAGGCGGGCGAAGTTTTCTTGGAATTCCGGCTGGACTTCCTGGACCGGCCGGCCAAGGGCGCCGAAGCGATCCGCGGATTTCTGGAGCAGTTCCCCGAGTGCATCATTCTGGCCACCTGCCGTCGCCACCAGAATCACGGGCGTTACAACGGCAGCATCGAAGAACAGCTTGCCATTCTGGACGCGGCGGTCGAAGCCGGGGCGCACGCCATCGATATCGAGATCGAGACGGCGGAGGTGGCGCAAGAGCGGTTGGCGGCGTTCCGCGGGCGCGTGCAGGTGATTGTTTCGTACCACAATTACGAAGCCACGCCGCCCATGGACACGGTGGTCAACCGCATGCTGAAGGTACCGGCGGACGCGTATAAAATGGTGGCGACGGCGCGCAAGCCTTCCGACAATCTGCGCGTGCTGGCGGCGGCCAAGGCCATGCCCAGGCACCGGCTGGCGGTGCTGGCGATGGGCGAACTGGGATTTCCGACGCGCGTCCTGTCGCCGGTTTTCGGCGGGCTGTTCACTTACGCGGCACCGATGTTCGCCGAAGGAACGGCGGCCGGACAAGTGAGCGCGCGGCATCTGCGGCATCTCTATCGCGTGGAGAAGCTGGGGAAATCGGCCAAGATATACGGGGTGATCGCGGACCCGATCCGGCATTCCATTTCGCCCGCGGTGCACAACCGGGCGTTCCAGGCGCGTCGCGTGGACGCGGTCTACCTGCCCTTTCTGGTGACGCCGGCATACTTGCGGGATTTCTTTTCCCTGGCGGCGAAGCTGCCGCTGGCGGGTTTCAGCGTAACCATTCCGCACAAGCAAAAAATCATCCGGTACCTGGATGTGGTGGACCCGCTGGCGCGGCGGATTGGCGCGGTCAACACCGTGTGGCGCAAGGCCGGAAAATGGCGCGGCACCAACACGGACGTGGCAGGCGTGACGGGGCCTCTGAGCCGGCTGCTGCGGCTGCCGAAATCGAGCGTGCTGATTGTGGGGAACGGCGGCGCGGCGCGGGGCGCGGCCTACGCTCTTTCCGACGCGGGGGCCAAGATCGCGCTGGTGGGGCGCAATATCGACCGTGTGCGCGCGCTCGCCAAAGTCTGCGGCGCCGAAGCGCTGGTGCGCGAGCAACTCGATTCACGCCATTTCGACGCGGTGGTGCACGCCACTCCATTGGGGATGTACCCGCACGTGGACGAGTGCTTCTTCAACGGCAACATTCCCGGCGAAGTGGTTTTCGACATGGTGTACAACCCGGTGGAGACGGCGCTGGTGAAGCGGGCGCGGGAGCAGGGCCGCACGGTGGTCCCGGGGATCGATATGTTTATCGAGCAGGCGGTTCAACAGTTCGAAATCTGGACGGGCGATTCGGCGCCGCGGGCGGTGATGCAGAAGGCGGCCATGGAAGCGCTGGAACAGAAGTAGCGGGATTTTCGCGCTAAGCTGATCCTTATGAAACTGACGCGGCGCCAACTGGCAGTGGCCGTAGTTTCGGCAACCGCCATGGCGCGAACCCGACAGACGCCCGCTCGCCCCGCGGACGAATTACAGGCCGCCCGCGACCGCATCAAGGCCAACGGCGAAACGCTGGCG
>JBEKQS010000130.1:0-14455 GCA_049519475.1 Bryobacteraceae bacterium | reverse complement strand
ACTACCGCGTGGTGCAGGCGGCGGTTACCGGATCGGGTCGCGAGATCGTATCGATCTACCTCGACAACTGCACGGTGTTCAACGAGATTCTGGCCCACGCGCGCGCGGCTCGCGAAGTTTTGCCTGAGGTGGATACGCTGTTTGAGATCGGCGGCCAGGATGCCAAGTTCGTGGCCCTCGAAGGCGGCATTCCGGTGGACTACTCGATGAATGACGGCTGTTCGGCGGGCACGGGAAGCTTTCTGGAAGAAGCCGCGGCCTCCGATATGCAGGTCCCCATCCATCAACTCGGTTCGCTGGCGTTGAGCAGCGCCAGCCCGATCGCGTTTGGGGAGCGGTGCGCGGCATTTATCAACTCGGAAGTTCGCGCGGCGCTCCAGCAGGGAGTTCCGCGCGCGGATGTTCTGGCCGGCCTGGTGTATGCGATTGTCGAAAACTATCTGGCGCGCGTGGTGGGCGCCCGCCGGACGGGACGAAGGGTGCTGCTGCAGGGCGGTGTGGCACTCAATCCGGCCGTGGCGCCGGCGGTGGCGGCTCTGGCCGGGGTGCAGGTTACGGTTCCGCCCAACCCCGAGTTGATGGGTTGCGAGGGCGCCGCGCGCATGGTGGGCGATCTGCTTTCCGTGGGCGCCGTTGCTGCCTGGGATCGCAGCCTCGGCTCGTTCGGCAAGATGCGCATGGAATCCAAGGCGCCATTCACCTGCCCGGCGTGCGACAACCGGTGCGAGGTGCAGCGCTTCCTGCTGGGCGGGAAGACTCTGGCCTTTGGCGGGTTGTGCTCGAAATGGGAGATGGCGCGCAGGCCGAAAACGCTGCGTCTTGCGGAAGGCCGCGACCTGGTGGCTGTGCGTCACGAGTTGATGTTCCGAACATTCGCGCCGCCGGCGCCCAGGCATCCCCGGGGCCGCATCGGCCTGCCTCTGGCGCTCACCACCTATGAACTCTACCCGCTGTATGCGCAGTTCCTCGGAGGGCTGGGTTACGAGGTGGTGCTGTCTCGCCCGGGCCATGGATCGCGCCGTACCGCCGCACCGATGTGCTGCCCGGCGGAACTGGTGCATGCCGCGGTGGACGATCTGCTGGCGCAGGCAGTCGATTTCGTGTTCCTTCCCTACATGCGCGAGTTTCCGGCCGGCGCAGGCGATGTGCCCGGGTATCTCTGCCCGGTCACTCAGGATATGCCCGGGGTGATCGCGGCATTCTTCGAAAGTGAAGCCCCGAAAATACTCGCGCCGGAAATGGGATTGTCGCCGCGCCTCGCCGCGGTGACGCAGCAGGAGGTGGTCAGGCTGGGCGCCAGGCTGGGAGTTTCCGCCGGCCAGTCGGGCGAAGCGTGGCAGATGGCCGTGACTCATCAAGCGGCCTTCGAACGGACCTACCGGAAAAGAATCGAAGAAGCGTTGGCGGAAATCACCGGCCCGGCGGTCATCCTGGTGGGCCGTCCATACGCCGCCTATGCGCCGGAAGTGAATCTCTCGGTTCCTCGCAAGATAGTCACCCGCGGGTTCAGCGTGATTCCGGGCGATGCGCTGTCGATGGAATCCGGGGCGAGCCAACGCAACGTGTGGCATTACACGCAAAGCGTGATGGCAGCCGTGGAATACGCCCGGCGCCACGGCGACTCGTACGTCTGCAACATCTCCTGCTTCTCTTGCGGTCCCGACGCCATCATTCACCACCGGCTGCGCCGCCAACTGGAAGGCCAGCCATTCTGCTTTCTGGAGATCGACTCGCACACCGCCCATGCCGGTATCGAGACACGCGTGGGCGCCTTTCTGGAGATCATCGAAGACATCATCGAAGCCAGGCGGCGCCAGGCCGTCCCGGTCACGCCCGCAAAGACGCGCGTCACCCCGGCGCGTCTCGAATATGACGGCGCGCGCGCGTCCATCGTCACGGGAAGTGGACGGCGGCTGGGGCTGGATGCTCCGGAGGTGGTGCACGTCGCTCTGGCCGATGGTCCGCGGTTTGTGTCCGAAGTCTATGCGGGCTTTTACGATTCCATCGGCTGGAGATGGACGTACTCACCCAACACCGACGCGGAAGCGCTGCAATATGCCAAGCGGGTCTGCTCCGGCCGGGAATGTCTTCCCTTCCTGTCGATGGTGGGCAAGGCGGTGAAGTACCTGGAGACGCGCCCGCCCGGTGAGGTGACCGTATTTCAGTTGCTGGACCAGGAGGGCCCGTGCCAGATCGGAGCCTGGTACGACGCCGCGCCCATCATCTTCGAGCGCCTGGGCGAAAGCAATGCGGTGGTGGCGTGGCCCACGCCCAAGAACAACTTTCTGGGGCAGGGCAACAAGCTGGGCGCTATGAAAGTGGCGGCCTACGTCTTGAGCGATGTGCTGGCGGAGATGCGTTCCGCGCTGCGCTGCCTGGCCAACGACCGCGGCGCGGCCCTGGCGCTTCTGGGCGAACTGGAAACCAGCCTGATCGCCGCCAGCCACAGCGGCTTGTGGGCCACCGAGCGGGAGTTGCGCCACGTAGCACAGCGGCTGGCCGGCGTGCCATTGCGCGCGCCCGTGGAACAGAGCGCCCGCGTATTGCTCTTTGGCGGCCTGAACCGGATCTTCGTGGATGGACCGGTTAAGGACTTCTTCGAAGAACGCGGCATCCTGACCAAGACCACCGAGATGTCGGAATTCATCTGTTTTATGCAGGCCGAAGACATTGTGCGGCTGGGCTTTTCGCATGGCCGCCTTCGCCCGGTGGACCAATGCTCGATGACCGCATTATTGTCGGAACTCATCTCGGGCGCCGACCGGCCGGCCGCCATGCGGGCCCTCGGCGCGCGGATTCGCATCGGATTCATCGAAATGCTCGACCGGCGGTGGCGGCGGATCGCGGCAAGCTCCGGGCTGCTCTTCAGCCCGTACGTGGCCTTTGGCGACGTGGAGCGCGAGGGCCACAAGCGCATCTCGATGAATGGTTACACCGAGGCGCCCATGACCATCGGCCGATATGCCACGCTGCTGGAATCGGGGGCCTTCGATGCCTACGTCAACATCGGCGCGTTCAACTGCGCTCCCGCCAACACCGCGTCGGCGGTGATTCACGCGCTTTCGCTGCGAAGCGATACGCCCTACGCGGTCATCGAATCCGACGGCGATTGCATTACCACCGGGCAGTTGCGCCAGCTCGAAATGGTGGCTGTGCAATGCCGGCGGAGGCGAGAGGGTCTGCCGGAAGAGCTGTCGGCATAACCCTGGTGGGGTGCGGACAGTCTGTCGGGACCAAGCCCTCGGCATGAGTGCCGACGCCGCACCGACGAGTGCGTCGCAAGAGTGCGCAATGCCACTTAGTTAGTGCAGTGTCCAATAAATAACTGGACAGACCAAATCGCGTCTAACCCGTGACAGCCGGCATGTTGGAGACTTCGAATACGGCGCCAAGCACCTTCTCGCTTAGAGCATTGAGGTCTGTGTTATCGGCGTCCATCTGCGTTCATCTGCGGCTATTTTGTTATTCGGCAGGATCTCGCAAAACTATATGGGCCGCAGATGAACGCCGATCTTTAGGGTGAAATCCAGGCCGCGATCTGTCCAGTTATTTCGTGGACATCTAGGCCAGGGATTCTCTTGGTGCCGACGCTAGTTGGCGGCGAGACGGAAATCGGTGAGGCCGATTTCGTCGCTGCTGGGAATGTGGAAGCCGAATTTGCCGTGCGGCAATGAGCCGGAGATTTCCCAGTTGTCCAGGATCACCCACTGGCCCCCTTGCTGGACGCTGTGGATGACGGCGGTGGGCGTCACGTCGATGGTGAAGCTCATGGGTTGCTTGCGGTCCAGCTTGTGGGGGATCTTCACCTGCGATGCTTTGACGCCATTGGTGACTTCGTAGCGAGTGAGGTTCTTGTCGTCGATTTGGAAGAACAAGTAATTCTTGCTGTCGCGGAAGGCCACAACCCACTCGAGGCGCTTACCTTTCAGGATGACGGCGGTGAAGCGGATGGTCCCCTGGGGCAGGTTGGGCGGGGCAAGCACGTAATCGCCGCCCTGGTGGACGATCATGTTGTCCTGGCGGGTCCAGCCGCCGGCTTTGATCCAATCGTCGGGGCCAAAAACCGGGTTGGCGGGAGGCGCTTTGGCGACCACTGGGGGAGCTGTTTCGACCTTCTTGGTAAATTCGAGGCGGGCCGTCGAGACGGCATTGGCAGTGACGTGCACGGTGGCGGCGGCATTCTGGTATTGAGGCGCGGCGCCGGTGACCGTGTAGGAGCCCTCGGGCAAATTCAGGCTGGACCCGGAAACATCGCGATCCTGGGCCTCGCCCTCACGGCGGATGCGGAGGTGCGCATCGAGGCCGGCGGGACTGATATCCAGCTTCAGAGTGCCTAGCGTGCTTTCGAGCGCACCCTGCAGATCGGCGCTCTTTCCGCTGGAGAGGGCCACTTCGGTTTGTAGCGGCTTGAAGCCATCCAGGCGGAGGGAGACGGTATGGCGGCCGGGTTCCAGGGTAGAGAGGGAGAATTCGCCGTCGGAGCGGACGGTGCCGGCGCGCGCGCCATCGATCCAGACTTCGGCGTTGGGAGGCGCGTGATGAACCGCGAGAGTGGCTTTGGCGGGCTGCAGATTGAACGTGAGCTTGGTCTCTTCGCCTTTGTGGAGGTCGACCGTTTGATCGGGAGTGGGCGCGAAGCCATCTTTCTGGAGGTGCAGAGCGTACTGTTTGGGGACGAGATAAAGGATCAGGCGTCCGCGCTTGGTAGTGCGGCGGTACTTGTCGCCGTTGATGTAGAGCTCGGCTTCGTCCTCATTGGCGACGACGTTGACCACGCCGAGATTGCGGGAGGTGCGGAGGGAAATATAGAGGGCGGCGGAGGGCTGGGCCTCGAAGACCATTTTGTCCTGCTCGCGGGCGGGGCCATCCAGTTGCAGTTCGTGGGTGCCGGGAGCGAGGTTCTGGAGGGGCAGGCCGTCGGGCGGCAGATCGCCGGCAGGCTGGCCGTCGAGCGAGGCCTTGAATCCGGTGGCGCTGCCGTAGAGGCGCGCGCCGGCGCCGAAACCGGCGAGGACGAAGCCACGAAGGTTGGTGGTTTCGACGGGGGCGGTGATTGCGGGCATGGCGCCGGGCAGGATTTCGAGTTGCACGGAGGCGGTCGAATTGCCGCTCTGGACCGTGAGGGTATGCTTGCCGGGAGTCAGGTTGGAGATCTCGGCGCCACCGTCCTGGATCTGGCCGGCGGGGGAGCCGTCGAGTTGGATGGTGCCATCCGGGAGGTCGGTGAAAACGGCGACACGCGGCGGAAGCGGAACGAGGGTGAGGTTGACGTCGGGAGAAGCGTCCTTGCCGACGGTGAAGCTGGTGGAAACATCCTGATAGCCGGACAAGCGGGCGGTTGCCTGGTAAGTGCCGGGAGCGAGCTCCATGCGGCAGGTGGAAGTGCCGCAGGTATCGCCGTTGAACTTGATTTCCGCGCCTTCGGGCGAGGAGCGCATCACCATCTGGAACTTGCTGGCGGCGGGCAAAGGCGCCGGCTTGCGGTGATGGGCGATGGCCACAATGGCGGCGATCAGAAGGATCATGCCGGCAGCCGTGGCGGTGAAGACGTAGAGCCGTTTTTCCCGGCCGGCGTTCTGAAACCAGAGTTTGAATTTGTCGAGCGCGGTTGGGCCGGACGGCGGCGCTGGCGGCTGGGGAGGCGGCGGCGCTGGTTCGACAATCGGCTCCGGTGGCGGAGGGGGAGTTTCGAGGACGTTGCCGGCGGGCGGAGAGGGCGGCGCGGCTGCGGAGATTCTGATTTCCGCCTCGGCCGGAGGCGGCGGAACGGCGGTTGCGGTGACGGGCGAGCCGAGCATGGTGGTGAGATCGCCTGCCGGCGAGGCGGCCGGTTTTTCGCCCGCCGCCGAGGCTTCGGGCGCGGGTATGGCGGTTCGCGGCTCGCGGGCTTCGCGGGGACGGACGGTCTGACGCTGTTTTTCGGCCTGGGCGCGCAGCAAAGTGGCCTGCAATTGCTGGAGACGCGGCTCGTTGGCATAAGTGTCGAGACCCTGGGCCACTACGGCGAGAGCGCCATCGATATCGCCATCGGTTTGCATGCGGCGGGCCTGGGCGAGGCACCAGGCGACGAAATCCTCGCGTTTGCGATCGGAAATGCGCGCGGCAAGGCTCTGGGCGGGCGCGTGGTTGGGCTCGAGGTGGAGCACCTCCTGCACGAATGCATCGGCGGAATCCCAGTCGGAATCCACCAGGCGGCGGGCCTGGTCGAGGAGAGAGTTCACCAGCACGGTGCGGATGACGGTATTGCGGGAATCCAGCGAAGAAGCCTCACGCAAAGCGGCGAGGGCGTCGTCGGGAGAGCCTTTCTCACTGGCCTCGCGGGCGCGTGCCAGGAGTTCGAGCGCCTGGGCGCCGCGCTCCTGGCTCTTGCGGACCAGCTTTTCGAGTTCCAGCAACTCGGATTCACCGGGGAATTCGGTGAGAGCGGCTTCCACCGTCTGGAGGGCGCGCTTGTAGTCGCCGTTTTCAAGGTACTGGTCGGACTGTTCCACCCAGCGGGCCTTGGCGGTCTCACGCGCCTGTTGATCGCGGCGCTTGATGAGACGCTGGATTTCGAAGGGAAGGCCGGGCTGCTTATCGTGGATGGATTTGAGGATCTGCCACTGGTCGAGGGCATCGTTGAACTGGCCGTGCTCTTCGAAGAAGCGGGCTTTGGAAACGATGGAATTGACAAGGTCGCGTTTGTCGCGGACGAGCCGGACGGCGCGCTCCAGGTGGTTTTCGCCGGGATACAGTTTGAGGGCTTCCTCGAGGATGCCCATGCGGCGATCGAGGTCGGGTTCCTCTTCGACTTTTCGATCGGTTTCGGCGATGACCTGGGAGAATTTCTGGCGCTGGCGCTCTTCGACGTCGAACTTGAGGGCCTGGAAGAGGGCGTGATTGGGGTACTTGGCGAGGAACTGTTTGCAGGTGGCGGAGGCGGCTTCAAAGTTGCCGCCGGCCAGATTCCGCTTGGCCTCTTCGTAAGAGTTCTTGAGAGTGTTGTGCTCGGAGTGGACCTGGTTGTAGAAGTTCTGGTAGGTGCTGCTGCGGCCGGTATCGGATTCGGGCAGGTCGCGGTCCATGGCGACCAGGACTTCGAGCTTGCTGAGCGCGCTGGTCACCTCGCCTTTTTCCCAAGCCTGGCAAGCGGCCTGGTAGAGGCGGGCTTTTTCATCGCGGCTGCGCGCGACTTCGGTTTCGCGCCGGCCGATTTCCTCCATCAGGCTGAGGGCTTCGGTTTCGTTGGGCTTGATCTGGAGGACGTTATCCAGGGCATCGCGGGCCTGGCGGAAGGCTTGGTTATCGAGGTGCTGGCGGGCGAGCGCGATCCATTCGGAGATTTTCTTTTCGCGGCGCTCCTTTTCGACCACCGATTTGAGCGCGAGGGCGTCCGGATCGGTGGGATCGAGCTCAATGGCCTCCTGGATTTTGCGCAAGGCGAGAGAGTACTCGGTAGCGTCGAAGAAGCGGCGCGCGCTTTCCAGCATCTGGCGGATGCGGGTCTGGCGGACGGCCTGATCCACCTGGCCGCGGAGGCGGGCAATTTCCGGATCGAGGTGGCCTTCGGCTTCGAGTTCGGAGAGGACTTCGGAGGCGAAGGTGTAGTCGCCGGCTTCGAAACTTTTCGAAGCGCGTTCGAGACGGGGCTTGATCTTGGTGCTATCGAAATATTCGAGAGGTTCGTTGCGGAGGGCTTTCTGGAGAGCGTCGGCGAACTCGCGCATGTTGAAGAAGCGGTGCCAGGGCTGCTTGGCGATGGACTTGTGAACCACCTGGCTGATTAAGTAGCTGACGTCGTGGTTGAGGCCGGACACGGGCGGCGGGCTGTGATGCAGGATGGCTTCGACGACCTCGGCTTCCGAGGCGCCGTGGAAGGGACGGTGGCGGGTGAGGGCCTCATAGGTGACGACACCCAGGGCGAAGAGATCGGAGAGAGGGCTGGGCGGCTTCATCTCAAGCTGCTCGGGCGCCATGTAAAAGAGGGTTCCCTTGAGGGTGGTCTTGGAATGGCCGGTTGCCTGGCGGGCGATCCCGAAATCGATAATCTTGACGGAGTTGTCATCCATCACGAAGATGTTGGAGGGTTTGACATCGCGATGGACCAGGCCTTGTTCGTGGGCGGCGTGGAGACCATGAGCGGCTTGCGCGATGATTTCGAGGACACCGTTGACACTAAGGCGGGGGCTGCCGTCCTTGATGAGCCGGTCGAGGGTGACGCCGGGCAGCAGGGGCATCACGAAAAAGGGCTTCTTGGTTCCTTCCTGGTCGAACTCGCCGATGTCATAAATATTGATTACATTGGGGTGGACCATGGTGGCGAGGATGGACCATTCCTTATAAAAGAGCTGGAGGGTTGCGGGATTCTCGATATCGAGGATGGTCTTCAGCGCGACTTCGCGCTTCATGAGCGTGTCGAGTGCCCGATAGACGACGCCCATGCCGCCGCGGCCGAGGACTTCGCGAAGCTCATATCGCTCCTGCAGATTGGTTCGCTTTACCGCCACGATGACATGATCCTCCCGATGGCCTGAAGTCCGAAGGCGCCGTTCAGAGTTTGTGGTATATTCTCAGGATAGCAATGCAGCCGCAATCCAGGCTCGGCGACCGATCTTTCGTGCCGGCGGACACCCACGGGAAACCGTGCTGCCCGCACCCATGCATCGGCCCCGCGCAGACCGGATCTCCCAACGTGCTGGTGAACAACCTGCCGGCACTGCGCATCCTGGACATGGGAATCCACGCGGCATGCTGTGGTCCGAACCTGTGGATTGCGATCCAGGGCAGCACGACGGTCTTCATCAACAACCTGCCGGCACACCGCCTGGGCGACCTGGACATGCACTGCGGCGGCCCGGGTCACATGGTGCAAGGCAGCCCGAACGTGTTGACGGGCGGATAGAAGCGGCATCAGGCGGAACTCCCGCCGCCGGCCTGCCCACCACCTGTGCCTGACGGGTCCGGTTGATCTTCGGCATATTGCTGTTCGTCCGCCTGGAGATTGCCGGAATCGGCGGGGCCCTGCGACGCTGCGCCCACCTGGCTGGCGACGCTCGACATCCCTCCAGTCGAGCCCGCCACCTGACCTTCGATGATGGAACCGAGATCAGGGGCTTGGCCGCTGAGCGCGCCGATCTCTCCACTGAAGGTCCCGGGAGCCACAAAGGGATTCGAGGCCAGGGAACTTTGGAGGCTGCTTACTTCCGAACCGAGAGCACCGCTGCCACCGCTAACAGCGCCACTGACGGCGCCGGTGACACCGCTGACAGCGCCCGTCACACCACTGACCGCGCCACTGACAGCACCCGTCACTCCGCTGACGGCACCGGTCGCACCGCTGACCGCGCCACTGACAGCACCGGTCACACCGCTGACGGCTCCCGTCACACCGCTGACCGCGCCACTGACGGCTCCGGTCACTCCGCTGACGGCGCCGGTCGCACCGCTGACAGCGCCACTGACGGCACCGGTCACTCCGCTGACGGCGCCGCTGACAGCACCGGTCACACCACTGACAGCGCCGCTAACAGCACCGGTCACTCCACTGACGACACCACTGACGGCACCGGTCACTCCACTGACGGCGCCACTGACAGCACCGGTCACTCCACTGACGGCGCCGCTGACGGCACCGGTCACTCCACTGACAGCGCCGCTAACAGCACCGGTCACTCCGCTGACAGCCCCACTGACAGCGCCGGTCACTCCGCTGACAGCCCCACTGACGGCTCCAGTGACACTGCTTGTGAGGGAACTGACCATGGTGGGCAGATTCGGCATGTTGGCAAGCGTGGACATGTTGAAGCCGGCGGGTAAGCCGGGGATGTTCGGCAATTGGGGCATGGCGCCCATAGCGCCGGTTGGTAAGCCGAGCCCGCAGTTGAGCCAGACGTTTGTGCCCTGAATGGCGATGCCGAGGGCGGTGCAATCGATGAAGCCGCCGGTGCCGATGAAAGTGATATGGGGCGCCTCGAGTACGATGCGCGCGCCGGCCTTGATGTGCACTTCACCGCCGGCTTGAAGGAGGAAATTGCCGGCGGCTTTTTCGTTGACGTCTTTCTGCACGTTGATGGACATCTGGCCCTGGATGTCCTCGTTGAAATTTCCTTTTACGCTGTTGTGCTTGTCGGCTTGGACCATTTCGGTCTGGTTGCGTTTGACCTGGAGGGTGCGGTCGCGATCGACCACCTCGATGGTGTCGTTCTCGACCGTGATCTGCAGGTCTTTCTGGGCATGCATGACGTAGAGTTCGCTGCCCTTGGTATCGACGAAGCGAAGCTCGTTGAATTCGGTGGACTTGCCCTGCTTGGTGCTGCGCGTCTTGATACCGCTCCAATCCTTGAACTTGGGGACGGGCGTGTAGGGAGGGTGATTCACGTGGTTGTAGAGGCAGCCGGTGATGACGGGGCGGTCGGGATCGCCCTCGAGAAATTGCACGACGACTTCCTGGCCGACGCGGGGGAGCCAGATGTGGCCGAAGCCGGGGCCGGCGATGGGCTGCATGACGCGGATCCAGCAGGAGGAGTTTTCGTCGGCCGGACGGCGATCCCAGTGGAAATGGACTTTGACGCGGGCGTACTCGTCGGTGTAGATTTCTTCTCCCTTGGGTCCAACCACGGTGGCGGTTTGCATGCTGCCGATGTTGGGAGTATCGGTCTTGCGGGTGGGGCGGTACTGAGTGGAAGAGGGGATGCAGGAGAAGGAGTTTTCGTAGGTGGCCTCGTTGGCGTCGGAGCCGGCGGCGAGAGAGCCTTCGTGGCCGTGGTGAGTCACTTTGGTGACGAGGTAATTGAGGTCCAGATCGGAGCGGTCGTGCTGGGTGAGATCGAAGCGGTAGCCGGGCATCATGGACCGGCAGTTACCATCCCCGGTGACGGTGACGCGGTCGACGGCGATTTCCTCCTTGCGCAGGTCGCCCCAGTCGGGCGCGTCCTGGGGCCAATCGATATCGGCGGGGTAGTCGAACCACTCCAGGGGTTTTTTCGAACCCATGAACTGATTCATGGGCCCGTTGAAGTAAAGCTGCCGCCCCGGAATTAGAAAATTGTAATCCTTATGGGCATATTGATTGGGCTTGATGACCTTCTTCATGTTGAGGCTGAAAATGGTGTCTTCGGTGCGCGCCATGTTGCCGGTTTCATGCTCGTACCTCATGGTGGACTGGTAGGGAATGGGCAACGCGGAAGCCGTAGTATCGGCTATCACCATGGTGTGCTTGCCCTGCTCGTGCCTGAACCAATAGTAGATGCCCTCGGCTTCCATGATGCGGGAGACGAACACGAAGGCGTTCTCGGCATACTGGCAGCAGTTGATCCAGGGCTGGTGGCGATCGCCCAGCTTTTTGATTTCGTAGTCGCGGAAGCCGAGACTCTGGAAAACCAATTCCAGGACCTGCGGGACGGTCTTCTCCTGGTAGATGACATGGTTCTGGCACTGGGTGAGATACCAGAGCCAGGGGACCATTTCCGCTGAGTAATAAGCGAAGCGGCCTTCGTGGCGGGTCGGCTCGAAGTTGTTGATGTAGCCGTTGAAATAGCGGAAGCTGACGCCATCCTTCTGGCGGATGCCGACGGTGACGTTGCGGTCGATGATGGTATCCCAGTCGAGGTTGAAATCTTCGGACACCAGCTCGAGCTGGAAATTGAAAAGCTCCGAGATGTGCTCGGATCCGCCGAAGCTGTTGACGAGCAGCTTATCGGGGCCTAGCGGGCTGTCAAAGCTGAACAGCCGTTGTGTTTGTGCGAGGGCCATAGTGCGTCCATCAAGAGTACTCGAAAGCGCCGTTTTCTCCGATCCGGATGTGAATGGCGGAAGGCTTGGCGCCGCCGGCAATGCTGCCGAGCAGGCGGCGGGCAAGATCGGGCAGCAGTGAGTTGGTCAGAATGTTATCGACGTTGCGCGCGCCGCTTTCGACTTCGGTGCAGCGCGAGGCCACTTCGTCGAGCAGGGCGGGGTCCCAGGAGAGTTTGATCTTGTGATTCTCCTCGAGGCGCCGCTGGATCTTGGCGAGCTTGAGAACGATGATCTGTTTGAGGGCCTCGTCGCGGATGGGGTAATACGGAATGATGACCAGGCGGCCGAGGAAGGCGGGTTTGAAGATTTTATTTAGCTCGGGCTTGAGGGCTTTGACCAGGCCGTCCGGAGTGGGGGCGGTTTCGAGATCGGCGGTCAGCTTCATGATGGTATCGGTGCCGGCGTTGCTGGTGAGGATGATGATGGTGTTCTTGAAATCGATTTCGCGGCCCTCGCCATCTTCCATAATGCCCTTGTCGAAGACCTGGTAGAACAGCTCGAGGACGTCGGGGTGGGCCTTTTCGACCTCGTCTAGGAGCACTACGGCATAAGGACGGCGGCGGACGGCTTCGGTGAGCACGCCGCCCTCGCCATAGCCGACGTACCCGGGAGGCGAGCCCTTCAGAGTGGAAACGGTATGGGATTCCTGGAACTCCGACATGTTGATGCTGATGAGGTTCTTTTCGCCGCCATAGAGCAGGTCGGAAAGCGCCAGGGCGGTTTCGGTCTTGCCGACACCGGAGGGGCCGGCCAGAAGGAAGACGCCGATGGGGCGGCCGGGATCGTCGAGCGAAGCGCGGGCGGTGCGGATGCGTTCGGAGATGCCCGCCAGGGCGTGCGCCTGGCCGATGACGCGGCGGCCGAGGTGGTGCTCCAGTTCGAGAACGGTCGAGACCTCGTCTTTGAGCATCTTGCCGAGCGGGATGCCGGTCCAGGCGGCGATCACTTCGCCGACGGTCTGCGAGTCCACGCAGACGCGCATCAGGGGCTGCTCGCCTTGCAGTTGATCGAGGGTGGCGTTGAGAGCGGCGACTTCCGAGCGGGCGGCAGTGGCGTCGTCGGGAGGCAACTCGCCTTCCAGCTTGGACCGCAGTTCGCGGATCTGCCCGACCAGTTCGCGCTCCTTTTCGAAGTGCTCCCGCAGGGTGGCTAGCTGGGCTTCGACGGCGGCTTTATCGGTGGCGATTTTTTCGAGGCGCTCGGCGTGATCGGCGCCGGTGGAGGATTCGCGCTTGAGGATGCGCTCCTGCACGGCAAGATCGTCCAGGCGGCGGGTGGCATCTTCGATGGGCGGAGGCGTGGAGTTGTGTCCCAGGGCCAGGCGGGCGCAGGCGGTGTCCAGCACGCTGACGGCCTTGTCGGGAAGTTGGCGGCCCACCATGTAGCGGTGGGAGAGGCGCACGGCGGATTGGACGGCCTCCTCGAGAATGCGCACGCCGTGGTGCTTTTCGAGCGCGGGAGCGATGCCGCGCAGCATCACCATGCACTGCAACTCTTCGGGCTCTTCGACCTTCACCACCTGGAAGCGGCGGGCGAGAGCGGCGTCTTTTTCGAAATATTTCTTGTACTCGCTCCAGGTGGTGGCGGCGAGCGTGCGGAGTTCGCCGCGGGCCAGCGCGGGCTTGAGGAGGTTGGCGGCATCGCCCTGGCCCTCCTGGCCGCCGGCGCCGATCATGGTGTGGGCCTCGTCGATGAACAGGATGATGGGAGTGGGCGACGACTTGACCTCTTCGATGAGGCCTTTGAGGCGGTTTTCGAATTCGCCTTTGATGCCGGCGCCGGCCTGCAGGAGCGCGAGATCGAGCGAGCGGATGGCGACATTCTGCAAGGGAAGCGGAACATCGCCGGCGGCGACGCGCAGCGCAAAGCCTTCGACGACGGCGGTTTTGCCGACGCCCGCCTCACCGGTGAGAATGGGGTTGTTCTGGCGGCGGCGCATGAGGATGTCGACGACCTGCCGGATTTCGCGGTCGCGGCCGAGCACCGGATCGACTTTGCCGGCGCGGGCGTTGGCCGTGAGATCGATGGTGAACTGATCGAGCTTGCTCTTCTTGCCGTCGGGACGCGCAGCGCCGCCGGCGGGAGCCGGGCCAACGCCGGGCGCGGCAACGGCGGTTTCCATATCCTCCGGCGATCCGGCGAGGATGGCTCCGAATTCGGTCTGTAAGGCCTGGGCGTCGATCTTCGACAGTTCCTTGCTGATCTCGCGGGTCATGCGGGCGAGTTCGGGGTCCGATACCAGGGCCAGAATGGTCGCGCCGGTGCGGATCTCTTCGTGGCCGAATTCGAGCGAGCCCACCTGCCAGGCCGCGGACAGCATTTTGACGATGGTGGGACTGAAGGCAGGAGTGCGGGCGTTGCCGGACTTCAGGGCGTCCAGCGAGCGTGTGAGATCGGCGGTGAGGCGGGAATCGTCCACCCCGAAACGGCGGCGGATTTTTTCGAAGTCGCCGGGACCTTCATCCAGGAGCTTCATCAGGTAGTGCTCCACCTCGACATCGTAGTGCGTGCGCGTGACGCAAAGGCCGGCGGCGGCTTCCAGCGCGTTGCGGGCGGATGGAGTCAATTTTTCGATCAGCGACTTCAGGTTGACGTTCATATTGGTATCTCTCCGTTAGTTTTGACGTCCCGGCGGCTCCTCCCAGAGGCGCAGCACGGTTTCATCCGGGTCGCGGCCCAGGGG